>NZ_KB907307.1:315866-631732 GCF_000381925.1 Nocardia sp. BMG111209
GCGCTGCCACCGCGGGGAGCCGTCCTACTGCCACCATTTCGACCTGCTGAACACCTCGGGTAAGCGCCGGGACGAGTCCGCGGGTGCGGTCTCCGCGACCGGGGAGCAGATCGCGGCCCGCTGGTTCGGTCAGTCGAGTTTCGCCGAGCATGCCGTGGCCACCGCGCGCAATGTCGTGCGGGTCGATCCCGATCTGCCGCTGTCGTTGCTGGGGCCGTTGGGCTGTGGCATCCAGACCGGTGCGGGGTCGGTGCTGCTGGAGATGGGTGTGCGGCCCGGTGAGACGATCGCCGTCTTCGGCGCGGGGGCCGTCGGCCTGTCCGCGGTCATGGCGGCGGCGCTGGTCAACGCCGGCGCGATCATCGCCGTCGACGTCAATCCGGCGCGCCGGGAGCTGGCGCTGGAACTCGGGGCGATCACTGCCCTCGACGGCGCGGATCCCGAGATCGCCGCGCGGATCAGGGATCTCACCGGCGGCGGGGTGAACTACGCCCTCGACACCACCGCGATCCCGAGCGTGATCGTCACCGCGCTGAGTTCGCTTGCGGTGCGCGGCTTCTGCGGTCTGGTCGGGGTGGGGCTCGAGGAGATCCCGCTCAATCCCTATCTGCTCGGCAACGGCCGGTCGATGTCGTATCTGCTCGAGGGCAGCGCGGTGCCGCAGGTGTTCATCCCGCAGCTGATCGAGCTGTGGCGGCGCGGCAGATTCCCGTTCGACAGGCTCGTGCGGACCTATCCGTTCGCCGATATCGACAAGGCCGAGGCCGATTCCCGGGCCGGACTGACCGTGAAGCCGGTTCTGCTCACCTCCGACGAAGGGTCGCTGTAGTCATGACGCCGGAACATCATTCGATCGACATCTCCTCCCAGGCGTTCTGGGACAGCACCTTCGACGAGCGGGAGCGGAGCTTCGCGCGGCTGCGCACCGAGGCCGGCCCGACCTGGCATGCGCCGCTGCCCGCGGATTTCCCCTATACGGAGCCCGGATTCTGGGCGGCGACCACGCATCAGGACATCGTCTACGTCAGCAAGAATTCCGAGCTGTTCACCTCCGCCGAGGGTGTCGCGGTCAGCCCGATGCCCAAGGAACCACAGGTGGCGATGTCGTTCTTCCTGACCATGGATCCGCCGGAACACACCATCTTCCGGAAGCTGATCGCCGCCGCGTTCACCCCGCGCCAGGTCAAGCGCATCCAGCATCAGATCGAGCAGACCGCGCGGGTGATCGTCGACGGGCTGATCGGCGCGGGCGACGTCGATTTCGTCTCCGCCTGTTCGAGTCTGCTTCCCATGCACACGGTTTCGGACATGATCGGGATCGATCAGAAGGATCGCGAACCGGTCCGCCGCGCCGCCGAGGCGTTGTTCGGCGCCGGCGAGGAGAAGATGGCCACCGATGTGGACAGCCTGACGATCATGCTCACCCAGGTCGAACTGCTGCGCAACGCCGCGATCGAGATCGCCGAGGCGCGCCGCCGCAAGCCCGAGGACGATCTGATGACCAATATCGTCCAGGCCGAGATCGACGGTCACCGGCTGACCAACGACCAGATCGGTGCGTTCATGATCCTGTTGTCCTCGGCCGGCAACGACACCACCAAACAGACCACCTCGCACGCGATGCTGGGGCTGGCCCGGAATCCGGAACAGCGGGAATGGCTGCTCGCGGACTGGGACGGCCGGATCGGCGGCGCCGTCGAGGAATTCGTGCGCTGGGCCTCGGCGGTGATGTCGTTCTCGCGACGGGCCACCCGCGACACCGAGATCCGCGGCTCCCGGATCAACGCCGGCGACAAGGTCGCGCTGTTCTACTGCTCCGGCAATCGCGACGCGTCGGCGTTCGGGGGTACCGCGGACGTCTTCGACATCACGCGGAACCACAACCCGCACATCGGCTTCGGGGGCGGCGGCGTGCACTACTGCCTCGGCAGTCATGTGGCGAAGACCCAGCTGCGGGCGCTGTTCCGCGAATTGCTCACGCGGACACCGAAGGTCGAGATCGGCGAACCGGTGTGGCTGAAGAACACCTTCGTCCACGGCATCAAACATCTACCCGCCCACTTCCCGGCCTGAACCGCCGGTCCGAAGCGATCGACACGGCCGATCGGATCGGCCGATCACGAAGGAGAACACGATATGCGCGATTGGCCGTACGAGGCATTCCCCACCGGCTGGTACCAGATCGGTTACTCGGCGGAGCTGAAGACCGGCGACGTCGAGCCGGTCAAGTACTTCGATCAGCAGTTGGTCCTGTTCCGCACCGAGGACGGACAGGCGTCGCTGCTGGACGCGTACTGCCCGCACCTGGGCGCGCATCTCGGCTACGGCGGAAAGGTCCAGGGCGACTGCATCGAATGCCCGTTCCACGGTTGGCAGTGGCGCGGCGACGGATCGCTCGGCACCATCCCGTACGACCCGGAAGCCGATCGCCGCGTGCGGATTCCGGCGTGGCACACCCGTGAGGTCGCCGGGCTGCTGCTGGCGTGGTACGACGGCTTCGGCCGCGAACCCTTCTGGGAGTGGCCGGGTATCACGGAATTCCTGGACGAGGAGAACTTCTACCCGATCTTCCCGCAGGGCGCCGACCACATCGGGATCCGCAAGATCATCCCGCAGTCGCCGGTGGAGAACACCCCCGATTTCGAGCACTTCCCCTATGTCCACGGGGCCGGTCGCGCCGGCAATCCCATCCTCTGGGAGGAGAAGGAGCACTATCTGCGGACCCGGATCAGCTTCCTGTTCGGAGCGAACAAGGCGAAGACGTGGCTCACCCCGGACGGTCCGATGGAGGGTGAGATCGAAACGGAGGCTTGGGGTCTGGGCCTGTCCAACGCCCGGTTCAAGGTCGGCGAGTTCGTCACCTCGCAGCTGACCGCCACGACTCCGGTGGACGCCGAGCATTCGAAGCTGTTCGACACCATCACCGCCACCCGGGAACCGGGCGACGCGGGCGACGAGCCCACCGGCCGGTCGGGCAAGATGATCACCTTCCAGAAGGGCCAGATCCGGCACGATTTCAAGATCTGGGAGAACCAGCGCTACGTCGAACATCCGCCGTTCGCGGGCCGCGAGGCCGACGCCTACGCCTCGTTCCGGCGCTGGTCGAAGCAGTTCTACTTCGGCCCGAACGGCGAATCGAAACCCGCCGCCGGACACTGAGGGAGAATCGTGTCGATGTTCGCGGAAACCATCGATCCGCAGCACGAATTCCGGCATCGGCCGGACGGGTCGGCGAACTACAACGAGAGCACCTATTACAACTTCGCCTCCGCGTCGACGGGCATCGTCGGCTGGGTCCGCGCGGCCGTCCAGCAGAATCGGTCCGCGGCGCAGTCCACCGCACTGATCTTCCTGCCCGACGGGCGGACCCTGGCCGCGTTCGAGAAGGCCGCCGCGATACCGCCGGACGCGTTCGAGGTCGGGTCGCTGGCCATCGAGATCGACGAGCCGCACGCCCGGCAGCGGCTGACCTTCACCGGGGACATGTCGGAATTCACCGAGCCGCGGGCACTCTCGGATCCGGGTGCGGCGCTGCGCGCGGCCCCGAAGGTGGGTGTGGCACTGCGGTTCGAGGTCGCCGGTGACGGAATGTCGTTCGGCACCGACGGAAACGATCCGGCGCATGTGCTCGAGGACAGTCTCGCCGTCGGTCACTACGAGCAGTTCGTCCGGGTCGGTGGCGAACTGCGGGTGGGTGATCGGTCCTATCCGATGGCCGGGGGCGGGCTGCGCGATCATTCCTGGGGACCGCGGGAGTGGTCGGGCCTGCGGTATCACCGTTGGGTCACCGCGATTCTCGACGACGGCAGCGCCGTGATGGCGCTCGAGGTGAGCCGCCACGACGGTGGCCTGACTCGGCGGGCGGCCGTGGTGTCCGACGGCGTCACCGCCGAGGCGACCTTGGACGATCTGCGCCTGGACTGGACCCCCGACGGGTTCGGGCGGCGGGTGGACTGCGCGCTGCGCGCGCCGGCCGGTGCGTTCCGGCTCACCGGAACCGTCCGGCGGCCCGAACAATTCGTGCCGCTGCGGCACGTCACCGCGGCGGCGGACGGGACCCGGGCGATCACCCGGATCGGTTACTCCGCCTACGAATTCGGCACCGACGACGGACGGCACGGGCTCGGCATCGTGGAGATCCTCGATCAGCTCGTCGACGGCCGGCCGATCGGAATGCCGTGAGGCGCGGCCGGATCGGTACCCGACAGACAGTCGACCGTGAGAATGGTTGCCCGGCAACGCATCGCGTGCGACCGGGCGCCGGATGGGATGAATCATGAGAGATGCGGTGATCGTCGCCGCCGTGCGCACGCCGATCGGCAAGCGCAACGGCTCCTATGCCGGTGTGCATCCGGTCGACCTGTCCGCGTGGGTGTTGCGAGCGCTCGTGGCGCGGACCGGGATCGATCCGGCCGTGGTCGACGATGTGGTCTGGGGGTGCGTGCAGCCGGTGGACGCCCAGGCGCTGAACATGGCCCGCAACGCGGTGCTGGCCGCCGGGTGGCCGGAGTCCGTGCCGGGCACCACGATCGACCGGCAGTGCGGCTCGTCGCAGCAGTCGGCGCATTTCGCTGCCGCCCTGGTGATGTCGGGTCAGGCCGAGGTGGTGGTGGCCGGCGGCGCCGAGGTGATGAGCCTGGTGCCCATGGGTTCGGTGACCAGCGGCCGGTTCGGTGAGCCGTTCGGCCCGCTGTTCGGCGAACGTTATCCGGAGACGCCGAATCAGGGCATCGGGGCCGAGATGATCGCCGAGCGGTGGCGGCTGTCGCGGCAGCAACTCGACGAATATGCCCTCAACTCACACGATCTGGCCGCCGCGGCGATCGACGGCGGCGCCTTCGCGACGCAGTACGTACCGGTCGAGGGCACCGGGCTCACCGTGGACGAGGGGGTCCGCCGCGGTACCACGCCGGAGCGGATGGCCTCGCTCCCACCGGCTTTCAAGGAGGGCGGGGTCATCCACGCCGGTAACTCGTCGCAGATCTCCGACGGCGCCGGCGCACTGCTGATCACCACCGGCGAGAAGGCCGCCCAGCTGGGACTGCGGCCGCTGGTCCGGCTGCACGGATTCGCGGTCGCCGGTAGCGATCCGATCATGATGCTGACCGGCCCGATCCCCGCGACCGCGAAGGTGCTGGCCCGGACCGGATTGTCGATCGGCGACATCGGCGCCTTCGAGATCAACGAGGCGTTCGCCTCGGTGCCGCTGGCCTGGCTGGCGGAGACCGGCGCCGATCCGAAGCGGCTGAATCCGCTCGGCGGCGCGATCGCGGTGGGCCATCCGCTCGGTGGATCCGGCGCGATCCTGATGACGCGCCTGGTACATCACATGGTGGACAACGGAATTCGCTACGGCCTGCAGAGCATGTGCGAGGGCGGCGGCATGGCCAATGCCACCGTCCTGGAACTGCTCTGACCGAGCCGGGCCCGAAAACGCCTGCGCCGCCCCGGAAGTCCATTGCGGACCGGGGCGGCGCTCGCGTCGGTCACCGGGCCGCGGCGGCCCGCTCGGCGGCGTCGATCCACGATCCGCAGGCCACCCGGAACCGTTCCAGGCCACCCTGATCGTGCATCGCGCCGGAGGCGAAGCGGGCATGGGCCCGCAGCGCGGTGCAGGCCAGGCGCCAGGACGCGAAGGTGTCGTAGACCCAGAAATCGTCCATCGGCACCCCGGATCGGGACCGGTAGCGGTCGATCACCTCCTCGACGGTGATCGCGCCGGGTGCGGTGGTGGGCATCTCGTCGCCGAGCATCGCGACCGCGGGCGGCCGCCAGAACGCCACCAGCGCGGCGAGATCGGCCAGCGGATCACCGAGCGAGGCGAGTTCCCAATCGAGGATCGCGCGAACCTGCCCGTCCGGGCCGACGATCGCGTTGCCGAGCCGATAGTCGCCGTGCACGATCCGGACCGGGCCGCCGGTCGGCAGGTCGGTCTCGATCACGGTCGCGAGCGCGTGCAGCCGGGCCACCGCCGCGGCGGTCTCCGGCCGGGCCGCGGCATCGATGACCGACCGCCAGCGGTGCAACTGCCGGGCGACATAGCCCGAGCGCGGCCCGAAATCGCCGAGGCCCACCGCATCGGGATCGAGGGAGTGCAGGGTGGCCAGCACATCCACGATCTGCTCGGTCGCGGTGCGCAGCGCCGCGGGTGCGACGTCGCGGGCCGCGGCGGTGGCGTCGGCGAGGACGAAGCCGGGCACGAATTCGGTGATGTGACAAGGTAATCCGAGCGGATCGGCGGCGGCGCCGACCGCCGCGAGCCGGGGCACCGGTACCGCGCTGCCGGCCAGCGCGGACATGACCCGCACCTCGCGGTCGGTGTCGTGCGCCTTCCCGGAAGTGTGCCCGGCCGGTGGGTGCCGCAGCACCCAGCAGCGGCCGGCGCTGTCCAGCAGGCGGTAGGTGAGCATGCTGTAGCCGCCGCTGATCCGTTCGCAGCGCAACGGCGGCGCGGCCGCGGGCAGCGCGGTGGCGAGCCAGTCGGCGACCGCGGCGGGTAGTTCACGATCGAGGGCGATCACGCGACGGCCCCGACGGTGAGTTCGGCCAGCAGCGCCGGCGCGTCGTCGCGGTCGGCGACGGTCGCGGTGAGCACGATCCGGTCGCCGTCGCGCCAGCCGGACAGGTGCAGGGATTCGCCGGGGAAGACGACGCCGGTGAATTTGGCGTCGTAGCCGCGGACGGCCGCGGTGTCGTCGTCGAGCAGGATCCGCAGCGCCGCCTTCAGCGCGATCCCGTAGGTGCACAGCCCGTGCAGGATCGGCCGCGGGAATCCGGCGGCCTCGGCGGCCACCGGATCGCTGTGCAGCGGATTGCGGTCGCCGAGCAGCCGATACCACAGTGCCTGCTGCGGCAGGGTCGCGACGGTGCGGACGGCGTCCGGGGCGCGGTCCGGTATCGCGATGTCCTGCGACGGTCCCCGCTCACCGCCGAATCCGCCCTCACCGCGGATGAACAGCCGCGAGGTCTCCGTCCACAGCGGGGTCCCGGTGGCGGTGCGGGCCGTGGTCTCCAGGCAGACCAGCGCCGCCTTGCCCTTGTCGTACACGGCGGCCACCCGGGTCTCGGCGATCGCGCCGGTGGCGGCGGCCGGGATCGGGGCGTGCAGGTCGATCCGCTGGCTACCGTGCAGATATTGCGACAGGTCGGCCTCGATCCCGGGCCAGTCCAGGTCCGGCGGTCCGGCCTCGTGCAGCGAGCGCGCCGCGACCGCGAACGACGGCAGCACCCGCAGGTCCGGCTCGGTGACGTAGGCGAGTTCGGCGGGATCGGTCGGAGCCGATCCGGCCCCCAGGGCCAGGTGGTACAACAGCACATCGTCGGACCGCCAGCCGAAGGTCTCGAGCCGCGGCGGCGTGGTCGTGGCCAGGGTTTCATTGATCGGCACGTGTATCGGTCCCTCGCTTGTATTCAACTACATGGTTGATAATAACGCGGCATGTCGGCGCGGCAAGCCTTCTGAAGTCAACTGATTGGTTGACTACGCCATTCGCGCGGGCATAGCCTGGATCCGGCAAGACCGCGGGCGAGGCCCGTCGGCGAGAGGACAACGCGTGAAAGCCACACTCGGACCGAGTCAGCTCGGATTCCTGACCGATCTGCGCGCCTATCTCGACACTCTGGATCCGGAGTTGATCGAGGCGACGCGGGCGGAGAACATCGACGACCCCATGCAGCCGCGCGAGCACGGCCGGCGGTTCCTGCGCCGGCTCGGGGCCGACGGCTGGCTGGGCGTGTCGTGGCCGCGGGAGTTCGGTGGCCGCGGTCTGTCGGCGATCGAGCAGTGGCTGTTCGCCGAGGAGCTCTACAACCGGCGGCTGCCGAACGGGCTGCTGACGTTGAACGCGATCGGCCCGGTGCTGGTGCGGCTGGGCAGCGATGCGCAGAAGGCCGAGTATCTTCCGCGAATCCTGGCCGGTGAGCTGGAATTCGCGATCGGGTACAGCGAGCCGGATGCCGGCAGTGATCTGGCGTCGTTGCGTACCAAGGCCGTTCGCGACGGTGACGAGTACGTCGTGAACGGGCAGAAGATCTGGACCACCGGCGCGTCGGTGGCGACCCATCTGTGGCTCGCGGTACGGACCGGCACACCGGAGTCCCGCCATCGGGGCGTGAGCCTGTTGATCACGCCGATGGACGTGCCGGGCATCACGATTCGGCCGATCATCACCCAGGGCGGTGAGCGCACCAACGCGGTATTCCTCGACGATGTCCGGATCCCGGCGAGCGGTCTGGTCGGCGCGCAGGACGCGGGCTGGTCGGCGATCACCGCCGCGCTGAACTTCGAGCGGATGTTCTATCACAACGAACCTCGGTGGGAATTACGGCAATTGACCGAATGGGCCGGGCCGGCCGGGCTGCTCGACGGCGACACCGCCGAGGCGCACGCGCTGCAGGCGACCGTCGGCGAGCTGGCCGTCGACGTGGAGCTGTGCCGGATGTTCGCGATGCGCGGCGCCCGGATGCTGTCCGAGGGGCGGGTGCCGTACGCGGAGGCGTCGATGAACAAGATCTGGTGGGGTGAACTGCGCCAGCGGATCTGCAATCTCGGCCTGGATCTGATCGGCGAGGACGGGTCGATCGCGCACGGCTGCGAATCCGCCCCGGCGCACGGGCATCTGGAGCGCGGCCTGCGCTCGTCGCCGGTGTGGCGATTCGGCGGCGGCACCAACGAGATCCAGCTGGACATCATCGCGACGCGTGGACTGGGGATGGCGAAATGACCGACACCGCAACGGCGACGGAGACCGAAGTCGCTCTCCTCGCCGCCACGGCGCGGGAGTTCTTCGCCGGATTCGCCGACAACGGCTATCTGAATCGGCAACAGGAATCCGCGCTCGGCTACGACGCCGAGCGCTGGCGGCAGATCGTCGATCTCGGCTGGACGGCGGTGAGCCTGCCGGAACGGGTCGGTGGCGCGGCCGCCGGGATCGCGGCGGCGGCGGCCGTCGCGGTCGAATTCGGCCGTGCGGCCGTCGCATCGCCCTGGTTGCCGACGCTCCGCGCCGCCACCGTGCTGCAAGCGGTGGCGCCGGCCGCGCGGATCGATCCGATGCTGAGCGCGGTCGCGGCGGGGGTTCCGCACGCGCTCGCCGCACCCGCGGATCGCACCGTGCGGGCGACGGTGGACCCCGACGGCGGATTGCGGCTGGCCGGGCCGCCGATCGTCGTGGAATGGGCGCAGCAGTGCGACACCACGATCTTCCTGGTGCCCGTCGCGAACGACGCGGCGGCCGAACAGGATTCGCGCTGGGCCGTGGCGGCGGTACCGCGGGATCGGCTCGGTGAGCGCCGCACCGCGGTGATCAGTGTCGACAACGAGCGTGCGGCGCGGATCGAGGTGGCCGGACTGGTGGTGCCCGCGGAATATGTTCTCGCCGACGATATTCCGGGCCCGGATGCGGAATACGCACTCGCGGCGGCGAATCTGCTGCGTGCCGCGGTGATGGTCGGCGGTTGCGAAGCGGTGCTGGAGTTCTCGGTGCGGTACGCGCGGGAGCGGATCCAGTTCGGGCAGCCGATCGGGAACTTCCAGGCGGTGCGCCATCATCTGTCCCGGATGGCGATCGCGGCGGACGCCGCCCGGCTGTCGTTCGACGAGGCCCTGTCGGCGGTGGAGTCGCCGGAGCGCGACCGCACCGCCGCACTGCTGGCGGTATTCGTCGCCGGTCGGTCGTATGTGGAGATCGTGCTGACCGCGGCGCAGATCCACGGCGGGGTCGGCACGACCGTCGAACATGTTCTGCACCATCACTTCCGGCGGGCCAAGGCCGCGCAGTTGCGTGCCGGGAAGCGCGCCAACCGGCTGCGGGAGCTCACCGATCTCCTGGTGCGCAACCCCACCGGAAGCCTCTGGTGACGCCGGTCAGCGGCCGGCCGGCTCGAAGCTCGAATTCCACGGCCGGACGATCCGCTCGGTGAATTCGCGCAGTTCCTCGATCGCCGTGCGGGTTCTGGTCCACGGCGCGACGATCACCCGCGTCACGCCCGCGTCGACGTAGTGCCGCAGGTCGGCGATCTCGGTGATGCGGCCGTGCACGGTCACCTCGAGCGGGGTGGTGCGGCCGTGCCGCGCGGCGAGGTCGGCGAGCCGGGCCAGCGCCGCCGGTAGTTCGGCCAGGCTGTGATTCATCGGCATCCAGCCGGTGCCGGCGGTGGCGGCCCGGCGCAGTGCGGCCGGGCCGTCGCCGCCGATGTGCAGGGCCGGTCCCGGCCGCTGTACCGGCTTCGGCTCGAAGGCCAGCGGCCCGAAATCGAAGTATTCGCCGTGGTGTTCGACGATCGGTTCGGACCACAGTCGCCGGCACACCTCGATCGTCTCGTCCACGCGAGCGCCGCGGCGATCGAAATCCAGTCCGACGGCGTCCCATTCGGCGCGCAGCCAGCTGGCGCCGAGGCCCAGGGCCAGCCGCCCGCCGGACAGGACGTCGACCGTGGTCGCGGCCCGCGCGGTGACGAACGGATGCCGCAGGCCGATGTTGTAGACGTTGATGCCCAGCAGGATTCGCCGCGTCCGGGCCGCCAGATGACACAGCACGCCGAAGGGGTCGAGGACCGGGATGTCGGACGGGATCGGCGGATGGTCCGAACCGGCGTGCGGACTTCCGGACGAATCGATCGGGACCACGAGATGTTCCGGTATCCAGACGGATTCGAAGCCCAGCCGGTCCGCTTCCTCGGCGATATCGCCCCACCGGTCGATGCGGGCGCTGTGCAGTCCGATACCGAACCGCAGGGGTGCGGCGTTCGGGTCCAGTGGCATGGTCGGCTCGTTTCGTTTCCGGGATGACAAGGCGCTATGTGATATTGGCCTTCATATCGTCGAGTCGCGCGAGTACGGGCCATCCGCTGACGCTGAGTGCGTTGCCGTGGCCGGTCTGGTGGATGTCGAACACCGACTGGATGGCGGCGTAGAAGCCCTGGATGTCGAGGGTCTGGTTGACCGCGCGTTTGGCCTGGCGCAGCCCGAAGGCGGGCATCTTGGCGATCTGCTCGGCCCACGAGCGGGCTTCGGCGTCGAGTTGGTCGCGGGCGACGACCTTGTTGACCATGCCGACCTGTTCGGCTTCGTGCGCGGTGACGGGGCGTCCGGTGAACAGGATCTCCTTGGCCTTGCGGGGTCCGAGTTCCCAGGTGTGGCCGTGGTATTCGACGCCGCCGATACCCATGAGCACGACGGGGTCGGAGAACTGCGCGTCCTCGGCGGCGATGATCAGGTCGCAGGGCCAGCACAGCAGCAGCCCACCGGAGATACAACGGCCCTGGACCGCCGCGATGGAGGGTTTGGGGATGTTGCGCCAGCGCAGCGAATACTCCAGATAACGCCGGGATTCGAACTCGTACAGCCGTTCCAGGGTCAGCTTGGCCGTCGAGTCGGACGAGCCGCGCGCTCGCAGATCGTGTCCGGCGGAGAAGTGCTTGCCCTCGGCCCGGAGCACGATCACCGCGACCTCCGGATCGTCGGCGGCGCGCACCCAGGCGGCATCCAATTCGTCCAGCAGCTCGGCATTCTGGGCGTTGGCGGCCTCCGGCCGGTTCAGTGTGATCGTCGCTATCCGGTCGGCGACCTCGTAACGGATGTACACGTGCTGCTCCTGACTCGGGGGGATTACGTGACCGCGCCGGCGGACTTGAGTGCGAGGATGCCGTCCCAGTCCAGGCCCAGCTCCAGCAGGATCTCCTCGGTCTGCGCGGCGAACTCGGGACCGGGGGACAGGTCGGGTGCGGTCAGGTCGAATTGCACCGGGCTCGAAACCAGTTGCAGCTCACCCGCTTTCCGCACGTATTCGTTGGCGCGGACCTGCGGGTCGTCGAGGACCTGGAGGCAATCCTGCACCGGCGCCCACGGTCCGGCGAGCGTGCCGAGGCGTTCGGTCCATTCGGCGAGCGTGCGGCTCCCGATCGCCTCCCGCAGGATCGCCACGCCCGCTTCGGTATTCGCCGCGACCGACTCGGCGGTGGCGAAGCGGGGATCGTCGGCGAGTTCCGGGCGATCGATGTGGCGGCACACGTCGGACCAGAACTTGGTGGGCTGCAACATCGCCAGCGACAGGTACCGTCCGTCCTTCGTCGCGTAGAGCCCGACCAGCGGATTGGTCGGCGCGCCGTGCGAACCGGTCGGCGCGGCCTCGAGCGGCCGGCCGGCATAGGCGGACAGGGCGATGGTGTGCCCCATGGACCACACGCCACTGGACAGCAGGGAGACGTCCACCACCGACGGTTCGCCGGTGCGGCCCAGCTTCACCAGGGCCGCCGCGATGCCGCCGGCGAGGTTGGTGCCGGAGATCGTGTCACCGAACGCGGGCCCTGGCGGGCCGATCATCCCGGTCACGTCCGGCGGGGTGATCGAGGCGGCCACGCCGCCCCGGCACCAGTAGGCGGTCATGTCGTAGCCGCCCTTGTCGGATTCGGCGCCGCGGGGGCCGAGGCCGCTGCCGCGGGCATAGATGATCGTGGGATTGACCGCGCGGATGTCGGCGACGTCGATGCCGAATTTCGCGCGGTGCGAGGGCAGGAAGCTGGTCAGGAAGACGTCGGCGGTCTCGGCCAGCCGGTGCACGATCTCGCGCCCTCGCGGATTCGCCATATCGATCCCGATGCTGCGCTTGCCGCGGTTGGCGTGCTCGATATTGGGATTGGGGTCGCCCTCGACGATGATCGGGCCGATCTGCCGCAGGCCGCGCTGCGGATCACCGGTGACGGCGTGCTCGACCTTGATCACGGTCGCGCCCCAGTCGGCGAGCACCGCGCCCGCCGACGGTACGAAACCGTACATCGCGACCTCGAGGACCCGGATCCCGTCCAGTGGCCCGCTCATGCGATCACCGCCGCGCGGGTCTCGGTCTCGGGGAACTCGCTGGCGGATCCGTTCGGCGACATCGTGTGCTCCAGTGCTCGGGTGGTCTCGCGACGGCCGGCGGCCCACCTCCCGGGAGCCGCGGCCGTGACGGCGCTCACATAATCGAATACCTTATCGTAAGGGCTTTCCGCAAGGGGTTCAGATGCGGCCGTCCGTATTCGCCGGTGTGACCGTGCGGATCGCGGCCGGCGGGGAGAAGGTCCAGCTGGAGAGCGTGATTTTCGAACTGTCCCTTGTTACCGTAAGTCATTACTGTATAGTCCGGGGAACGGCGCCGGGCGGTAACGGCAGGGCCGGCCTCCGGCGCATCACACACCTCCGCTGTCCGGATCGAAAGGACACATCTGATGACCGCGACCTCAATTCTGCGACCCGGGTCACAGCTGGCCAGTGCCGTCTGCGGCACCCGGGTGGTCGTCGTGCGGGCGCCCGCCGCGTCCGTCATGATCGCCTGTGGCGGTGCGCCGATGGTGCCGGCGGCGGGTGCCGCGGCCTCGGGTGCGCCGAAGGACGGCGCGCCGGCGAGGACGCTCGTCGGTAAGCGGTACGTCGATACCGAGGGTGCCGTCGAATTGCTGTGCACGTCGTCGGGCACCGGCGAACTCTCCTGCGACGGCACACCCATGGCGATCAAGGCCGCGAAGGCCTTGCCGGCCTCCGATTGACGGCGAGGAAATCCGATGTCCGTTCTGTCGCTGCGTCCGGTGGATCCGGAACTGTCGCGCGTGGTACCGATCGATCGGTCGATCGCACAGGCCCGGGAGCGGTCGCTGCGTTATCGCGTCGCGGTCATCGCCTGCGACACAAGCGAATTGGTGAATTCGGCCGGTGGCTGGATATTCGACCGGTCCCTGGCGGGATGGGATGTCACGGTACTCGCCGCCGACCCGGCCGACCCGTTGCCGCTGCGGATCCTCGGTGCGGAGGTCGTCGATCTGAACGAGGCGATCGCGCGCGGGCCCGCCGACGTGGAGCCGCAGGCCTATGCGATATCCGCCGCGTACTGCGCCACGAATGCGCGCTTGCGGCGGTGGGTGGTGCGGGCGATCGCGCGCGGCCGGCACGAGATAACCCTCTACGGCGCGGACTGTCCGGACGAACTCGCCGGCCGCACGGCGCCGGACCGGCACCGGCTCAGCCTCGCGGCCCGAATGTTCAAGACGCACGCACTGGCCGCGGCGGGGGATTGCGGCGGGAATATCGCCGATATCGAGTCGATTCGGACGGCCGGTCGATTGTGGCCGGGCACGGCGGATCCCGTTCCGCCGAAGCGGCGCTGAGGTATTCGCCGGCCGGCTGCTAGGCTCGGCGAATACGGAGCGAACTTACCGGAAGGGGCGACTGTGGCGCGGGCGGCGGCAGCGACGCGAACACCACGGCGGCAACGCCGGGAGCGCGGTTCCATCACGGCCGAGGAAATCGTGAACGCCGCATTCGCTCTCGCGGCGGAAGTATCGGTGGACAAACTCAGCATGCCGGCGCTGGCCAAACAGATGGATGTCGGTGTCACCAGCCTCTATTGGTATTTCCGCAGCAAGGACCAGTTGCTGGAGGCGATGCGCGACCGCGCCCTCGAACAATACGAGATCGCGCTGCCGTTCACCGGTACCGGTGCGTGGCACGAGGATCTGCGGTCGCATTTCCTGCAGATGCGCGCGCTGTTCCGCGACAATCCGGTCCTCTGCGATCTGCTGATCATGCACACCGCCGATTACGGCGCGCATCCCAGCCACGTCGCCTACCAGCGCCTGGAAGCCATCATCGAAATTCTCGTGCAGGCGGGCTTCACGCCCGGCGGCGCCCTGGAGACCTATTTCTCGCTCTCGGTGCACAGCCGCGGCTTCGCCATGCTCGAACGCCGCGACGGTCTCGACGCGGCCGCGCGGGAAAATCCCGCGGCGACGCCCATCGACAGCGCGGCCATGCCGAATCTCGCGAAACTGGTCGAGCACGGATACGGCCTGAGCCTGGTGCAGGACCGCGTCTTCGAAATGGGCCTGGATGCGTTGATCGAGAAGGCGAAACGTTCGCTGGAATCCGGGAGCTGACCGAGCGCCACGCCGAGGATCGCGCAAACGAGTTCCCGTCGGTGGGCATGAGAAGCTGGGACAGCTTTCGGCGTTCCCGTCTCGTCCGCGGTTCGCGGGTGAGCCGGTCGAGTGCGAATTGTCCACAGGCGGAATCGTGTTCGCCGATCGTGCGAACACATCAGCACAGGAGTGGTCGACAGACGTGGCGAACTGCGGGCGTGCGACAGCGTGGGCAGTGGCGGCCGTCGTGTGCGCGGTGATATCGATCGGGCCGCCGGTGACCGGTCGCGCGGATCTGCCGGGTGATCCGCCGCACGAATTGTCGTCGGTATTGCCGGACCCGCTACCGGATCCGTTCTATCGGCCCGCACCGGGATTCGAGCAGACCCGGCCGGGGACGGTTCTCGCGAATCGTCCGGCGCACGTGGCATTTCCGCCGACGGCGCAGTCGACCGAACTGCTGATCCGCTCCACCGACACCGTGGCCGATCCGGTGCCCGTGGTGGCGACCCTGCTCCTGCCGGACACCCCGTGGTCCGGTCCGGGACCACGCCCGCTGGTCGGCTACGTTCCGCCGATCTCCGCGCTCGGAAACGGTTGTGTCCCTTCGCAGAAGATGAGGAGCGGGCTGCAGGCCGACCTGCTGGCGATCACGGCGCTGCTGGATCGTGAGTACGCCGTCGTCGTGCCCGACTACCAGGGCCCCCGGCAGGCGTACTCGGCCGGACTGATGGAGGGGCACGCGGTGCTCGACGCCGTGCGCGCCGCGATCGGCCTCGGGCTGGGCGAACTGCGGCCCGACTCGCCGGTCGTGCTGACCGGGTACTCCGGTGGGTCCATCGCCACCGGATGGGCGGCCCAACTCGCGCCCGGATACGCCCCCGAACTCCGTCTGGCCGGCGCGATGATCGGCGGTACGCCCGCCGACTACCGGATGCTCTGGGAGACGATGAACGGCACCGCCGCCGCCGGTGTCTTCCTCGCCGCGACCCTGGGGCTGGCCCGGGAGTATCCGGAACTGCTGACGCTGCTCAACGACAACGGGTGGCGCCTGGCGCACGCGCTCCGCAACCTCTGTATCGAGCCCGCGACCCTGCTGGGCCTGGTGACCCGGATCCGGGTGGAACAGCTCACCGACGTGCCCGACCCGATCGAGTTGCCGCTCGTGCGGCGGATCATCGCGGCGAACACGCTCGGCGCCGCAGCACCCGCGGCGCCGCTGCTGATCTACCACGGCGCCGACGAGATCTTCGTGCCGCTGGCCGGCGCGGTGAATCTCTACCGGAACTGGTGCCGGGAGCGGGCCCGCGTGCGGCTGCAGGTGCAACCCGGCGGGCACTTCATCGTCGGCGCGCAGGCCCTGGCCACCGCGCAGACCGCCGATCGGGTCGGGGAACTGTTCGCCGGGACGCTGGTCCCGGAAGGCTGCACCACCGATCGCTGACTCGCGGATCAGCCTTGCGCCGCGACCGTGGCCAGGGTCGCGCGCAGCGAATCCTGTGCCTGGCGGTATTCCCGGCGGAGGCGGTCCACCAGATCCGCGGCGGGTACCACCTCACGGACCGGGCCGATTCCCTGACCGGCGCCCCAGATATCGCGCCACGCCTTGGTTTCGGTATCGGCCATGGCGCTCATATTCATCGCCGACGCGTCCGAGGTCGGCAGATTGTCCGGGTCCATACCGGCCGCGACAATGCTGCCGCGCAGGTAATTTCCGTGCACACCGGTGAAGAGGTTGGAGTACACGATGTCGCCGGCGCCGGAATCCACGATCATCTGTTTGTAGGTGTCGGTGGCATTGGCCTCCGTGGTGGCGATGAACGCCGAGCCGATATAGGCGAGATCGGCCCCGGCCACCTGCGCGGCGAGAATCGACCGGCCGTGCCCGATCGAGCCGGACAACAGCAGGGGGCCGTCGAACCATTCGCGGATCTCCTGCAACAGCGCGAACGGCGATTGCGTACCCGCATGTCCGCCGGCGCCCGCCGCGACCGCGATCAGTCCGTCCGCCCCCTTGTCGATCGCCTTGTGCGCGTAGCGATTGTCGATGACATCGTGCAGCACGATGCCGCCGTAGGCGTGGACGGCGTCGTTGACATCGGACCGCGCGCCGAGTGAGGTGATGACGATCGGCACCTCGAATTCCACGATCGTGGCGAGATCGGCGTCGAGCCGGTCGTTGGATTTGTGCACGATCAGATTGACGGCGAAGGGCGCCGCGGGTGCGCTGGGATGTGCCGCGTCGTGGGCGGCGAGCCGTTCGGTGATCTCGGTCAGCCATTCCCGGAAGCACGCCTGCGGGCGGGCATTGAGACTCGGGAAGGATCCGACCATTCCGGCCGCGCACTGGGCGACCACGAGATCGGGAGCGGACACGATGAACATCGGTGACGCCACGGCGGGCAGTCGGAGGCGGTCCGTCAGGATCGGCGGCAGAACCATGGAATATTCCTCTTCTCAGCGGACGTAGCGGTCGCGCAGCAATCGTTTGTAGAGCTTGCCGGTGGCGTGGCGGGGCAACTCGGGCTCGAAATCGATGGCGCGCGGGCATTTGTAGGCCGCGAGCCGGCCGTGCAGGTGGGCCAGCAGTTTCGCGGCCAGCTCCGGGCCCGGTTCGACACCCGGTGCGGGCGCGACCACGGCGTGCACCACCTCGCCCAATTCGTCGTGCGGAATACCGAATACGGCGACGTCGGCGACCTCGGGATGCATGGCCAGCGCGTCCTCCGCCTCCCGGGGATAGACGTTGACGCCGCCGGAGAGGATGAGATCGGCCCGGCGATCGGAGAGGTACAGGAAACCGCCCTCGTCGAGATATCCGAGATCGCCGACCGTCGCCCAGCCGCGGTCGTTGCGCGCCGCGGCGGTCTTCTCGGGGTCGTGGAGATATTCGAAGGGCAGGCCGCCTTCGGACCAGATCGTGCCCGTCTCGCCGAGCGGCAGTTCCCGGCCGGTTTCGTCCAGGATGTGCGGCGTCCCGAGAATCGCCCGCCCCACGGATCCGGGATGTGCGAGCCATTCCGCGGCATCCAGCGCGGTGAACAGGCAGTTCTCGGTGCACGAATAGTATTCGTGGACAATGGGTCCCAGCCAGTCGATCATCGCCCGCTTGGTGTCCGGCGGGCACGGCGCCGCGGCGTGGATCACCGTCCGCAGCGACGAGAGATCCCGATCCCGTTGTGCGGCAGGCAGTTTCAGCATCCGGATGAACATGGTCGGGACCATCTGGGTGTGCGTCACCCGATAGCGCTCGATCAGGTCCAGGGCCCGGTCCGGCTCGAATTTCTCCATCACCACGACCGTGCCGCCGTAGCGGTGCGTCGTCATGCTGAACCGCAGTGGCGCAGCGTGATACAGCGGCGCCGGCGACAGATAGACGCTGTGCTCGTCGATACCCCAGTACCGGTGCAGCAGGTCAGCCACGCCGGGCGGCGTGCCGAGCGGATGCAGCGGCAGTTCGGCGACCACACCCTTCGGCCGGCCCGTGGTGCCGGAGGAATACAGCAGGTCGATACCCTCGCGCTCGTCCGCGACACGTTCGCCGGGCAGGGCCCGCAGGGCCGTCGCCGGATCCTCGAATCCGGGGTGCGCGGCGTCGACGACGAATCGCGCGCCGACCGCGGGTAACCCGGCTGTGGCCGCGACAGCCGTCTCCAGATGACGCGCGCTGGTGAACAGCGCGCGGGCGCCGGAGTCGCGCAGGGTGTAGGCGACCTCCTCGGGCAGCAAGCGGGTGGAGACGGTCACGTAGCGCAGGCCGATACGTTGCGCGGCCCAGGCGATCGTCAGGAAATGCGCGTTGTTCTCCATCAGCAGCGCCACGCAGTCGCCGTGCCGGATTCCCCGGGACCACAGCAGTTCCGCGATCGCGCGCGAATCGTCCACCAGCGCGCGGTAGGTCACGACCGTGCCCGTGCTCGCCATGATGTACGCCGGGCGATCCGGGTGCGCGGCCGCGTGGGTGTCAGGAAAATCCGTCATGCCTCTCCCGGAAGAGCCGATCCGATACCTTATCAAGCGATAACCTATCGCTCGATAAGGTATCTGCCAAGGGCCGGACATGGAAAGGTGTGCACCGATGGGCGACAACGATGCGCGTCGCACCGACGGGCGCGCGCGGGTGCTGAGTGCGGCGGCGCGGTGCATGGTCCGGTGCGGCTACCACGGGACGACGATCCGCGACATCGCCACGGAGGCCGGGATGACCTCCGCGGCGCTGTACCACCATTTCCAGTCCAAACAGCAGATCCTGGTCGCGATCATGTCGATCGCCCTGGCCGACGCCCGCGACCGCGTGGACCGGGCGATCGCGGCGGCGGGGCCCTCGCCGGTGCCGCGGTTCCGCGCGGCCGTATCCGCCTGGGCGCTGTTCCACGCGCTGCGGCGCGACGACGCGCTGGTGGGTGCGACCGAGATCCGCAGCCTCGATCCCGAACACCGGCAGCGGGTGATCGAGGCGCGCGACGAGCAGGAACGGATCTTCCGGGACCTGGTCGCGGCCGGTGTGGCGGGCGGCGAATTCGAGGTCGACGACGTCGAGGTCGCGACGCGGGCCCTGCTCACGATGGGTTCCGCCATCGCGACCTGGTTCGATCCGACCGGGCCGTTGCGTCCCGAACAGGTCGCGGCGGAATTCGTGCGGCTGGGTCTGGGAATGGTGCGGGCGCGCGGCTGAGCGGGCCGTCAGTGCGGCAGCATCAGCAACTCGGCGTGGCCGTCGCCGGTGCCCGCGGGCCCGATCAGGGCCAGCGCGCGGGCGGCGATCAGGTCGCCCAGGTGCGGGGTGCGCGGCGATCCCATGCTCTGCCAGACCCCGGCGGCGACCGGGAGCGCCGGGACCACGCGGGTCCGCCGGTCGTCGGAGGCGACGCGGCCCACGATGCGTCCCTGCAGCCGGGGGCGTGCGGTGCGTGCGGTGAGCGCGTCCACGATCAGCGGGCCGGTGACCAGCAGCGCGGTGATCGCGGCGAACGGATTGCCGGGCAGGCACAGGATCACCTGTCCGCTCGGCAGCAGCGCGAGCAGTTGTGAGCCGCCGGGCCGCATCGCGACACCGTCGATCAGGATGCGGGCGCCGAGTCCGGCCAGTACCGCCCGCAGATGGTCGGCCGCGCCGTGCCCGGTGCCGCCGACGACGATCAGCAGCGGCGTCCGGGACGCGGTGAACCAGGCGCGCACGAGGTCCGGGTCGTCGTCGAGATGCCGCAGGCTCGCGCAGCCGATATCGCACGCGCGCAGGTATTCCGGCAGTGCCGGCGACAGTGAGTCGCGGGTCTGCCCCTCGGCCAGGGGACCCACCGCGCGGATCTCGTCACCGGTGACCAGGACATCGGCGGACACCGGGCCGCGCACGGCCAGCAGCGGCGCCTCGGCGCTGGCCGCGACCGATACGACCGCCGCCGAGACCGCCGTGCCCGCGCTCACCAATTCCTGTCCGCCCGACCAGTATTCACCGCTGCGCCGGGTGTCGTTCCGGAACGGCGTGCCGGGATCCAGTGCGATCGCCTCGCCGCCGGAGATCCGGATGCGCCGGACGTGCTCGTCCCGCAGTACCGCGGTCGTGCCGCGCGGGGTGGTCGCCCCGGTGGCGATGCGGACCGCGCAATTCCGTTCCAGCGCAAGCCCGTTCGCGTGACCTGCCGCGCGGATTCCCGACCGCAGCCGCCAGGTCGGGCCCGCACCGCTGACCGCGTATCCGTCCATCGCGGCGGTATCGGCGCGCGGCAGCGCGGTGCCCGCGATGATCGGCTCGGCCAGCGTCGCGCCCGGCACGGCGTCCGCGGTGTCCCACCGGATCGGCAGCGCGACGAGCTGTTCGCGCAGTATCGCGTCCAGATCCGCGACCGGCACTGCGGTGCGGGCCGGGGGAGTCACCGTCGCGACCGTCGGCCATCGCGCGTCCATATCGCCCCCATCGTGTCGTTCGCCGCAATTCCGAGTCCACCGATCCTGATCTGCGGAAATTGCGCGCGATGGTCGCCGCCGTTGCCCGGCCGTCACAGATCGCTCACATCACCGGAACTCGCTCGGTGCGTTCATTGCGGCTGTCCGGATATGCAGTGCGGCAATGCCGTTCGTGGCCGGATGGGGTGGAATTCCGGCGGCCCGTTGCTGTGCTCCCGAGGGGGTGATCTACGTCATATCATGGAGTAGCTACCAGATAGCTGTACTGGAGATCGTTGACGAGGAATGTAATGAATACGACGGATCGCGGGGTACTGGTTTCGCAATGGTGCGAAACCCTGACCGAGCAGAAATACCTGATCGGGTCGGCGTGTGATCGGGAGCGGCTCGCCGGATTCGTCGACGATCTGGCGGCGATCCTGGAGGCCGAGCCGTTCGAGCCGGATCGGGGCGAGCGCGTCGGGGCCGCACTGGCCGAGGCGGGTCTGGTGGTCGCCGGCGCACCGAACACCGCGGGACGGGTGTTGTACCGATTGGCCGCCGCGAGCCCGCGCGGCGATGCGCGCCGGCGCGGTATGCAGATCCTGTCCGCGGTGGTGCGCGGCCACCGCGACGCGTGCCGGAATCGGGCCGATATGCCCGCCACCGCCGATTCGGACCTCGTCGCGGCGACCGGGAAGTTGTTCCGGGTCGCGCTGGATCATTCGACGGTCGCGGTCGTGATCGGCGAGATCGACGGCGCCCTCCGCTACGTCAACCGGGCCAATGCCGAACTGCTCGGCGTGCCGGTCGACAGCCTGACGTCGGCCACCGTGTTCGACTTCGTCCACCCCGACGACGTGGACCATGCGATCGCGGTGTTCTTCGAGCAGGTGGCCGAGCGGTCGGGCACCGTCCGGCTGGAGACGCGCCTGGTCCGCGGCGACGGCACGGTACGGCACACGTCGTTCGCGGTGACCTATGTGCGGGGCTCGGCGGGGCAGCCGGACACGTTCGTCGCGGTCGGTGAGGACGTCACCGAACAGCACGCGCTCCAGCAGCAGTTGCACTGGCAGGCGCACCACGATCCGCTGACGGGTCTGCCGAATCGGCGGGAGCTCGAGGAACAGGTCGAGACGATCGGGGCGACCGCGCCGATCGGCGAGCACATCGGATTGTGTTTCGCCGACCTGGACAATTTCAAGAACATCAACGATCTGTACGGCCATACCGTCGGCGATCGTGTCCTGTGCGAGGTCGCCGACCGATTCCGGGGCGTGCCGGCCGATCGGATCCGGACCGTCGCCCGCATCGGTGGCGACGAATTCGTCGTCCTCCTCGCGCCGCCGGCCGACGATCGGACCGCGGTATCCGTTGCGGAGGAGTTGCTGAACGCACTCGCGGAGCCGATCGCGATCGACGGGCACCGGCTTCCGGTCTCGCTCAGCGTCGGGGTCATGGTCGCCGAGGCCGCGGGTATCCATGCCGATACGGTGCTCGACGCGGCCGACCGGGGCCTGCACCGGGCCAAGCTCGGTGGCAGGCATCGGTGGGCCTTCCAATCGTTCGACTCGTCGCCCGGCGCCGACCTCGTGGATTGACGCGATCGGCTGCGGATCAGCGCCGTATCCCGGCGCGGAGGCGTTCCCAGTTCGCCGAGCCGACGGCGGCCCGCTCGGCCGGTTCCAGCGGCGCCGCGTCCAGGAAGGTCCGCGCGCCGGTCGCCGGCGGGACGAACGGGTAGTCGGCGGCGAACAGCAGCCGGTCGGCGCCGACGGTCTCGACGGCCCAGCGCAGGTACTTCTGGCTGAGAATGCCACTGGGCGTGACGAATACGTTGGTGCGCAGGTAGTCGGAGACCGGCCGGTCCAGTCCGGCGAGTTCCGGCAGCGCGGCATCGATGCGGTCCAGATAGAACATCATCAGCTCACCCCAGTGCCCCACGATGACCTGCAGATCCGGGAATCGGTCGAAGACGCCGGCCAGGATCAGGCGCAGCAGTTCCAGGCCGGCGTCGTAGTGCCAGCCGATGCCGTGGGTGGCGAGCGCGGCGTCGAGGCGGTCGCCGAGCCCGCTGTAGTAGGCCTCCCGCACGGCGATCGGTGGCGACTGGGGGTGCAGATACAGCGGCGCGCGCAACGCGGCGGCGGTTTCCAGCAGGGGCCGGAACCGCGGTTCGTCCAGGTGCCGGTCTCCGGTGCGGCCGAAGACCATCGCGCCGGACAGGCCGAGGCCGGTCACGGCTCGCTCCAGTTCGGCGGCGGCGGCCTCCGGCGCCGGGGTGGCCAGTGTCGCGAAGGCCTGGAAACGGTCCGGCCGATCGCGGATCGTCTCGGCCAGTCGGTCGTTCACCTCTCGTTGCAGGGCGACGGCGTCGGGCGGGTCGAGATTCTGCACACCGGGTGCGGACAGGGACAGGACCTGGGTGTCGATACCGGCGGCGTCCATCGCCGCGATGCGCTCGTTGCCGATCTCGGCGAGGCGCCGCCCGCTCTCACCCAGAGTGGACGGGGAGAGGGCGAGATCGCGCCGCCGCGGCTCCGCTTTCTGCCACGCGTCCACCACCGCGGCGGTGACCATATGCTCTTCCAGGGCGACGATTCGGTACTCGGTGCTCATGTGTTCCTCAATTCTTCGGCGAACAATTCGTCGACGGTGTGTGAGGCGGCGGAGAGCCCTTGCTCGTGGGAATAACGCAGGAAGGTTTCCAAGGCCGTGCGATTGGCCGCTGTCCCGTAGGGGAACCAGTCCTGCGGGAACAGCGCCTGATTCTCCTCGAACAGGTGGTACATCCACGGCACCATCGTGGTGACCTGGAACAGCTTCCGCATTTCTCGATAGCGTTGTGCGGCAACGTTCTTGGCCGTCAGGAAACCGTCGAACAGGGTGCGCGAAAGTGTCGGACGGGCCTCGAACAGTTCCCGGCGGGCGACGATCGTGTGCATCATGGGGAAGATGCCGGTGCGGCGATACCAATCACGTTCGCGGGCTTCGTGATCCGGGAACAACGGGGCGATGTTCGGTGAGCCGGCGAGGTAGGGAGTGGGTGCGTTGGAGGCGAACAGCGCGTCGATCTCGCCGCGGTCGAGCATCTCGGCGAGGGTGCGTCCCGGCGGCGCGAAGCCGACCTCCACCGCGTCCGGATGCGGATGTGTGGTGAATGCGAACGGAGCGGGCAGCGGAGTTTCCAGGCCGCCGATGATCCAGCGGTTGTGCTCCGGCGCGAATCCGTAATCGTCGGACAGGATGCCCTTCGCCCAGATACCCGAGTCCTGACCGTACATGCCGAATTCGCCGATCGTGCGGCCGGTGAGGTCCGCCGGGCCGGTGATCGCCTTCGAGGTGTTGACGAAGATGCTGGAATGCCGGAACGCCCTCGCCGGGAATACCGGAATCGCGACCAGATCGGGCGAGCCGGTATCCCGGGCGCGCAGATAGTGAGTGAGGCCGAATTCGGCGACGTCGAACCGGCCGGATACCAGACCCGCGAAGATTTCCGGGATGGCGGGACTGTGCAGGGTGACGTCGAGGCCGTCGAAGGCCACGGATCCGTCGAACAGCCCTCGGGTGTTGTCGTAGCGGGTGACGGCGATGTCGAGATGCGCAGTGGTCATGAGCCGAGCCCTTCTCCGATGCCGGAAAATTTTGCCGATCAGGTGTCCAGCAGTGCGGGGGCGAAAATGTCCTCGCTGGTCAGCAGGCGTTTCGAGAGGCCCTGTTCGTGGTGGTAACGCAGGAACGTGTCGATCGCTTTCCGATTCGCGGCGACGCCGTAGGGCCACCAGTCCTCGCCCAGCAGTGCCCGGTTCTCCTCGAAATGCCGGCTGAACCACGGGGTGACGACGGCCATGTGCTGCTTCGACGCACCGTCGCGATATTTCCGCTGGGCGATCTCCTTGGCCTCGCAGAAGGCCCGGTAGACGGATTTCATCAGATCGCCGCGCAGCGCGATGTCGCGCGGGACCGCGACGATGTGCATCTGCGGGAAGATCCCGGTGCGCCGGTAGTAGTCGCGCTCCACGGTCTCGTAGTCGGGGAAGAGCCGGGCGATCCTCGTCGAGCCCTGTAACAGGGATCGGGGGACGTCGACCGAGACGAGCGCGTCGATCTCGCCGGATTCGAGCATGGCGGCGAGGGTTTCGCCGTCGGCCGCGTGCCGCACGTCCACCCCGTCCGGCACCGGCTGCGGGATCCAGTCGAAGGCGGGGATCGGGTGATCGGTGCCGCCGATGACCCAGCGGCTGCGATCGGGGGTCAGGCCGTACTCGTCGGCGAAGATGCCCTTGATCCAGACACCCGGGTCGTGGCCGTACAGCGCGAATTCGCCGATCGTCGCGCCCGCGAGGTCCTGCGGCCGCTCGATCCCCGCGGCCGCATTCACGAAGACCGACGAGTGCCGGAAGTTGCGGTTCGGGAAGATCGGCAGCGCGAGGAACGGCGAATCGTCGAGGTCGAAGGTGCGCAGGAAGTAGGTGAGGCCGAATTCGGCTACGTCGTAACGCCTTTCGACGGTGCGCTGGAAGATGTTCGATACCAGCGGATCCGTCTCGAAGGTGGCGTCGGCCCCCTCGATCGTGACGCGCCCGTCGAACAGGGCCTCGGTGTGCTCGTAGGTGTAGGTGGCCACACGCAGTTTCGCGTTCATCGCGAGTCTCCCTTCCGTGAATGACCTTTCACTTTTAAGCTAGGTCCACGAGTGCGACTCGTCAAGGTAAATGGTCATTCACGTTGAAGGAGGTGCGGCCGTGCCGCGCATCACGCCGGAACGCCGCGAGGCCAAGCGCGCGGAGATCGTGGCGGCGGCCCGTCGCTGCTTCTCCCGCGACGGATTCCACCAGACCTCGATGCCGGATATCGCCACCGAGGCGGGTGTGTCGGCCGGGGCGCCGTACCGCTACTTCGCGAGCAAGGAGGAGATCATCCTCGCCATCGCCGGTGACGCGTTCCGGCTGATCTTCGCCCCGGTCGAGCGGCTGGCCGCCGGTACCGCCGCCGCGTCGGTCGCCGACCTGGTGGCGGCCGCGCTCGAGGCCTCGAGCGCCGATACCGTCACCGACGCCGCGGGACAGGCGGTACCGGTCGAGGAGTTGCTGCGCTGTGCCGTGCAGACCTGGTCGGAACTGCTGCGGAACGAGACCGTGCGCGCGCGTGCCGTCGAGGGTTTCGAATCCGTACGCCACAGCATCGCCGACGCGTTGCGGCGCGGACAGGCCGCGGGCACCGTCGCGCCGACCGTCGATCCGGAACGCGGCGCGCGGGTGGTGATGGGTGTGCTGCACGGGTTCCTGCTCCAGCGGGTGGCCTTCGATCTGGCCGATCCGTCGGGCTTCGCCGCCGAATTCCGGATCCTGCTCGAAGGCACGGGACGGATCGAGACGAGTCCGAGCTGAGCGGCGTGTGTCGGGCCGCCGATGGCGGGTAGCCGTCGATCGGACCTCGGGTTCGCCGGAACCCGGGAGGCTCGCGGACCGACCGTACGAGGAGAGGAATCCGATGCTGGTAGCTCTCGTGACAGACAGGCTGCGCCGACGGGCGGGGGACCGGCCCGCGGTCGCGGATCGGCTGCTGCCCGCCGGTCTGGTGGCGGCCGCGGCACTGGCCGGTGCGGCCGCCAGTGGTAGTTCGTCGCAGTGGTATCGGCGCCTGGACAAACCCGGTTATCAGCCGCCGCGACAGGTGTTCCCGCTGGCGTGGACGAGCCTCTACGCCGACATCATCGTCACCACTACCGCTGCGCTGCACCGTGGTTCGGCCGGGCAGCGGCGGGGGCTGCGTGCCGCGCTGGCGGTGAACATGCTGTTGAACGGCTCGTGGACGTGGGTGTTCTTCCGCGCGCACCGGCTCGGCGCGGCCACGGCCGTGGCCGCCGCCCTCACAGTCAGTAGCGCCGACCTCACGCGGCGTACCGCGGCCGGATCCCGCCGAGGATGGTGGCTGGCCGCCTACCCCGTGTGGTGTGCCTTCGCCACCGTGCTGTCGGCCGATATATGGAATCGCAACCGGTCCGAAGCCGTTGTCGTGCAACCGGTTCCGCCGCGGGCCCGGCCGGCGCCGGTGCCGTCGGTGACCGGCTCCGCGGCGTTCAGGCCGGAGTGATCGGCAGATAGGGGACGGTGAGCGAGCTGTCGTCGTCGGCCCGGACCGGCCGGCCCAGCTGGGGGAAGGCGCGCTGGGCACAGTCGGTGCGCTCGCAGACCTTGCAGCCGGCGCCGATCGGCACGACGGTGCGGGGGTCGTCGACGAGCAGTCCGTGCGAGTAGACGAGTTTGTGCGCGTAGGCGAGGTCGCAGCCGAGCCCGACCGCGAAATCGCGCTTGGGCGAGAGATATCCGGCGGTGCTCTCGTCGGTGGTGCGGGCGAGCCAGAGATAGTGGCGGCCGTCGGGCATCTGCGCGATCTGGGTGCGGATCCGGCCGGGGGTGGAGAACGCGTCGTGGACCACCCACAGGGGGCAGCTGCCGCCGCTGCGGGAGAAGTGGAAAGCGGTGGCGGACTGGCGTTTCGAGATGTTGCCGGCCCGGTCGGTGCGGACGAAGAAGAACGGCACGCCGCGGCGGCCGGGCCGTTGCAGGGTGGACAGCCGGTGGCAGACGGTTTCGAAGCCGACCTCAAATTTCGTTGCGAGCAGCTCGATGTCGTAGCGCATCCGCTCCGCGGCGCGGTGGAATTCGGTGTAGGGCAGGATCAGCGCGCCGGCGAAGTAGTTGGCCAGGCCGGTCCGCAGCAGGCCGCGCGATCCGGCGGGGACGCGGTCGGCCTCCTCGATCAGCCCGGCGATGGTGCCGGCCTGGGTGCGGAAGGCCAGCTGGGTGGCGAGCTGGAAGGCGCGCTGGCCCGCGGACAGTCGCCGGGCCAGGGTGAGTACCCGGGACTCGCGGTCGTAGAGCCGTTTCGGTCCGGGACGGTCCGGGTCGTCGGAGCGGATCACCACGGCGATGTCGTGATGGTCGCGCAGCAGCCGGGTCAGCTGGACATCGAGTCCGCCGACGGCCAGCCCGCGGTCGGCGAACAACTGCTCGGCGGCGAGATCCAGGGCGGGAACGTGATTCCGGCGATCGTAGAAGTAGTCCCGGACGTCCTCGTAGGGCATCGCGAGGCCGGGCGCGCCGACCTCGCCCGCGAGGCCCGCGGACATCCGTTCGAGTTGCTCGGTGGCGCCGTGTAGTCGGCGATGCAGGCCGACCAGCATGCGGGCCGCGGCCGGGCTGCGCGCGACCAGTTCGTCGATCTCGGTCGTGCCGATCGTGGCGCACTCCGGATCCTCGGCGAAGACGTCCTGCAGGTCGGCGATCAGCCGGGCATCGGTATCGGCGGCGAAGAACCCCATGTCCAGATCGAAACTGGTGTTCAAGCGCAGCAGCACCGGCACGGTGAGCGGCCGCTGATCGTGTTCGAGCTGGTTGATGTAGCTGACCGACAACCCGAGCAGCTTGGCCAGCGCGGACTGGGACAGTCCCTGTTGCTCGCGCAGCGCGCGCAGGCGCCCGCCCGCATACGTCTTCTGCATCATCGAAATCTACCGACGGGCCGCCCGATCGGAATCGAGCGGCCCGCGCGGCCATGCCTTACGCGGCCACCTCGGCGGCGGTCACGGACGGGCGCTCACCGAGCAGGCGCGGGGCCAGCGAGGCGAAGCCGACGCCGATGACCACCCACAGGATCAGCTGGGCGGCGAACGAATACAGCCGGAAGTGGAACAGGTCGTCGGCCGGGAAGCCCGGATAGACGATCGCGCCCGACGGATCCTTCAGCGGTTGCGGCGTCTCGGTGTCGAAGTTGCCGAAGGCGGACTTGTTCGACGAGAGATGCCCCAGCGGCGGCAGGATCAGCATGACCACCCCCATCACCACGGCGAACGACACCGCCGCCACGATGGACGCGGTCCAATTGCCCAGCCGCGCGGCCAGCCTGCGACCCAGGTAGATCGCCGCGAACAGCACGAGCACACCGATCACGATCATGGCGACGTACAACGCGGTACGCGCCTTGATGGTGTCGGGATGCCCGATCGACGGCGGATTGGCCGGGTACTTCAGGAACGGCACGGCGTACAGGGCCAGGAACATGCCGCCGGACACCAGCAGGGCCAGGTTGCGCGCGGTGATCCGGCCGGCCCGGCTGATGGCCAGGTAGTAGACGACCGCGAACAGCGCACCCATCGCCGCACCGAACACGATCATGCCGAAGGGCAGGCCGAGATTCTGTTGCTGGCTGCGGGTGAAGATGTCCGGGCCCATGTCCGCCATGGGCTTGCCGGCGGCCTTGTCCAGCGCCATCTGCGCATCGTCGCGGCCCGACTCGTAGTCGATGGCCCGGTTGATGATGGGCTCGGCCATGATCCGGGCGAAGACGAATGCGAGTAATCCGCCGAGCGCGCCCAACAGGACGCCTCGGCCGATGATCTTTTTCTCCATGTGGTGACTCGTCTCCCGTGACTAGTGGCAGGGGAAACCGAGGAAGTGCCGGCCGTCGTGGACGAACTCGTGCACGTGCATATCGCTGCCGAAGATCGAGACGGCGCCCTGATCCACTCCGATGAAGTAGATGACCAGCAACGCCAGCAGCGTGGTGCCGATCAGCCACACCGGCGTCGGGATGGACAGGGATACGGAACCGAGGCCGGAGCGGGGAGCATAGGACGTGGCCACTGAATGACTCCTTCGAGCGGGGGATTTCGCGTCCCCATGGGCGTTCTGCCGACGATGCGGCGGGTCTGACTCGCACCCGCCTAACCGGGCTGCTCACAGTGGCGCGACCGCTCCGGGATTGCACCGGATTCCACACGTATCGTCAGAATTACGATACGAGTGATCGGCGGAACCGGTCAATCCCGGCATGCCCGGACCGTTCCACCTGGTGGGATGGCCCGGTCGTGTATCGGGATCATCACGGACTCGCTATATTGGCGAGCGCAGCTGGTTCGCCCCGGACGGAGTCGAGGAGCCCCTCCCGTCCGGCGGCGTCGAAGCCCGGAGTGCGTGCTCGCGCGGACATCGGGTGAGAGGGAATCCCGGTGAGAATCCGGAACTGTCCCGCAGCGGTGAGTGGGAACGACAGCCGTCATTCGCACTGGGCGCCCCGCGGCGCCTGGGAAGCGACGGCCATTAGGACCAGCTCCGGAGAGTTCGCCGGGGCCGATGCCCACGAGTCCGAAGACCTGCCCGCTGTGCCGGATACGCCGTATCCGGCGGTCGTCGCCTCGTGGATCGGGCGGTACGCCGAGTGGAACCCGGGCACGGGACGATGCTTCGAGGGCTCCAGCTGCGTGCACTCCGGATGGGTGGCGGCCATCGGCTGCCGACCATGGAGTTCACCGATGTCGAACCCTGACGACACCTTCACCGCCACCGTGCTCGGCCTGCCGCGGGTGGGCCCGGCCCGTGAGCTGCAACGCGCCGTCGAATCGTACTGGGCGGGCCGGATCGAGGCCGCGGAACTGCACGAGGTGGCCCGGCGGTTGCGCACCGCGCAGCTGTCGGCCGCCCGGGACGCGGGCCTCGATTCCGTTCCGGTGGGGACGTTCTCGTACTACGACCATGTGCTCGACACCGCGGTGCTGCTCGGCGCGCTGCCGGAGCGGGTGCGGGGTATCGAGGACGAGACGGACCGATATTTCGCGGCCGCTCGGGGCACCGCCGAGATCGCGCCGCTGGAGATGACCGAGTGGTTCGACACCAACTACCACTATCTGGTGCCCGAACTCTCGGCGGAGACGCAGTTCGCGCTGCATCCGGACAAGCCGCTGGCGGAACTGGACGAGGCGCTGGCCCTGGGGGTTCCGGCCCGTCCGGTCGTGGTCGGCCCGATCACCTTCCTGAAGCTGGCGAAGTCGGTGGACGGCAGCGATCTGCTCGAGCGGCTGCCCGATCTGCTGCCGCTCTACGAGCGGTTGCTCGGCCTGCTGGCCGTGGCCGGCGCGCAATGGGTGCAGCTGGACGAACCCGTGCTGGTCACCGATCCGACCGAGGTCGAGCTGGCGCTCGTGCACACCGCGTACAAGCGGCTGGCGGGCCTCGCCACCCGGCCGTCGATCCTGGTCGCGTCCTATTTCGGCCGGCTGGGGGAGGCGCTGCCGGTGGTGGCCGACACCGGCGTCGAGGGCATCGCCGTCGATCTGGTGGCCGGCGGCGACGCGGATGTGGCCGCCGCGGGTGCGCTGCGCGCAACCCTGGTGGTGGCGGGCATCGTGCCCGGTCACAACGTGCAGCGCGTCGACCCGGACGACGCGCTGTCGCGGCTGACCGCTCTGCGCGCGGCCGGCGCCACGGTGGCGGTGTCGAGTTCGTGCTCGCTGCTGCACGTCCCCGACAGCCTCGAGCCGGAGACCGCCTCGGAGCCGCGGCTGCGCAGCCGGCCGGCCTTCGGCAGCGAGAAGATCGCCGAGGTCCGGCTGCTCGCCACCGCGCTGCACGACGGCAACGGCATCGTCCCGCCTCGACCTTGCCGTCCGTGGAGTCAGCGGTCGAGGTAGGCGGCGAGTCCGCCGTGCTCCTCACCGGCGATGAACGCCGATCGCACGTTGAAGATGGCCTCCTCCACGTGGGCGGAACAACCCCACGCCGCATCGCCCCAGGAATCGGCGACCTTGATCTCGGCCGGTGCGGTGCAGCCGTCGGCGCCGCCGAGCTGGCAGCGTTCGGGATGCGGTGTGGCGGCCTGGGCGGCCGCGGCGGTGCGCATCCGGGCGGCGAGTTCGGCCGCGGCGGCGGCCCGCTGCTCGGCCTCGGCCCGCAACTTCTGCTCGGCCCGCATCGCCTCGGCCAGCTCCACGCGAGCCGCCTCGGCATGGGCCTCCGCCGCCGCTTTCGCCTGTTCGATGTGATGGCGTTCGATCGCCAGGCTCGCGGTGTCGGCGAACAGCCGCGCCAAGGCGAGATCGGATTCCTGCGGGGTGCGCGGAACGCGGTGGTACATCGCGAAGGTGCCCAGCAGGCTGCCGTCGCGGGCCAGGATCGGCGTCGACCAGCAGGCGGCCACCCCGGCCCGCTCGGCCAGGCCCCGGAAGTCGTCCCAGAACGGATCGGTACCGATATCGGTGACGATGACCGGCTCGCGCCGATGCGCGGCGGTGCCGCAGGAACCCACCCCCTCACCGGTGGCGATGCCGTCGATGGCCTCGTTGTAGAAGTCCGGCAGGCTCGGCGCGGCGCCGTGCCGCAGATGCCGGCCGTCGGGATCGGCGAGCAGTACCGACACGGAAACCTCTTGCGGCGCAAGGTCTTCGATACAACGGGCCATCCCGTCCAGCACCTCGGCCAGCGGCGCCTGGCGCGCGATCTGCTCCAGCAGGGCACGCTGTTCGGCCGTCAGCCGCTGGGCGTGCTTGATCTGCGTGGTCTCCACCCCGATCAGCCGGACCCCGGTCACCGCGCCGCCGGCGTCGCGGCGCGGTTCGTAACCGAAATCGAAGTAGGCCTCCCGCGCGTGCGCGCCCTCGCCCAGCACGATCCGGACATCACGGCCGGTCTCGGGCTCCCCGGTGCGCTGGACCCGGTCCAGCGCGGCGATCAGTTCCCGACCGGCCGAGCCGGGCAACGACTCGGCCAGGGGTGATCCGACGGCGGCGCCGGGCACACCGAGGACGGCCGAGAATGCCGGATTCGACGACCGGATCCGGTGCTCCGGCCCCTCGAACGCCGCGAATACCGCCAGCGACTGCCCGAACAGCGCCCGCAGATCCTGCTCCGAGGACCGGCTCGGATCGGCGTGCTTCGCGCCCGTCGACTGTGTGTCCGTTACCTCGGTCATGATGTGGATCGTCTCCCGTTCGTGAATTCACGGCGTTGATACCCACACCGGCGAGTAACAATCCGACCGAACGCTACTCCGGTCCTGCCGGGCCGCGTGCGGGGCGGCCCGGATCGCCGACTCGTCCGGGGCGACGGTGTCCCGCGAGGTCAGCGCGAGCCCGAGGGAACCGGTATGCCGACCGTGAAGCGCGCGATGTGGCCGGCGATGACCTGCGCGTGATCTTCGAGGGCGAAATGCCCGGTGTCGAGCAGGTGCAGTTCGGCGTCGGGCAGGTCGCGCAGGTACGGGTGGGCCCCGGATTCCGGGAAGATGGCGTCGTTGCGGCCCCAGGTGATGAGGGTCGGCGGCCGGTGCTCGCGCAGGTAGGCCTGCCACTGTGGGTAGTGCTCGGGGTTGGTGCGGTAGTCGTACAGCAGGTCGAGCATGTTGTCCTGCGCGCCGGGCCGGGCGAGCAGGGCGTGCTGCAACAGCCAGTTGTCCGGGTCGACGGCGGTCGGGTCGGCGACGCCGTGGGTGTAGTTCCATTCCAGCGCGGCGTCCGACATGCCGGCGGCGCGGATCACGGCGCGGTTGTCGTCGGTCGGGTCCTGCCACAGGGTGCGGAGCGGCGACCAGAAGCTGTCGGGCAGCCCTTCGGCGTAGGCGTTGGCGTTCTGCAGGACGAGGAACCGGACCCGCTCGGGATGGGCGGTGGCGAGCCGGAATCCGATCGGGCCGCCGAAGTCCTGCAGGTACAGGCCGTAGTGGGTCAGGCCGATCGCCGCGGTGAAGCGGTCCATGATCTCGGCGAGATGGTCGAAGGTGTAGTCGAATCCGGCGCGGTCGGGCGCGGCGCTGTGCCCGAATCCGGGATAGTCCGGCGCGATCAGGTGGAAGCGGTCGGCGAGCAGTTCGATCAGGTGCCGGAACATGAACGAGGATGCGGGAAAGCCGTGCAGCAGAAGGAAATCCGGCTTGTCCGGATCTCCCGCCTCCCGGTAGGAGATCTCGGCATCGCCGACGGTGATCGTGCGGTGGTGCGTGCTCATGACATTCCTTCCGGTGGTCGGCCCGGGGGTGGCGGCATCGGCCGTGGGCCGGGGGAGACCGGATGCCTGGTCGGAAAGCCCTTGTGCGGGCGCGGATTTCATTCGCAGGCCACCGTGGCCGCGCACTCGCCGGCGGCCCCGGTGGTACGACGGCGGAGCCGGTCGGCGGCCCAGACCCCCAGTGCCAGAGCCGATATCGCGGCGCCGAAGACGCACACCCCGCACCAGCCGGTGCGGCCGTAGAGGGTCGTCGCCGCGACGGCCCCGGTGCCGCTGCCGAGCGAGTAGAAGAGCATGTAGCCCGCGATCAGCCGGCTGCTCGCGGCGGGGTCGACGGCCACGATCAGTTGCTGATTGGTCACGTGCAGCGCCTGCACGGCCAGATCCAGCACGATCACGCCGAGCGCGAACAGCGCCAGCGACCGTGGCGCCGCCGCGATCGCCGTCCAGGACAGCGTCAGCGCCACCAGGGCGATCGCGGTGACCGTCCGGGCGTGCCCGCGGTCGGCCAGCCGTCCGGCGCCGGTCGCGCCCAGCGCCCCGGCCACGCCCGCGAGCGCGAACATGCCGATCGCACCGGTGGACAGATGCCACGGCGCCGCCGTGAGCGGCAACGCCATCGCACCCCACAGCGCCCCGAAGGCGGCGAACATCGACAGCCCGATCGCCGCGCGCACCCGCACCACCGGCTCGCGCAGGCCCAGGACCAGCGCCGAGGTGATCAACCGGGTGTAGCGCACCCGCGGCCGGGCGATCCGATCGCGCGGCAGCACACCGGCCAGGATGCCCGCGGCGCCGAGCAGGGTCACCGCCGCCACCGCGTACATCACGCGCCACCCCGCCAGCTCGGCGACCCATCCGGATACCAAGCGGGCCAACAGGATTCCGGTCACCACGCCACCGGTCACCGTGCCCACGACCCGGCCCCGGTGCTGCGGCGCACTCGACGCCGCGGCGTAGGCGACGATGACCTGTACCACCGCCGAGGCCGCACCGACCAGCGCGTTCGCGGCGAACAACCAGAGCGCTCCCGGCGCCGCGACCACCGCACCCAGCCCGCACGCCGCCGTGACCATCAGGCCCACGATCAGGCGCCGGCGATCGACCAGATCACCCAGCGGGACGATCAGCGCCAGCCCGAGCAGATAGCCGCCCTGGGTCGTGGCCGTGATCAGCCCGAGGGCCCCGCGTCCGATGGCGAGGTCCGCGCCGATGCTCGCCACCAGCGGCTGGGCGTAGTAGACGTCGGCCACCGCCAGCCCGCACGCCACCGCGAGCACGACGGCCAGGCGCACATCGATCGTGGCCGGAGCATCGGCGTCGGTATCGCTTCCGAGATTCATCGCAATTCCTCACCCTGGGCCGCGACCGACCGCCGCAGCATGGTTTTGAATTGAAACCATCATGCCCCGCGTTGGTAGTAATATGCAACCGTGGGTCGTGGGCGAGGAGGAGCGCGATGAGCGAGACGGAAACCGGTCGGCCGTGGACCGATCCGGCCTGTCCGGTGGCGCGCACGGTGGATCTGCTCGGTGACAAGTGGTCGCTGCTGATCGTTCGCGACGCCTTCGACGGCGTCACCCGGTTCGGGCAGTTCCAGCGCAACCTCGGAGTGGCCAAGAACATCCTGGCCGACCGGCTGCGCAACCTCGTGGCGATCGGGGTGCTGCGTGCCGAACCCGCCTCCGACGGCAGCCGATTCCACGAATACACGCTGACCGAGGACGGGGCCGACCTGTTCGACCTCGTGGTGAGCCTGCGGCAGTGGGGCCGGCGACATGCCTTCGGCCCCGGCGAATCCCATTCGGAACTGGTCGATTCCGTCACCGGCGAACCGATACCGGAACTGACCTACACCACACCCGACGGCCGGCCGGTGGCGGCCGATCGCACGCGGGTGCGCAAGATCTGACGGCCCATCGGCCACGATCGAGCGGGTTGCCGATCAGTGCCGTTGCCAGGGAAACGGTGTCAGGTCGGGTTCGATCCAGCCCGCCCTGGCCGCAGGGCCCGCCAGCGTGGCCGTGCGGTAGAAGCGGGTGAGCAGCCGCTTGTCCAGCAGTGCCGGGTTGTCGTCCAGGAAGGTGTCGAAATCGGTTGTGCCGGAGTCGATCACGTGGTGGCCGACCAGTTCTACCCAGGCGCGGCTGACCGTGGCGTGATATTTCTGCGGTGCGCCCCGGTAGCGCGCGGTGCGCCGGATGCTGTCGCTGACCAGCTCGACCGCGTGAGCGGTGCCGTAGTGCCGCACGGCCAGGTAGGTGAGGTGCAGATGTTCGCGATGCCCGAACCGGTCGGCGCCGGCCATCGCCGCGGCGATCATGGCGGCGAACGGGCCGGATTGCTCGTCCGGGTCCGGCTGTGGTGCGTCCGGATGCGTGGTCATCGTTTCTCCTCGGTCAGGGCGTCCAGCACGGTGTAGAAACCCTCGATCGCGCCGGGGGAAAGGCCCGCGACCGCGCGGGATTCCAGCTCGGCGAGGGTCCGGCGGATCGTGGCGGCGGTGGCCCGGCCGGGCTCGGTCAGTTCGATCAGGATCGAGCGCCGGTCACCCGCGCGGGCGACCCGGGCGATCAGGCCGCGCTTCTCCAGCCGGTCCAGCACGCTGGTCAGCGTCGTGGGGCGGGCGCCGATCGCGGCGGCGAGCTGGGACACCGTCCGGCTCTGCCCGTCGGCGAGGTTGCCCAGCGCGTTCATCTCGGAGGCGGTCATATCGAGATCGACCAGTTCGGTGGCGATCCGGTGGAGCGTGGCATGCGTGGCGCGTTGCAGGGTCAGCAGCATGGATCGCTCGGATGGAACGAAATCGTACTTCACGATTTCGGATACTACCATTTCGTTGTAAATGTGGTCGAGTCCCCGACTGCGGGATTCAGCGGTCCGGCAGGCCGGCGCGGCGTGCCCGGTTGGATTCGATCTCGTCGAGGATGCGCTGCAGGAACTGCCGCGACGGCATCTGCTCCGTTCGCGGTGCGCCGTACAGGGTTTCGGCGATCGAGGCGAGGGACGGCCCGCCGTTGTCGACGGCGAACCGGACGAGGCCGAGCTGAGCGCACTGCTGCAGGGCCGGGGTCAGCTGATCGATGGCATCCGCGGTGCGGCCGCCGGCGGCCAGACAGCCCCCGAACAGCAACTGCGCCTGCAGAAGTGCCCGCGGCCGCCGCTGCGATCGAATCTGCCGCGACATCTCCTCGGCCCGCTGGGTCGCCTGCCGGATCGACGCGGGTGACCGCTCGGCGAGCAGGATCCGGACGGCCGAATCCTGGTCCATTTCCGCTCGGCTGGCCCGGAATTGGTCCGGCTGCGGACGATACGTGCCCAGGTGCGTGAGCCGCGTCCGCTCGCCCGCCGCGATCCGCAGGCCGAGCCGGATCTGTTCGTTGCGGATCCGCGACGACAGCCGGGGCAGCGAAAGGGCCTGCGCGACTTTCTCTCCCGCGGCGAGGGTCTGCTCCGCCTCGGCGGTCCGGCCGCGGACGGCCGCCAGCCGCGCCGCGGTGCCGTACGAGGCGATCAGGATTTCGACGTTGACGGTCTCGATATCCTCGCCCGCCGGGAGCAGTTCGTCCGCCTCGGCGAATTGTCCTGTCTGGTACAGCAATTCGGCCAACTGCGCGGCGGCGATGAGTCCGGGGGTGTTCGGCCACCGGCCGGATTCGAGCGCCACCGACACGACGTTGCGCAGGATCCGGTCGGCGTCGTCCACGTCGAGCTGCTCGAAAGCCGCTGCGGCGACGGTGACCTCGTTCAGGACGACGAGGAACTGCCCATCGGAGGTGTCCGGCGCCGGACCGCGCCAGCGCCGGGCCTCGTCGAAATCGAAGCTCAGCAGGGCCGTGGTGGCCAGGAGCAGCCGGCCGACACCGGCGATGTACGGCGGTAGCGAAGGCCGCAGCCGCAGCCGTTGTTTCGCGGTCGGCGACAGGTCGCGGAAACGATCGGACTGCAGGGTGAGTCCGGCCGCCGCGATCTCGCAGGCCAGGTCCAGTTCCGCCGTGCGGGCATCGGCCGGTCGGCCGGCGAGCAGTTGCCGGGCGCGGTCGTAGGCGGCCCGCACCGCGTCCAGGTGCAGCAGCGCCAGTTGTGCCATGGCGACGGCGAGTTGCAGCCGGGGATCGGTCTCGGTGACCGCCGGCGGCAACTTGTCCACCAGGGCCAGGAACGTGACCATCCTGGAGTCCGACAGCAGCGCGTCGGACCGGTCCACGACCAGCCGCAACGCCGCGCCGGGCGCGCCGGCGGCCAGGAAATGGTCGACGGCGTCGGTGAGCATCTCCTGCCCGGCGAACCACTCCGCCGCGACCAGGTGCAGGTCTGCGGTCGGATCGGGATCCCGCTGGGCCAGCCGGTGGCGCAGGAAATCGGCGAACAGGCTGTGATAGCGGAACCGATGCTGCTCCTCGTCCACACTGCGCAGGAACAGACCCCGCTGGTGGATCGCCCGGAGCAGATCCTGCGCGTCCGGTCGTCCGGTGAGGGCCTCGGCGAGTTCGCCGGAGATCGTCTCGGCCACCGCGGTCCGCATCATGAATTCGAGGACGTCGGGCTCGATCTCCTCGACGACGTTCTCCATCAGGTACCGGCCGATGGTCCGGTGGTGCCCGGAGATCCGGTCGATGCGCTCGGCGAGGTCGGACTTCCCCCGCATGGACAGCGCGGCCAGTTGCAGTCCGGCGGCCCAGCCCTCGGTCGTGTCGCGCAGATGCTCCGCCTCCGGGCGGCTCAGCGGCAGCCCCCCGATCCCGAGCAGCAGCTGCTCGGTTTCCGGTTCGTCGAATCGCAGTGCCTGCTCATCGATCTCGACCACTTCGTCCTGAGCCCGCAAGCCGGCCAACGGAAGTCCCGTCGCGTACCGGCTGGTCACGATGAGCCGCAGATGATGACAGGCGTGGTCGAGCAGATACCGCATCGCCGCCTTGGCCTCGGTACTGCGAATCCGATGCCAGTCGTCGACGACGACGGCGACGGTCCGGCCACTGCGGTGGATCTCGTCGATCACCATCGTCAGCACGCGCTGGGACGCACCGGCCGACCCCTCCTCTAGCACCCGGGCGAGCCCGGCGGCGAGATTCGGCAGCAGCTGCCGGACGGCGCCGACGAAGCGGGACAGGCCCCAGGCGATGTTGTTGTCGTCCGAGCGCACGGTCAGCCAGGTGGTCGGGATGCCCTCGGCGGCCAGCTCGGCGGCCCACTGGGCGGCGAGGGTGCTCTTGCCGTAACCCGGCGGTCCGTGCACGAAGACCAGCCGCCGATTCCCGCCCGCCCGCAGGGTGTCGAGCAGCCGCGGCCGGTCGACCAGGCGATCGGCGGTGACCGGCGGCCGGAAGTGGGCCACCCCCGCACCGGCGGGCCCGGTCCCGCTCGGCGCGGGTGCGCGGGCCGGTGCGACGGCGACGAAGGCGTCGACGGTGAGTCCGGCGGCGAACTGGATATCGCGCAGCCGGGCCGCGAACTCGCGCGCCGAACCGGGCCGATCCTCGGGCCGCCGGTCCGTCGCCGCCCCGACGGCCGACCACAGCGCGGCCGGGATCGCCGCCGCGCGCTCGTCCGGCATCGATCCGGTGCGAGGTCGGAAGGGTTGTGCGGCAAGGGATTCACCGTGCTCGCGGCCGCCGGGCGGATGTCCGGTGAGGGCGGCGAACATGGTGGCGCCGAGCCCGTACAGGTCGGCCGCCGGTGTCGCGGGCCGGCTCCGCGACACCTCCGGAGCGGCGTAGCCGGGCGAGGCGGTGACCGCGGTGGAGTGGAGGATCCCGGCGATCTCGAAGTCGGCCAGTTGCGGCGCACCGTCATCGGTGAACACGATGTTCGCCGGTTCCACCGCACCGTGCACGAGGCCGACGGCATGCCCGGCAGCCAGCGCGCCGGCGAGCTTCACGCCGAGGCAGAGCACCTCCGGAAACCGCAGGGCGCCCTCGTGGCGGATCCGGTGTTCCAGTGTTCCCCGCGCCCGGAACGGCGTGACCAGGTACGGGAATCCGGCCGCCGTGAACCCCACCCGCAATACCCGGACGATATTCGGATGCGAGCAGATTCCGGCCGCCCGCGGTTCGCGGAGGAAGCGGGCCCGGTCGTCCTCGTCGAGCCCGATATCGGCGACTTCGACGGCGACGTCGAGGTGGCCGGAGTCGACGCACCGGTAGACGGCTCCGAACCGGCCCCGCCCGATCCACGCCACCACCTCGAACCCGGCCGATCCCAACTCGGCGGCGGCGACCTCCGGTCGAGTTCGGTTCGCATCGCGCGCGTCGTCGGGCGCCGGACGCCTGTCCACACCTCCACCTGAATCCGGTGGCCCGGACCGACCGGCCGCTTCCGGCGATACGCCGGAGGGCGTCGGCCCGTACCTGGTAGCAAACTTTCAGTTGACAATCCGAGTATAGGTGTCACTCTTTTCGGAGTTCATTGATATCCGAATGGACTTATATGGTTCAGATCGACCCGGTGCGGAGCGTCTCCAGATTGTCGGCGGTGACGTCGGTCGGGTCCGTATCCGGTCCGACCAGCACGACGGTGCAGTGTGCGGCGTGGGTGAGCGCGGTGGTGAAGCTGCCGTCGGTGAACTGCGCGAGCGGTCCACGCGGTGAGCGGCCGATCGCGACCGCGCGGGCGCCGACGCGGTCGGCATGCCGGGCGAGTACCCGGCCCGCGGCGGCGTGGTCGCCGACGCCGGCGAGGATCTGCCCGGCGGCGGAGATTCCCTGGGCGGCAACACGATCCAGATGTGCGACGACCGCGGCCCGAGCCTGTTCGCCGGTCTCGGTCTCGGTGGCCTGCTCCTCGACCACCGCGGTCTGCTGGACGTGGACGATCTCCAGCACGCTGCCGGTGTCCCGGGCCAGCCGCGCGGCGGCGTCGACGACCGCGGGGGCCCGGCCGTCGGCGCCGACCGCCACGATCACCCGGGAGACGCCGTCGGCCGCCGGCGCGCCCACGGCGGTGAGAGTCGGCGGCACGGGCGCGGATTCGCCGAGCCGTTCCTCGGCCCGGCGCAACATGCCGTGCCCGGTGGCCAGGACCGGGATGGCGAGGACGAATGCGGCGGCGCCGACGTAGAACGGCAGGCCGAGCCCGGCCGCGTCGGCGAGTTTCCCCGCGGCGTAGGGCGCGATCCCGCCGCCGATGAACCGCACGAATCCGTACGCGGAGGAGGCGACGGGCCGTTCCACCGGCGCGACCAGCATCACGGCCTGGGTGGTGAGGGTGTTGTTGATCCCGATGCAGGCGCCGCTGACGATCACGGCCACGATGACGACGGCCGGGGTGTCCACGCAGGCCGCGATGACCGCCATGATGACGGCGAGGGTGGCGAGGTTGGCGTAGAGCACCGGCGCGGTGCCGAATCGGGCCTGCAACCGCGGCGCACCCAGCACGCTGAACCCGGCGACGAGCAGACCCCAGCCGGTGAAGACCAGGCCGAGCTGGATCGCGTCGAGCTTCATCGGGTACGGCGCGTAGCCCAGCATGGTGAAGAAGCCCCAGTTGTACATCAGCGCGACGATGCCCATGGTGAGCAGGCTGCGGTGCCGCAGCGCCTTCAGCGGCGCCACCGGCGAGGTGGCGTGCTGCGGCCGCGGGGTGTCCGGCACCAGGGTCGCGGTCGCGACCAGCGCCACGGTCATCAGCGCCGCGACCCCGAAGAACGGTCCCCGCCAACTGATGTCACCGAGCAGCCCGCCCAGCAGCGGACCGACCGCGATCCCGAGGCCCAGTGCGGTCTCGTAGAGGATGATCGCGCCGCCGAACCCGCCGCTGGCGGAGGCGACGATCACCGCCAGCGAGGTCGTGATGAACATGGCGTTGCCCAGGCCCCACCCGGCCCGGAAGCCGACGATCCCGCCGATCGACCCGCTCAGACCCGCGAGCGCGGAGAACACGACGATCACGACCAGGCCCGCGACCAGGGTGAGTTTGGCGCCGATCCGGCTCGACACCCACCCGACGAAGATCATCGCCACCGCGGTGACGATCAGATAGCTGCTGAACAGCAGCGCGACCTGACTCGGCGTGGCGTGCAGATTCTTCGCCAGCGCGGGCAGGATCGGATCCACCAGGCCGATCCCCATGAACGAGATCACGCACGCGAACGCGACGGCCCAGACGGCCTTCGGCTGACGGAACGGACTGGCGGATGTGTCGTGCGTCGTACTCATAGCGGCCTTCTCCACAGTGCGGGAACGTATTTCGGCGAGGACAGGCCGCCTCAGGGCCCGTGGATCGCGCGGGCCAGCGCGGGCAGCGCGATCAGCACCGCGCTGCGCTCGGACTCGGACAACTTCGCGACCAGCTGCCCCAGCGCCAGGGAACGTTCGGTCTGCCGCTGCGACAACACGATCCGGCCGTTGTCGGTGATCTCCACCAGGACCCCGCGGCCGTCCGTGCGATGCGCGCCGCGGGCGACCAGCCGATCCCGCTCCATCCGCGTCACCAGCTGCGTCATGCTCGGTTGCGAAACATGTTCCGCGCGAGCCAGTTCCGTGAGCCGCTGCGGCCCCTCCCGTCCCAATCGGCTCAGTACCGCCGCGGCGGCCGTACTCAACTCGCCGGTCGTGGTGCTGCGCCGCACATAGCGGACCAGCTCCTCGACCGCGGCGGTCAACTCCTGCATCCGCGTCTCGTCCGGCCCCGGATCCTGATGCATAGGCTAATTATGTACATGCCGGCGGCACGATGGCAATCGGAGAGCCGACGTCGTGGCGAGCGCCGACCGGGCCGAGCCTCGATACGGCGGTGCATCCCGGGGTGCGATAATGGCCGGCACGCGTCCCGGACCCGCCGGGAGCCCGGCCGGGGAGGTGGCACCACGAGCGCGCAACGGACCTCCCGGCCCACCAACGCGGATGTCGCGCGCCTGGCCGAGGTGTCGATCGCCACGGTCAGCTACGTGTTGAACAACACTGCGGGACGGCGCATCTCGGAACGCACCCGGGAGGCGGTGCATCGTGCCGCCGAGCAACTGGGCTACCGGCCCAATGTCGCCGCCCGCAATCTCGCGCGCGGCAGCGGCGGGGTGGTGCTGTACGTGGTGCCGCGAGTCGCGGTGGGGGAGATGCCGATTCAGGCCGGCAGCCTGCTGGCCACCGAACTCGCCCGGCACGGCCTGCTGCAGGTCCAGATCTTCGAGACCGAGGACGACCGGCACGTCGTCGAGGCGGTCGAGGGTCTGGATCCGATGGCCGTCATCAGCATGTTCCCGCTGAGCGACGCCGTCCGGACGGCCGTGGACGCGGCGCGGATCCCGGGCATCGAGGTCGGTCTGCTGCCCGCGTTCGGGGATCCGCTGCTGATCGTCGGCTCGCTGCGCGTGGGCCATCTCGTCGAGCGTGGCCATCGCCGGATCGCGTTCGCCCACACCGATATCGCGAAATGGCGGGCCATGGGCGACCACTGGCTGGAGGGCGTCGCGCAGGCCGCCGCCGGGCACGGTCTGCCGCCGATCGTCGTCGGCGACGTCACCGCCGCGAATGCCGCGACGGTGGTCGGCGGGTGGGTGCGCGACGGCGTCACCGCGGTCTGCGCGCAGAGCGACGAGATCGCCTGCTTGGTCCTGCACGGCCTCCACCAGGCGGGCCTGCGCTGCCCGGACGACCTCGCCGTGATCGGGGTCGACGCCAACCCGCTCGGCGCGTATCTCTCGCCCCCGCTGACCACCGTGGAATTCAAACCGGCCGCCGTCGCCGACATCGCCATCGCCGCCACTCTCGCGGAACTCGGGTTGCCCGATCGAACTGCCCGCGAGCCCGCGCCGCTGGCCGAGCTGATCGTCCGCGCCTCCACCTAGTTCCGGGATCCGATTTCCGGCCGGACCCGTGCGGCCCCGACCCGGTCCCGTCGTCCCTGTGCACTCGAAATATCCAGCGGTACAGGCTGTTTCGTGAGCCTCGGGCCGTGGGTGCGAGATATCCGCAGTATGTCCATCCCCGCTGACAAGCCTCTGGACACCATCGGGTTAAGCGCATAACCTACTCATGGCGACGGCGCTGGGGAGCAGGGCTCGTCGCGATCGAACAGATACGCGTGAGGAGCGATACCCATGTCGGTGCAGTCCGTGCTGGAGGAGATTCGTGAGCGGCCCGGTTCCGGTGAGGTGATCCCGATCATCGACCCGGCCACCGAGGAGCAGATCACCGAGTTCACCGACGGCGGAGCGGAAGCCGTCGACGCCGCGGTCGCGCGGGCGAAGGCGACGGCGGATTCGGGCGTCTGGAAAGACCTGGCGGCCAGCAAGAAAGCCAAGATCCTGTGGCGCATCGCCGATCTGATCGACGAGAACGCGGCGGTGCTGGCCGGGCTGGAGTCGCTGAACGCGGGTATCCCGGAATTCCAGGCGCAGACCATCGTCGAGGTCGGTTCGGAATGGTTCCGGTACTACGCCGGATGGTGCACCAAGCTCGACGGCATCGCCCACGACGTGGCGACCACCGGCCTCACCGGGGTCGAGTCGCGCCTGCACGCCTACAGCCTCAAGGAGCCGTACGGCGTTGTGGGACTGATCTTCCCGTGGAACGGCCCGGTGTTCAACTACTGCGCCAAGCTCGCGCCCGCGCTGGCGGCGGGTTGCAGCAGTATCGTGAAACCCGCTGAGGAGACCCCGCTCTCGGCCCTGGTGTTCGATCGGATCCTGGCCGAGGCCGGGATTCCGGACGGGGTGGTGAATCTGGTGACCGGATACGGTCACACCACCGGTGCGGCCATCACCGCGCATCCGGATGTGGAGAAGGTGGCGTTCACCGGATCCACCGAGGTCGGGCGGGCGATCGTGCACGCCTCGGCGGACAGCAATCTGAACAAGATCACCCTGGAACTGGGCGGCAAGTCGCCGGTGCTGATCTTCGACGACGCCGACATCGACACCGCGATCATGTACGCGGGCATCGGGACGTTCGTGCACTCGGGTCAGGCGTGTGTCTGCGGTTCGCGAATCCTGGTGCAGCGCTCCGTCTTCGACCGTGTGGTGGCGGGGCTGGCGCAGTTCGGCGACAGCCTGCAGCTCGGTGGCCCGAAGGACGAGGGCAGTATGATCGGCCCGCTGATCAGCAAGAAGCAGCTGAACCGGGTGCTGGGCTTCCTCGACGACGGCAAGTCCGACGGCGTGGAATACGTCACCGGCGGGCAGCGCCTGGACCGGCCGGGCTACTTCGTGCGCCCCACCGTGGTCACGAATGTGGATCCGGCGACGAGCCGGTTGTTCAAGGAGGAGATCTTCGGTCCGGTCGTGACGGTACTGCCGTTCGACACCGAGGAGGAGGCGGTCGCGCTGGCCAACGACAGCACCTACGGCCTCGCCGCCACGGTCTACACCAAGGATCTCGGCCGCGCGCACCGGGTCGCCAAGCGCCTGCAGGCCGGCACCGTATCGCTGAACTGCCAGTTGGTGTTCGACCACTCGATGCCCTTCGGTGGTTACAAGCAGTCCGGCTGGGGCTTCGAATCCGGCCGCGCCGGCATCGAGACCTACCTGCAGACGAAATTCGTCTGGGCACAGATGTAGTCACGCAGGACGAGTTCCGGGCCGGTCGGCGCACCGCCGACCGGCCCGGCCGCGCGCAGTGCGGATCCGCCTGCGCGGGAACGGATCACGGCTTGCCCGCGTCAGTGCGCGGGTGAGACCGGCACCGGGTGGTCGAGCGGCGGTGTGCCGGGCGGCGCCGGGTGCGGGGTGCCGCGCAGTACCTGGAATCCGGCGCGGGAGACCACGCCGGGAATCCGCCGCGCCGCCTGCCGATGCCGGACGCGGGCGGCGTCCGGTAGCTCGTCCCAGGGCAATCCGACCGCATCGTCGTGGGCGTCGCCGGTCCGGCGGGCGGCGATCTTCTGCTCGATCCAGCGCTGATATTCCAGGTGCGCCAGCATCCGCACCTCCGCGTCGCTGAAGGTCGCCTCGGGGGTCGCCTCGCCCGCGGGCACCATGAAACATCCGATGGCCGCGAGGTTCTCACCGATCCGGCGCGCCTGTGCCCGGCAGTCGGCGCGCTCCGAATCCGACAGCTTCTCCCACCGGCGCAACACGTCCGCATCGGCCGGCGCCTGCCCGCTGGTCATCGCCGCGTGGACCCGCACCTGATGCTCGACACGTTCGCTGGTGTCGTGGATCGCCTGCGCCAGCTGCTCGGTGACCTGCGCACTGATATAGGTGGTGAGACTGCCGATCACGCGGTCCTGCGCGGTGAGGCGCTGCTTCATCCGCCGGCATTCGAACAGCACCGCTTGCGCGTTGAGGAAGGTCTGTTCCGAACGCCGGTCACCGGCTCGCCCGAGCACATCCTGACCGACCATGATCACGATCATGAACACCAGCTGCGCCAGCGTCGACAGGAACGACATGAACAGGAACGGGTACCGGTCGAATCGCTGAATCCCGGTCTGGGCCAGCACGATCCACACCACCTGCGTGCCCGCCGCCAGATAGAAGGCCCATACGCTGCCCAGCCGCGTCGCCAGCCAGGCCGCGAGCCGATCGTTGAGGCTGACCGCCTGATCGGCGGCCTGCGGCGGATCCTGCACCCGGTGCTGCTCGATCCACGGATGTGGGCTGGACTCCAGCAGACTCAGTCCGCGGCTGAGCACCCGGTCCTGCCGATCCAGATGTGCCTGCAGATCGGCGACCTGAGCGAAGATCTCCTCGGCGTTCTCGTAGGTCTGCACCGCGCGCCGGTCGGCCGCGGTGGTCAGCACCCGCTGCCCCACCAGGATGATCAGGCACAGCATCAACTGCGCGACATTGTTCAGGAACAACAGGAACGGGAACGGATACGGATCGAGCGCGCGCAGCGGCCCCCACCAGGTCGCCAGCGCCGTGTACCCGGTGAACGCCCCCAGCACCGTATACAGGGCGGGCATCGACCCCACCCAGCGGGTGACCGCCGCGGCCACCGAGGCGTTGACACCGATCCGCTCGTCGGCCATCGTCACCGGCGACGGCCCGATCACGGCCACCGGACCACTACCGCTCACGACTTCCGTCCTCTCCCGTCCGACCGGTTCCACAGTGCATCAGGACAATTCGGAGCTGCCCGCGGCCCCCACTACCCGAACGAGAGTCTGCCCGATCCGAACCACGGTGCCGGAACGCCGGCCGCCGGGGCACCGTAACCGGCTCGGTACCCGCAGGATTCGACAATGCGGTATCCGGTGTTCAGCACCTGTTCAGCTGGAACCGGTAGGTCATCGTCATGACCACCGTTCGCAATTGGACGATCGATGTCCTGCGAATCTTCTCCCTCACCATTGTCGTTCTGATGCACTGGGTCTCGCTGCGCGTCACGATGACCGGCCGCGAACTGCACGCCGACCAGGCCATGCACGGCCCGCTGATGTGGACGCTGACCTGGCTGCTGCAGATCATGCCGCTCTACTTCCTGTGCGGCGGCTTCGCGAATACCGTCGTCGCCGACCGATATCGGCGCGAACAACGCAGTTACGGCGCCTATCTCGGATTGCGCGCGCGGCGGCTCACCACACCGGTGATCGCGCTGATCGTCGTCGTGGTGCCCGCCATCGCGATCCTGCGCGCGGTGTCCCCCTCGGTGGCCCGCGCCGCCGGCGACGCCGTCTCCCGCCCGGTGTGGTTCCTGGCGGTGTACCTGGTGGCCGTGGCGTTCACCCCGTTGGCGCTGCGTGCCCACGAGCGATCACCATGGCTGGTACCGGTTGTGCTGCTGGCGTGTTCGGTGACCGTGGACATGCTGCGGTTCGCCGCGCACGACTCCCGCTTCGTGGACGCGAACCTGATCTTCGTCTGGTTGTTCTGCCACCAACTCGGCATCCTCTACGCCCGCGGCACGCTGCGCACCCTCGGCGCGCCCGCGCTGATCCTCCTCGCCCTCGCCGCGATCGGCCTGATCGTCGTGATGGTGATCCCCGGCCCCTATTTCCCCACCGTCCTGGGCATGGCCGACGCGCCGGTATCCAATCTGTCCCCGCCGACCTCGGTACTGTCGGTGCTCGGCGTGGCCCACTTCGCGCTGCTGACGTTGTTCGAGAAGCGCAGGCCCGCATGGGAACCCACCGGTCGTCTCCGCGGCGTCGTGCAAGGGGTCAACCCGCTGCTCATGCTGATCTATCTCTGGCATCTCCCCGTGCTCACCGCGCTGACCGGCGTGGCCCTGGTGAAACCGTCGATCTTCCTCCCCGGCGATCCGGCAACCTGGTGGCTGACCAGAATCCCGTGGTTCGCCGTCGGCATCGTGGTGCTCGTCGGCGTCGTGCGACTGGCGACGCAATGGGAATTGTTCTGTGCCCGATACGCCGAACGCACCAACGTCCTCGCAGTCGGTGTGGCGACCGCCCTGTCGGCCACGGGCATCTACGAGATGTGGCGCCACGCACTGACTCTGGATACGGCCTCCGTCCTCGGCGCGCTCGGGGTGCTGGCCGCCGGAGTCCTGCTCACCGCGCACCGGGTCCCGGCCGCCGACACGCTGTCCCGCACCGGATGAGGCCGGGCCGGTCAGCCGGCCGGCAGGAATGCGGGCAGTACGAAGGTTTCGAGCATCAGGCGGTGCGCCGGATCGGCGGGATCCTCGAAATCGAGGCGGCCGACGAGAATCAGCTGCACCAGCGCGAGCCATTCGCAGGCCTGTTCGTTGGTGATGCCCGCGCGCAGTTCGCCGCGCTCGCGGGCCCGGTCGAAGATCGGGCCCCACATTTCCAGGGTGAGGGTGCTGGCCAGGCGGGAGGTGCCGACCACGGTGGTGGCGAGGTCCATGTGCTCGGGGCCGACGATGAGCCGGATGAGCGGATCCCTGCGGCCGTGGTCGACCATGAACATCAGCCCGTCGATCAGTTGGTCGCGGAAATTCTCGCGTTCGAGCACGAATTTCGTGCCGTGTACGAACAATTTTCGCGACCGTAGCCGGATCAGTTCGGCGATGAGGGTGTCGCGGTCACGGAAATAGCGATAGATCGTGGGCCGCGAGACGCCCGCCGCCTTGGCGATGTCGTCCATCGTGGTCTTGGCGAGGCCGAAATGCTGGAAGGTGGCCTGCGCCGCCTCCAGGATCTGGCCGCGGGCCTCTTCGACATCCGCGCTGAGGACGTTGCTGTTGCGCCGAGCCATGCGCTGTCCTCCCCGGGATTCGTCGATGCGTCGCGGCACCACCGACGATACTCGTCGGATGATCTCCGTCCGGTGTCACCGCTGCGGGGTGAAGGTGATCGGCAACCGGACGCAGCCGCGGACCTGACCGGCGTGCAGCACCGGCGGGTCGGTGTCGATCAGCGCGTAATCGGGAATCCGGCGGTGGATCTGTTCCAGGGCGAGCCGCAGTTCGATCCGCGCCAGATGTGAGCCGAGGCAGCGATGCGCGCCGGCGCCGAAGGACAGGTGGCGGTTGGGCCGGCGGTCCAGCCGCAGGGCGTCGGCGTCGGGAAATTCGTCACCGTCGCGATTCGCGGCGCACAGCGGCAGGATCAACTGGTCGCCCTCGGCGATGGTGACGCCACCGAGTTCGGTGGTGCGGGTGGCCCGCCGGCCGGGCACCACGGCCGCCTCGTACCGCAGGATCTCCTCGACCGCCGCGGGGATCAGGTCCGGGTCCGCGATCAGTTGCCGGCGCTGCTCGGTGTGGTGGGCCAGGTGGATGATGCCCCACGCCAGCGATCCCTGGACCGTGTGCAGCCCGGCGATCAACAGCAGGAAGAACATCCGGTTGAGTTCCTCGTCGGTGAGCAGCCGGGTGCCGTCGGCGGTCTCCACCTCGGTGTGGATGATCGTGGAGGTGATGTCCGGGCCCGGCGCGGCCCGCCGCGCGTCGATCATCTGCTGGAAGTAACCCAGCATCCGGAACGCCGCCGCTCCGCGCGCCCGATCCGATTCCTCCTCGGTCGCACCGGGAATCCCGGTGAGCACGACGTCGGTCGCCTCGGTGAACATGGGGGCATCGGCCAGCGGCCAATCCATCAGGGCGAGAAACACTCTGGTGGGCAGTTCGTGGGCGAAGGCGGTGATGAACTCCGTCACACCGCGTTCGGCGAACCCGTCGATCAATTCGTCGATCACCGCGCGGATGTCGTCCTCGAGGGCCTGCATCCGCTGCGGGCCGAACAGTGGTTGCAGCGCGCGCCGGTAGCCGGTGTGCTCGGGTGGATCCAGTTCCAGCGGAAGGAATTTGCCGAATCCGGCGGTGGTGGTCACCAGATTGTTGGGGTAGCTCGAGAAGGTCTCCGGATCGCGCAGCACATCGTGGATCTCCCGGTACCGGGTGACGATCCAGTGCCCGCCGTGCGCGGTCGAGTAGACGACCGGCCCGAGCCGGGCGAGTTCCGCGATGCGTTCGGGCACGGTGTCGCCGGCGGCGGTGAGGGCCGGGTCGTAGATGTCGAAATCCACGATCAGATCGCCGGGAACCTCTGCGGCAGTGGTCATTACTGTTCCTCGGGTCGGTGACGGGCCGGGCCCGTCAGCGTCAGCGCCCGTTCCGGGCAGACGGTCGTGACCGTCCGCGCGGCCGGGAGCAGGGCGGCGGGCAGGGGGTCCACCCGGACGATCGGGTCGCCCCGGTCGTCCGGGTGCAGCAGATCGGGTGCCGTCGCATAGCAGATGCCATGGCCCGCACAGGCTTTCCGATCGACGACGAGGCTGGGGAGCTCGGCGGTCATGTCACAGATCTCCGGGAGAGCCCTTGTCCTCGGGGAACCACATGCCCACCCGGGACAGGGTGCCGCCATCGGTGGCGACCAGGGTCTGGCCGGAGATGTATTCGGAATCGTCGGAGGCCAGGAACAGCGCGACCTTGGCGTTGTCGCGCAACGACGGCGGCCGCTGCAACTTCAGCGGGATCGGCGAGACCGACGGATCCCACGGGCCCGAGACCTCCTCGTAGGACTGCCCGACCACCGGCGCGCCCGGCGGCATCAGGAAGTTCGGCGACATGCCGTGGGTGGGGGCCAGCGCGTTGACCCGGATGCCGTAGCGGCCCAGGTCCAGGCTGAGGCCGCGGATCAGCCCGTTCACCCCGGCCTTGGTCGCCGAGTAGAGCGCGATGCTGTGGTACGCGACCAGCGAGGCGGCCGAGGAGGTGGCGAGGATCGTGCCGCCGCCGTTGGCCCGCAGCGCCGGGACGGCGGCCTTGGCCGAATAGAACACGCCGCTGAGGTTGACCCCGAGGACGTGCTGCCAGTCGGCGTCGGTCAGGTCCTGGAATTCCACCTGTTCGCCGCCCGCGACGGACGGCACCCCGCCGCGGGACACTACGCCCGCGTTGGCGAACATGATGTCCAGTGTGCCGAAGGTGTCCACGGTGGTGGCGACGGCGGCCCGGACCTGTTCCTCGACGCTGACGTCGGCCGTGACGGCCAGTGCGGTGCCACCGTCCTTCTCGACCAATTCGACTGTCTCCGCGGCCCTTTCGGGGTCGATGTCGACGACCGCGACCCGCGCGCCCTCGGCGGCGAACAGCCGGGAACTCTCCCGGCCGAGGCCGGATCCGGCGCCGGTGACGATGGCGACTCTGCCTTCGAGCTTCATGCGATGCACTCCGATTTTCGGGAACGATGCGGCCGATCCGCGACGGGACCGGCTCGGGAGGGGGCGCGGCGGAAACCGGGGCGCCGGCGCCCGATGCGGGCGGCCGGTGTGCCGTGCCTCACACCGAGGGTAGGTCGTGAGACGGATGACGTCAATCGTAATTTGTAAAACAGTGACGCCGGAGGGCGCTGCCGGGGAGGGCTCGATTTATCTAACAGTAGTAGATAAAGTGTCGGATGATGCCAGGTACGAAGGAGTAATCATGAGTCAGAGCGTTCGGCTCGAATGCGGTGACGGGATCGCGGTGATCACCATCGACCGTCCGGAGGCCCGCAACGCGATCGACCGGGCCACCGCGAAGGGCCTCGCGGCGGCGGCCGAGGAGGTCGACGGCCGCGACGATGTGGCGGTCGCGATCCTGACCGGCGCGGGTGGCACGTTCTGCGCGGGCATGGACCTGAAGGCGTTCGTCCGCGGGGAGAATCCGATGATCCGCGGCCGCGGATTCGCGGGCCTCACCGAACGGCCACCGGCCAAGCCGCTGATCGCCGCGGTCGAGGGCTGGGCGCTGGCCGGCGGCTTCGAACTCGTGCTGAGCGCGGACCTGGTGGTGGCGTCGCGGACCGCGAAATTCGGTATCCCCGAGGTGAAACGGGGTCTGGTGGCCGCCGCCGGCGGCCTGCTGCGCCTGCCCCGCACACTGCCCTACCAACTGGCCATGGAGATCGCGCTCACCGGTGACGAACTCGACGCGGCGGCGGCGCACCGGCACGGCCTGGTCAACACGCTGACCGAACCCGGCGAGGCACTCGCCGGGGCCCGGCGGCTGGCCGCGCGCATCGCGGCCAACGCGCCGCTGGCGGTCCGGGCGACCAAGGAGATCGTCGCCGGATCGGTCGACTGGACCGCCGCCGAGGGGTTCCGCGCCCAGGCCGAGGCCGTCGCGCGGATCATGACCTCCGCGGACGCGCGCGAGGGCGCGCTGGCCTTCGCCGAGAAGCGGCCACCGGTCTGGCGCGGCCGATGACGCTGGATCCACGGACCCCGGTCCTGGTCGGTGCCGGCCAGCTCAACGAACGCGCGGGCGGACGCGAACCCGTCGACCTGATCACAGACGCGGCACGTGCGGCCGCCCTGGACGCGGGCGCGCCGGGACTGCTCGCGGCCGTCGACTCCGTGCGTGTCGTGGGCCTGCTGTCGTGGCGTTACCGCGATCCCGGGCGGCTGGTCGGGGAACGGATCGGCGCGTCGCCGCGGCACACCGGCTACACCGGCGACGGTGGCAGCAACCCGCAGGCGCTGGTGAACGGCGCGTCCGCCGATATCGCCGCCGGCCGGGCCGATGTCGTCCTGATCGGCGGCGCCGAAGCGTGGCGGACCCGGACCCGCCTGCGCGCTCGGGGCTCGCGCCCGGACTGGACCCGTCAGGACGACACCGTGCCCGCGGCGCCGCTGCTGATCCCGCCGGTGCCGATGAGCTCCGCGGCGGAACGGCGGATCGGCCTGGACCGCCCGGCGTACGTGTACCCGCTGTTCGAGCACGCGCTGCGGATCGCGGCGGGCCGCGGCATCGAGGAGCAGCGGGACCTCGCCGCCGGACTGTGGTCGGCGTTCAGCAAGGTCGCCGCCACCAATCCGCACGCCTGGCAGCAACGCGAGTACAGCGCCGCCGAGATCCGCACACCGTCGCCGGACAACAGATGGATCAGCGCGCCCTACACCAAGCTGATGAACTCGAACAACATGGTCGAACAGGGTGCGAGCCTGCTGCTGTGCTCGGTGGCGGCCGCGCGCCGGCACGGTGTCCCGCGTGACCGCTGGGTGTTCCCGCAGTCCGGGGCCGAGGCGCACGACACGTACGCGATCACCGAACGCGGTGCGCTGCACCGCTCACCGGCGATCCGGTTCGCCGCGGCGCGGGCGCTGGAACTCGCCGGCGCCGCGCTCGACGACGTGCCGTATCTCGACGTCTACTCCTGCTTCCCGTCCGCGGTGCAGGTGGCCGCCGCGGAACTCGGTCTGCCGCTGGATGATCCGGCCCGCCCGCTGACCCTGACCGGCGGGCTGACCTTCGCCGGCGGCCCGTGGAACAACTACAGCACCCACGCGATCGCGACCCTCGTTGCGCGCCTGCGGGATTCACCCGGTGCGTACGGCATGGTCACGGCCAACGGCGGCTATCTCACCAAGCACGCCATCGGGATCTATCGCACCGATCCGCCGCCCGGCGGTTTCCGGCACGCGAACGTGCAGGATCGGGTCGACGCCGAGCCTGTCACCCGCGCGCTCGACCGATACGAGGGCGCGGCCACCGTCGAGACGTGGACGGTCGCCTACGACCGGGACGGCGCTGCGGAACGCGGATTCGTCCTGGCCCGGACCCCGGACGGCGCCCGCACCCCGGCCGCCGCCGTCGAACCGGACTGGGTGGCCCGGCTGGCCGCCGAGGATGTCGCCGGCGCGCCGATCGCCGTCACGGCCGACGGTCACTGCCTGCCACGTTGACGTCATAAATCTAAAGGCATAAGGTTATGGGACCGGGCACGGACGCTCAGTATGAGTGAAAGGTGTCCCGGGGCAAGGAGTTCCGCATGTCCATCGAGGACTTCCGTGCTCGCTACGAGCGGCACGTGGGCCGGGTCGAGGCCGGTGACAGCAGGGCCGCGCTGGCCGATATGGTGCCGGAGAACCTCCCGGCGGTGTTCGAGGGTGTCCGGGTGCCCGGCCGGGTGGTCACGGCGGTGCGCATCGTCGGCGTCCGCGCCGAGGGCGACACCCGGATCGGCGAGGCGGTGTACACCACGCCCGAGGGTGTCATCGGCCTGCGTTCGATCTGGGAACTGCGCGACGGCGTCTGGCTGGCCGCCGCGCTGGAGAACTTCCCGGCCGAGGCGGACCGATGAGCGGCGAACCGTGGGGGCCCGCCGAGGACGGCCTCGACCTCCCCTACTGGGAGGGGCTGCGGGCCGGTGAACTGCGGCTGCAACGCTGCGGCGGCTGCCACACCTGGATCTGGGGACCGCAGTGGATCTGCGCGCGCTGCCACACCTTCGATCCGCGATGGGAGGCGGCCGACCCGGCCGGCACCGTCTACAGCTGGTCCCGCAGCTGGTATCCGTTCATCGCCGAACTGCCGGTGGCGCTGCCGTACGTGACCGTGCTGGTCGAGCTGCCGCAGGCCGGCAACCGCCGGGTCCTGGGCATCCTCACCGACGCGGGCGCCGACGAGAACCCGCGCATCGGGGACCCGGTGACCGGGCACATCGAACTGGACGAGGGCGCGACCTGGCCGCTGCTGCGGTGGCGCCGGACCGCGATCGGAGCACGCCGATGAACCCGCTGCGCGGCGCGGCCGCCGTCGTCGGCATCGCGGAACTGCATTACCGCCGTGGCGACGCCCCGCACGGCGAGCTGCGGATGACCCTCGAGGCGGTGACCCGGGCCTGTATGGACGCCGGGATCTCGCCGCGCCGGCTGGACGGTTTCGTCTCCTACGCCGGTGGCGGGCACGACGGATCGGTGCTGGGCGCGGCACTGGGCGTCGACGACGTGCGCTGGTCGACCATGATGTGGGGTGGCGGCGGCGGCACCGTGGCGGCGGCGATCAACACCGCCGCGATCGCGATCGCCACCGGTCAGGCCGAATGTGTGGTCGTCTACCGGTCGATGGCCCAGGCCGACACCGGCCGGCTCGGCTACGCGAAGTACTTCTACGGTTCGCACTATCTCGCGCACGGCGTCGGATCGCCCGCGCAGGTGTGCGCGCTGCGCACCCAGCGGCTGCTGGAACACGACGGCGTACCCCGTTCGGGCATGCGGGCTTTCGTGCTCGCGGCCTATCGGCACGCACAGCGCAATCCGACCGCGCAGGCGTACGGGAAACCGCTGGACGAACGGACCTACGACGAATCCCGGCTGATCACCGAGCCCTTCCACCTGTTCGACTGCTCCCGCGAGAGCGACGGCGCGGTCGCGATGGTGCTGGTTGCCGCCGACGTGGCCCGCGACCTCCGCCCGGACCCGGCGTACGTCCTGGCCGGGGCGCAGGGCGCGCCGGGCGGATATTCGGCGCTGATCGACAACGACGATCTGTACACCTCCGCCGGATTCGCCGGCGCCGCAGGACGTCCCGGTGTCGCGGACCGGCTGTGGACCGCCGCCGGGCTGGGACCGGCCGACGTCGACGTGACCCAGGTGTACGAGAACTTCAGCGGCCCCGCGGTCGCCGCGCTGATCGACCACGGCCTGGTCCCGCCCGGACCCGCCGCCGGTGACGTGCTGACGGTCGGCAACCTCACCGCCGGAACCGGGAAGCTGCCGGTGAACACCAGCGGCGGCAATCTCGCGGACTCCTTCGTCAACGGGATGGGCCTCGCGGTCGAGGCGGTCCGGCAGATCCGCGGTACCTCCACCAATCCCGTTGCCGGAGCGAAGGTCTCGCTGTTCATCGGTGGCCCGATGGCGCCGCTGGTCAGCTCCACCCTGTTCGGCCACCACGACACCCTGTGATCCGGCCCGCCGGTACCCGGCGGCGCCGATCCCGATCCGATGCGGAGGGCATCCCCATGCAGGACACGAATCTCGACCGCGCCGGCCTGTTCATCGGCGGCGAATGGGTCGCCCCGCGCGGCGGCGCCTTCGATCTGGTGGAGGCGGCGACGGAAAAGCCGCTGGCCCGCTCGGCCGCCGGTGACCGCGCCGATATCGATGCCGCGGTCGTCGCGGCCCGGACCGCACTGGACGGACCGTGGGCCGGTCACTCACCGGACGAACGGGCCGCGGCCCTGGACCGGTTCGCCGCCGCCTTGCAGGCGCGCGCGAAAACCACTGCGGCACTGTGCAGCCGGGAGAACGGCATGCCGATCTCGCTGTCGCTCACGGTCAACGGCTACGCGCCGGCCGCGATGTTCCGCTACTACGCGGACCTGCTGCGCGCCGCACCCGCCGAGGACGTGCGGCCCGGGATGTTCGGCGGCCGCACCCTGGTGCGGAGCGAACCGGTCGGCGTGGTCGCGGCGATCACCCCGTGGAACTACCCGCAGTCGCTGGCCGCGATGAAGTTGGCTCCCGCGCTGGCCGCGGGCTGCACCGTCGTGCTGAAACCGGCACCCGAAACCGCTTTGGACGCTTTCGTTTTCGCCGACGCGGCGCTCAAGGCCGGACTGCCGGCCGGCGTGCTGAACATCGTGCCGGCCGACCGCGAGGCGGGTGCGCACCTGGTGGCCCACCCGGGCGTGGACAAGGTGGCGTTCACCGGTTCCACCGCCGCGGGCCGCGCGATCGGTGCGGTGTGCGGACGGCTGCTGCGCCCGGTCACACTCGAACTCGGCGGCAAATCCGCCGCCATCGTCACCGACGATGCCGATCTCGACGCGTTCACCGCCGCACTGCTCGAGGTGTCACTGACCAACAACGGTCAGACCTGTCACGCGGGCACCCGGATCCTGGTGTCGCGCCACCGATACGACGAGGTGGTCGAGGCGGTCACCGAGACGGTCCGGAATCTGGTGATCGGTGATCCGCTGGACCGCGCGACCCAGATCGGGCCGCTGGTCAGCGCCGCTCAGCGCCGACGCGTGCTCGGCTACATCGAGGCCGGTCGGCGCGGCGGCCATCGGCTGACCACCGGCGGGAGAGTACCGGCGGATCAGCCGCAGGGCTGGTACGTCGAGCCCACCGTCTTCGCCGACGTCGACAACTCCGCCCTGCTCGCGCGGGAGGAGATCTTCGGCCCGGTCCTTGCGGTGATTCCGTACCGGGACGAGGACGACGCGGTGGCGATCGCGAACGACTCGGAATACGGCCTGGCCGGAACCGTGTGGACCACCGACGAACAGCGCGGAATCGCGCTGGCCGACCGGATCCACAGCGGGACGGTCGGCGTCAACCACTATGCCCTCGACCTCGCCGCACCCTTCGGCGGCGTGAAGGCCTCCGGCCTGGGCCGCGAACTCGGCCCGGAGGGCCTGCTGCCGTATCGGCAGCCGAAGTCGGTCTATCTCGCCGGCCGCTGAACCGGATCGAAATACGGAGTCCGCCATGACCTTTCCCCTCGCGAGCCTGCGCGTGCTCGATCTCACCGACGGCCTCGGCGAATCGTGCGGCCGGTTCCTGGCCGACCTGGGCGCCGAGGTGCTGCGCGCGGAACCGCCGGGCGGATCCCGATCCCGCTCCGCCGAACCGCGGGTGAACGGGACCGGCATCCCGTTCGCACTGCGTAACGCGAACAAGCGCGGGGTGACCTTCGATCCGGACGGGCTCGGCTGGGAGATCCGGCTGGGCGAACTCGTGCGCGGAGTCGATATCGTCGTCGATTCGTGGTCCCCGGCCGGGTGGGACGCGCGGTCGGCGGCGGTGACGCGGCTGCGAGCGGACAACCCGGCGCTGGTATGGCTCTCGATCACTCCGTTCGGGCACACCGGGCCGTATCGGGACCGGGTGGCCGACGAAGCGGTGCTCTACGCGATGAGCGGCGTGCTGTCGCGATCCGGCACACCGGGCGCGGAGCCGTTGCTGCCGCCGGCCGGTCTGATCGAGGAGACCGTGGGGGCCCATGCGGCCTGGTCGGCGCTGCTCGCCCATCATGCCGCCATGCGTTCCGGGCGTGCGGAATTCGTCGACCTGTCGGCGTTCGAGGTGGTGGTCCACGGCTTCGATCCGGGCTTCGGCACCCAGGGCTCGGCCGCCGCCGGACGTTCCGAGGACTTCCCGCGCGGCCGACCGGCCGCGGCGAACTTCTATCCGGTGTTCCGCTGCGCCGACGGCTTCGTCCGGATCTGCCTGCTGGCCCGCCGGCAGTGGCGGTCGATGTTCGAATGGCTCGGCGAGCCCGCGGAATTCGCCGATCCGGCGTTCGACACCATTCCCGCGCGCTTCGCCGCCGCGGACCGCCTGCATCCGCTGATCGGCCGGCTGTTCGCGGACCGCACCCGCGACGAACTGGTCGCCGAGGGCGCGCGGCGCGGTGTCCCCGTCGGTGGTGTGCACGATGTCGCCGAGGTGCTGCGGACCGAGCACTTCACCGCCTCCGGCGCGTTGATCGACGCCGAGATCGCGCCGGGCCTGCGGGCCCGGATACCCGCCGGATATCTGAACGTCGACGGAGTGCGCGCCGGATTCCGTACTGCCGCGCCGCGAATCGGCGAGCACGACGAGTCGGCCGCCGGGACTCCGCGCCGATCGGCCCGGCCCGCACCCGTCGCCGGTGCACCCGGCCGTCCGCTGGCCGGGCTGCGGGTGCTGGACCTCGGGGTGATCGTCTTCGGCGCCGAATTGAGCCGCCAGCTGGCGGATTACGGCGCGGACGTGATCAAGATCGAGAGCGCGGCCTTCCCGGACGGGCTGCGACAGGCCAAACGTGGTGCGGCGCTGGCCCCGTCGGTGGGGTGGGGGCATCGCAACAAGCGCAGCTTCGGGGTGGATCTGCGCACGGCCGAGGGTAAACGGATCTTCACCGACCTGGTCCGGGACGCGGATGTGCTGCTGGCGAACTTCAAACCCGGCACCCTGGCCTCGATGGGTTTCGCCCCGGCCGAGCTGCGCGCGCTCAATCCGCGCCTGATCGTCTCGGAGGCAAGCGCTTTCGGGAATACGGGACCGTGGCGGCAGCGGCTCGGTTACGGTCCGCTGGTGCGGGCCTCGTGCGGGGTGTCGGCGATGTGGCGGTATCCGGCGGATCCGGAGTTGCTGTGCGACGGGATGACCGTCTACCCGGATCATGTGGCCGGTCAGATCGCCGCCACCGCGATCCTGGCGGCGCTGATCCGCCGCACCGAGACCGGTGCGGGCGGCATCATCGAACTGGCCCAGTCGGATACCGCGCTGATGCAACTGGGGGTTCAGCTCGCCACCGAGTCGGTGCGGCCGGGATCGGCTGCGGCGCCGGGCAATCACGATCCGCATCATGCGCCGACCGGCGTCTTCCGCTGCGCCGGCGACGACGAATGGTGCGTGGTCTCGGTCCGCAGCGATGCGCAGTGGGCGCGGTTGTGCACCCTGCTCGGACATCCCGAATCGGACCCTCGCTTCGCGACCCGGCAGGCCCGCCGCACCCACCGCGAGGACGCGGAGAAGATGCTGTCGGACTGGCTCGCGGACCGCTCCCCCCGGGCGGCGGCGGAGGCTCTCCAGGCCGCCGGAATCCCGGCGGGAGCGATGCTACGCCTGCCGGAGTTGTTGCGGGACCCACACTTACGTGCCCGGGACGCCTACGCGATGCTCACCCATCCACTGTTGCCCGCCGACCTGCCCACCACGGCGACCGTCGCCCATTTCGAGACGATCCCCCGACCACCGCTACGTCCCGCACCGGTGCCGGGGGAGCACACCGCGCTGATCTGCCGGACCTTGCTGGGCATCAGCGAGGCGGAGGTCGCCGCCCTGGTGGAACAGGGTGTGTTACAAGCGATTCCGGCCGGACGACAACCGGAACCGGCGGCCGCGCGCCGCACCGCCGGATGAGCCGACCGGCCGTGTGCGGTCCGTCAGGCCGTGGGTCCGGGCAACAGGGCCGGGATCACGAATGCGCGCAGTTTGGCCCGGACCCGGTCCAGAGTCGTTTCGTCGCTGCCGTATTGGCTGATGTAGAGGATCTCCAGTTCGGCGATCCATTCGCACAACAGGCGCAGGTCGAGGTCGGCGCGCAGGTGCCCGGCGCGTTGTTCTTCGGCCAGGATCGGTTCCCACAGTTCACGAGTCAGTTCCAGGGCCCGGCCGGATTGCTGCAACAGCCTGGTCGCCAGGCCCATCTCACCCGGCGAGACCAGCCGGTTCACCATCGGATCCGAGTGGCCCTTGCGGATGTCCTGGCAGATGCCCTCCACCAGGCGCTCAGTCACGGTGGGCCACCCTGCGACGAACGCGCGGGCCGGCGCCAGGTTCATCCGGGCCCGCCGGGCGATCGACTCCACGATCAGCGATTCGCGGTCCGCGAAATAGCGGTAGACGGTGGCGCGGGACAGATCCGCCGCGCGGGCCACATCCTCCATCGTGGTCTTCGCGATGCCGAATTGCGTGAAGCAGCCTTCCGCGGCAGTGAGGATCGTGGCGCGGACGTCAGCGGTCACGGAGTCGGTGCGGTCCATTCCCGGCACGTTACCAAGCCCATAAATCTACGAATATTAGATAAGACACTGGACGGTAATCGTCTCATGTGTCACGCTGGAGCCATGGAGCGCGAGGAGAAGATCGACCTGACCCGGCGGTTGATCGCCCATGTCGACAACCGGACCACCGACTACGCGGACGGACTGATGCGCGTGCCGTTCTCGGTGTTCAACGATCCGGAGCTCGCCGCCAAGGAACGTGCGGTGGTGCGGCGATTCCCGCACATCGTGGCGCATGTCGACGAGCTGGCCGCGCCCGGCGATTTCCTCATCACCGAGCTGATCGGTACCCCGCTGCTGGTCGTGAAGCAGAGCGACGGCGGGGTGCGCGCGTTTTCCAATGTCTGCCGCCACCGCGGCGCGCGTGTCGAATTCGAGCAGTCCGGTTGTAAGCGGGTCTTCGCCTGCAGGTACCACAACTGGTCCTACGGCCGGGACGGCGCCCTGCGCGGTATGCCGCATGCGGACGGTTTCACGGAATTGGACCGCGGTGGCCACGGTCTGGTCGAATTCCCGTGCGAGGTGCGGCACGGATTGGTCTGGGTGGTCCCGACCGCCGGCGCGGAACTCGACATCGCCGCGGTGCTGGGCCCGAAACACGACGCCGAGGTGATCGCCACCGGTATCGGCGGCTCCCACCAGGTGCGCAAGGAGACCTGGCGGCTGGCGATGAACTGGAAGATCGCCGTCGACGGGGTGCAGGACGCGTACCACCTGTGCCAGCTGCACACGAAGACGGTGTGCCACTTCCTCGAGGGCAATGTGTCCACTTTCGATCGAGTGGACCGGTCCTGGCGACTCGTGGTGGCGCGCAAGACGATCGCCGAGGTCCGCGACGCGGATCCGGACAGCTTCGACGTGCGCGACTACTCGCTGGCCAACTACACCGTGTACCCCGGCACCATGCTGGTCACCGAACCGCAGCATTTCGAGATCTGGACGATCGTGCCCGACGCCGAGGACCCGAACGTCAGCCACTGCACGATCCGGCTGCTCGCGCCCCGTGAGCCCGAAACCGAAAGGGAGCAGCGGATTCTCGACAAGAGCTGGGATCTGCTGATGGAGACGCTGCACGCGGAGGACTGGTTCGTCAGCGGGACCATCACCGCGAACGCCGCCGCCGGTCAGGTCGACGAACTGGTCTACGGCCGTAACGAACTGCCGGGGCAGGTCTTCCACACCATGGTGGCGGCCGACGTCGCCGCGCTGGAGCGCGCGACGGCCCGGCCGGTCGCGGAGGTGTCGGCGCGATGAGTGGTTATTCGCTGCTCGACGGCGTGCGGGTGCTCGAGGTGGCCCAGCTGGCCCCGGCCTCACTGGGTGGTCATCTCGCGGACCTCGGCGCCGAGGTGATCAAGGTCGAGGCCGGTCCGTTCGGTGATCCGGTGCGGGTCGGTGGCAGTCGCGCGGTCGGCAGCCCCGACGGCCCGTCGTTCATGCACCTGCGGTGGAACCGCGGCAAGAAGTCGGTGGCGCTGGATCTGCGCAAACCCGAGGACAAGCAGGCGTTCCTGGACATCGTGCGCACCTGCGATGCCGTGATCGAGGGCATGCGCGGCGGCTACCTGGACTGGCTCGGCCTCGGGTACGACGCACTGCGCGAAGTCAATCCGCGCATCGTGCTCTGCTCGGTGTCCGGGATGGGCACCGACGGACCGTATCGCGGGCTCGGTACCGGCGGCCCGGTGTTCGACGCCTTCGCCGGCCTGCGTGCGGTGCGGATCCCGGAACAGCCACCGACCGAGGGCATGGCCGGCGGCACGACACCCCCGATCGCCATGTACGCCCTGGGCGCCTACGGTGCGATGGGCCTGCTCGCGGCCCTGCACAAGGCCACGCGCACCGGCCGCGGCTGTCACGTCGAGGTGGCCGGGATCGACGTCGCCGCCGCCTGGATGCCCGATCTGATCGACGCGGAACTGAACCGGGACCGCTCGATGCCCCGGCCGGGCTGGCTGCCCGACGGCCGGCTGCCGGACTGGCCGCGGCTCGAGGCCTATCGGACCGGCGACGGCCACGCTGTGCTGTTCGGCGCGCACGTGGAGAAGTTCTGGCGCAATTTCGCGGTGGCCGTGGGCCGTCCGGAACTCGCCGAGATCGATCTCACCGGTACCGACGACGGCGCGGTCGCGCGCGCGGAGACGGTCTGGCGAGCGCTCACCGAGATCTTCGCGCAGCGCACCCGCGCCGAATGGATCGAGTTGTTCCTCGCGCACGACATCGCGGGCGGCCCGGTCAACACCGTGACCGAACTGCTCGGCGATCCGCATTTCCGGGCCCGGCGCACCACCTACCGCGTCGAGTACCCCGGCGTCGGCGACATGGAGTTCGCCGCGAGTCCGGTTCGCGTGCACGGCGAGACGTTCGCGCCGGGCCTGCCGCCGGAGTTCGGGGCGCACACCGACGAGATTCGCGGCGCCGTGGCGGGCGCCGGATAACCCGGGGCGACAACCGAATACGTGAACCGTCCGGACGGGCCGGGGCGCGCGCCGAACGAGGTGGCGCCACCGGACCCGCCGGACGGTGCTGTCGTTGTGCGGAAAGCCTTGCACGGCAAGGGAATACGAAGACAAATTCCCGCAACTCGGCATTGTGCGAGTTATCTACGGGTGATAGATTTGCGGTGACCGGGGTCACACCGGTCGGGGGTGGGCGCCATGACGATCGAGGAGTTCACATGAATCTGGCCGACTTGACCCGCTATTGGGGCAGAGCCCGGCCGCGGCAGCAGGCGATCGTGTTCGGGGACACGGCGCACACCTGGGCCGAACTGGACGCGGTCACCGATGCCCTGGCCCGCGGCCTGGCCGCACGTGGGGTGCGCAAGGGCGACCGCGTCGCCGTCATGATGCTCAACCGCCCCGAACTCGCACACGTCATCGTGGCGACCCTGAAACTGGGCGCGATCAGCGTGCCGCTCAACTTCCGGCTCACCGCACGGGAACTCGCGCCGCTGCTGGTCGACGCCGCCCCGCGGGTGGTCGTCGTGGAGGACGAACTGTCCGGCCTGCTCGAGGCCGGCGCCGCGCAGGCGGAGTTCGAGATCTACAGCGTCGACGGCGATTCCCACCGGCCGTACGCGAGCCTGCTCGATCCCGGCGCCGCGCCGGTGGTCGAGATCGCGGGCGACGACCCGGCTTTCATCTGCTACACCTCCGGCACCACCGGCGTGCAGAAGGGTGCGGTCATCACGCACCGCAGCGCCATCGCACCCGGTATCTCGCAAACGGTCAGCTATGGCTTCACCGCTCGCGATCGGGTGCTGTGCTCGGCGCCGCTGGTCTACACCGGCTCGGTGCTGTCGGTGTTCGTGCAACTGGTCGTCGTGCCCGGCGCCACCATGGTGCTGCTGCGGGAATACGACCCGGAGATCGCGCTGGACACCTTCGAGCGGGAACAGATCACCGCGACCACCACCGTCCCGGTGATCTGGGAGCGGATGACCACCCTGCCCGGATTCGGCAAACGCACGCTCGCGAACTTCACCTTCGCCGCCACCGGCGGCGCCCCGGTCAGCGCGGATCTACTGGAATGCTATCGCCGCCAAGGGATTCCGCTCACCCAGGTATACGGCCTGACCGAGGCGTCCGGCATGGTGGCCAGCCTGACCTACGAGGACGCGTTGTCCCGTCCGGGTTTCACCGGCCGCGCGCTGGTCGGCACCCGCGTCCGCATCGGCGACCCCGGGGAGCACACGCCGCCCGGCGAGGTGGGCGAGATCCTGGTGCACGGCGAGCACGTCATGCAGGGCTACTGGAACCGCCCGGAGGCCACCGCCGCCGCGCTGACCGACGGCTGGCTGCGCACCGGCGACCTCGGCCTGCAGGACGAGGACGGCTTCCTGAAGATCGTCGACCGCAGCAAGGACATGCTGATCTCCGGCGGGCTCAACGTCTATCCCGCCGAGATCGAGCAGGTGCTGCACGGCATCGACGGCCTGGTCGACCTCGCCGTCATCGGCGTCACCGACGACCGCTGGGGCGAGGTGCCCATGGTCGTGTTCCACAGCGCCCGGCCCTCGGCCGAGGTGGCCGCCGACATCGCCGCGGTCGCCGCGGCGAATCTGGCGAAGTTCAAGCGCCCCAAGCACGCAATCGAGCTCGGCGAGCCGCTACCCCGGACCTTCTCCGGGAAGCTGGCCAAACCCGCACTGCGCCGTCGTTTCCCGGCCGCTCCCACCGATGCGGTCGCACTGGACTCCACCCCGGCGCAGCCCCGACCGACCCGCACCGGCCCCGATGCCCGCTGCGCGACACCCGAATCACCAAGGAAGAGCAGGTAATCCGTGAAGAGACTGTCCGGCAAGGTCGCCGGCGCCGAGGCCCGCTACATCACCGGCGTCACCCTTGCGGTCGACGCCGGTTACCACAACCGCTGACGAGGAGCACAACCAATGACAGTCGACACGGCGCCCGCAGTCGCACCCGAAATCGCCTCCCGGGAACAGGTTTTCATCGGCGGCCGATGGGTCGAATCCACCGGCGACGAGTGGATCGACGTGATCGATCCGTGGAGCGAACAGCGGGTCGCCCGCGTGCGCAGCGCCACCACCGAGGACGTGCACCGCGCGGTGGCCGCCGCCCGCGCGTCCTTCGACGAGGGCGCCTGGGCCCGCACCCCGATCACCGAACGCGCCGACGTCCTCGACACCATCGCCGACCGATTGACCACGCGCACAGCGGAATTGACCGCCATCGGCGTGGTCGAGGTCGGCATCCCGATCGCGGTGAGCGGCCCCACCCAGCAGATGACCGCCGAACTGTTCCGCGCCGTAGCCGCCGAAGCCCGCAAGGTGCAACTGCGCGAGGACCGCACCCGCGCCGACGGCGGCATCTCCCGAATCCTGAAGGAACCCGCCGGCGTCGTCGCCGCGATCATCCCGTGGAACGGCCCCCTCGGCACCATCGCATTCAAACTGGCCCCCGCCCTCGCCGCCGGCTGCTCCGTGGTCCTGAAGGCCGCCCCCGACGCCCCCCTGTCGCCCAGCGTCTTCGCCGACGTGATCGCCGAACTCGTTGCCGAACAGCGCATCCCGGAAGGCGTGGTGAGCGTCCTCGTCGCCGACCGCGAGGTCTCCGAAGCCCTGGTGACCGACCCGGACGTCGACCGCATCACCTTCACCGGCTCGACCGCCGCCGGCCGCCGCATCATGTCGCTGGCGGGCGAGCGGATCGCCCGCGTCGCACTGGAACTCGGCGGCAAGTCGGCCGCGATCATCCTCGACGACGCCGACCTGAACCACGTCGTACAGTCCCTGCCCATGGGCGGCTGCATGCAATCCGGCCAGGCCTGCATCGCCCTCACCCGAGTCCTGGTCTCCCGCACCCGCCACGACGAGGTGGTCGCCACCCTCGCCGCCGCCTACGCCGCCCTCCCCATCGGAAACCCCTGGGAGCCGACCAATTTCCTCGGCCCCCTGGCCGGCGCCCGCCACCTCGAGCGCGTGCAGACCTACATCGAATCCGCGAAGGCCGACGGCGCCACCGTCGTCTACGGCGGCGGCCGCCCCGAAGGCATCACCCACGGCTACTTCGTACAGCCCACCCTCCTCGACGGCGTCCGCAACGATATGCGCGTAGCCCAGGAAGAGGTCTTCGGCCCGGTCATCTCGGTGATCACCTACGAGGACGAGGACGACGCCGTGGCAATAGCCAACGACTCGATCTACGGCCTCTCCGGAGCCGTCTACACCGAGGACCTGGAACGCGGATACGCCCTGGCCCAACGCATCCGCACCGGCACGGTGAGCGTCAACGGCGCCGTCATCGACTTCACCCTCCCCTTCGGCGGCTACAAGCAGTCCGGTGTGGGGCGCGAAGGCGGACCGGAGGGCCTCGAAGAGTACTTCGAGACCAAGACGGTGCACATGCCCGCGTAGTCGGACGCTGCACGGCATCGGGGCCGCACGGAACTCCGAGTTCTGTGCGGCCCTTGCTGTTTCGGCAATGTCACACCGTGATCGGCCGCTGTGGTGGTTCGCCTTGCGGTGGCCGAGGTCGGATCGTGCAGAGCGCCGGTGTTGCGAAAATCGCAACACTCGGGGTACTGTCCACCCATGGTGGCCGACATCATTGCGTCCAGAGTGCGAGAGGTGATCGCCCGTAGTGGACTGTCCGACCGGCAGTTCGCCGGCCGCGTCGGCCTCGATCCACCGAAGTTGTCGAAGTCGTTGGCGGGGCAGCGTAAATTCACATCACTCGATCTGACGAGGATTGCTGAGTTCGGCCGAGTCAGCCTGGACTGGCTTCTGGGGGTCGATGCGCCACTTCCTGCTGTCGCTGCCCGTCAGGTCACCGCACATATCGGGCGTAAGCCGACAGATCGGGCCATCGAACGGGCGACGGAACTGGCGAGACGCCGGGCGGGTTTGGTGAAGCTGGGGTACGAACATCTGCCCACCGGCTGGGTACGACCGTCCGCCTCGCCCGACCCTGTCGCGGCGGGGGAGAACCTCGCCCGCGCGGCTCTCGAATATCTCGGTATCGGCAATATTTCATCGGTCGACGACAATGACCTCACCGATACCATCGAGCGCCGTTTCGCAGTTGATATCGCCGTCGACGATTTCGATGACGATTTCGATGGTCTGACTTGGCGGCACGACAATGTGAATCTGATTCTCATCGCCACCTCCAGAGTGCCTGGACGTCGTCGCTTCACCCTGGCGCACGAGCTGGCTCATCTGCTCGCCGAGGATGATCAAGGACTCGTCGTCGATGTGGCGCGGGGACCGGAACGGCCGCCGTCCGAGGTGCAGGCGAACGCCTTTGCGGCCAGTTTCCTGATGCCCGAACGAGAGGTGCGGGAGCTTTCCGGTCCCGATGAAATCGGGGAAGGTGACTTCGCCGAGTTGGCCTGGAAGATGCGGGTCACGCCACGCACCCTCAGCTACCGGCTGTACAACCTGAATATGATCGGCCGCCAGCAGCGTGAGCGGTTCGGCGGTATCAGGACCACGGATGCCGTCCGCGCAATAAAGCGGGGTGCGGTATTCTCCAACTGGATCAAATACAGCCAGCAGAAGCGGCTGCCGAAACTCATGGTCGAAGACAGCTGGCAGGCGTATCTGGACGGTGCGACCACATTGCGCCCGTTCGCCAGCTTGATCGAGGCGGACATCGATGATCTGAGAGCCGATCTGGAGGCCAGGTGGAGTCAGCCCGAGTCGTTCGTCCCTGACAGCGCCGGCGATAGTCCGGAAATTTGAGGCCGGAATGCCGAACTACATATTTCCGGACAACACCGTCCTGTGTAACTTCGGGTCAGTGCGCAGAATCAAGCTTCTGGAGCAGATTCTCGACGGCAACGGACGTTGGACCGAAGCGGTCGCTGCCGAAGCGAACGAGTCGAGTGCATATCTGATTCAGCTTCGGCACCTGGCGTTTCTCGGTGATCCTATCGAAATCGATGACCCGAAGGCGATCGCGCATATCGAACATGTCCGGTGCAATATATTCGGTGGGCTGCCGTTCACGACCAAGCATCTGGGTGAAGCGCAGACGTGCTATGTCCTGCAGAATTACGAGGAGTTCAGCGGTTCGTCATTGTGGGTGACGGACGATCGCGATGCAGCGGATTGGGCGCGCCGCAACGGTCTGCAGACGAGAGACACGATGGATGTGATGTCCGAAGGTGTACTCGGCGGCTACGTTGATCGGCGGGAGGGTTTCACCTTGCTGCACGATATGAGGAAGCAGGGCAACTGGCTTCGATTGCCCAGCCGCCCGGACGATCTCGGCTGAACATCGGACAGTGATCGGCGATCTGATGCCGCAGCCGGCACGGTGAGCGTCGACGGCGCGGCCATCGACTTCGCGGCGCGGGCCGACCGATTAGTTCGGGTGGGTCGCGTAGTCTCCACTGCCGAGCCGGCGGCGGTGCTGTGGTGTCCGTGCCGGGGAACCGGGTGGGCCCGCGGTGTCGTGGGTCGCCCGGCCGGACCGGACCTGGAGGTTTATCGTGTCGAATGTCGTTGCCCGTGAGGCTTTGTGGGCGATGGTGCATGCCGAGCGTGCCGCGCTGGCCGACGATCTCGCCGGACTGGACGATGGGCAGTGGCGGCAGCGGTCGTTGTGCGGGCAGTGGACGGTGGAGGAGGTGGTGGCCCATCTCACCGCGGGGGCGTCCAACAGCCGGGTGAGCTGGTTGTCGAGTGTTCTGCGCGCCCGTTTCGACTTCGACGAGCACAACGACCGGCAGCTCGCGGCGCATCGGGGTGCGACACCTGCGGAGACGCTGGAGCGGTTTCGGGCGGTGGTCGGCAGTACCACTGCGGCATCGGGGCATACCGCGGCCTGGCTCGGTGAGGTGATCGTCCACGGGCAGGACATCCGGCGACCCCTCGGGATTGCCCGCACGCCCGCGACGGAGGCGGTCACCGAGGTCGCGCGTTTCTATGCGAGCCGGAACTTCGCGGTTCCCAGCCGCAGCACCATCGCGGGCCTGCGGCTGGAGGCGAGCGACGGATCGTTCTCCGCCGGAACCGGTCCGCTCGTCACCGGGCCGACGATCGCGCTGACCATGGCGATGGCGGGGCGGGCCGGGTACTGCGACGATCTGTCCGGTCCCGGGTGTTCCGTGCTGCGCGACCGGCTGGCCGCTCGCGCCGGTTAGCCGGTTCCGGGTGCGCCCGGCGGTGCGCCGGCGTCGCGGTCGTGGACGATGATCACCACCTCGGCGCGTTCGGGGGAGATCGAGCGGAGGCGGTGCGGGGTGTTGGCGTCGAAGTAGAGGCTGTCGCCGCGGTCGAGGGTGAGGACGCTGCCGGGGAGGATGAGTTCCACGGTGCCGGAGTGGACGAAGATGAACTCGTCGCCGGCGTGTTCGTTGTCGGGCGGGCCGGGTTCGGTTCCGGGGTGAACGATGAACGGCTGCATCGCCTTTCCGACCAGTTGCGTGGCGAGCGGGTGATAGTGCGCGGCGGCCGACTCGTTCTCGATGGCGTTCTCGCCCGCTCGCGCGACGGCCAGCAACGAGTTGTCCGGATTGCTGGCGAACAGCTGGGCGACGTCGGTCTCCAGCACGTGGGCGATCTTCAGCGCCACGGCGATCGACGGGGTGCTGAGGCCCCGCTCGATCTTCGACAGGTAACTCTTCGTCAGGCCGGTGCGCTCAGCCAGCGCGTCCAGGGACAGCCCGGCGCGGCGTCGGTGCGATCTGAGAAAGGCGGCCACGGTCACTCCTTGTCGTCTGCGCACCCTTCCGTGCACGAGGACACCAGAGTAGCCGGATGACACAAGGTGTCCTATAGTCAACCTAGTGTCTCGAGTGGAGGTGGCCAGTGGGCGCGACGATGAACCTCGGTAAGTCCGAGTTGATGGCGACGGCCGAGCGGGCGATGCTCACCCGGATCCGCACCGGCGACTGGACCGACCGGCAGAAGATCGCCCTGACTTGCCGATCGCTGTCCGATGCGGGGCATGATTCGGGGCTGGCCGGACAGATCTCGGTCCGGCAGGCGCATTCGACCTTTCTGACCCAGCGGCTGGGCCTGGGTTTCGACGAGATCACCGACGCCAACCTGCTTCTGGTCGACGAGGACCTCGAGGTGCTGGAGGGCGACGGAATGGCCAACCCGGCCAACCGTTTTCACAGCTGGATCTATCGCGCCAGGCCCGATATCGAATGCATCGTGCACACCCACCCGCTGCATGCCTCGGCGTTGTCGATGCTCGGTGTGCCGCTAGAGGTTTCGCACATGGACACCGCACCCCTGTTCGGTGACTGTGCCTTCCTGGCCGACTGGCCCGGGGTGCCGGTCGGAAACGAGGAGGGCGAGATCATCTCGGCCGCGCTCGGCGACAAGCGGGCGATCCTGCTCGCGCACCACGGGCAACTGGTCGTGGGAGCGTCGATCGAGGAGGCGTGCACGCTGGCGCATGTCATCGAGCGCGCCGCGCAGCTCCAGTTGCTCGCCATGGCCGCGGGCGAGATCCGGCCGCTGCCAACGGTTCTGGCCGAGGAAGCCCATGACTGGACGTTGCTGCCGAAGCGCATCGAGGCGAACTTCGGCTACTACGCCCGCAGAGCGCTGCGGCGTCATCCAGATGTGTTCGAGCACGAGAGTTCGGAGTAAAGAAATGCCTGCACCACTTTCGGGGATCGTCGGATATCCGGTCACCCCGTACTCGGCGGATGCGGAGAAGATCGACACCGGCACCCTGCGGGTGTTGCTGGACCGGATGATCGATGCCGGGGTCGACGCGCTGGCGCCGCTGGGCAGCACGGGGGAGAGCGCCTATCTCACCGATGCGGAATGGTCCTGTGTCGCAACGGAATGCGTCGAGTACACTGCGGGCCGGGTGCCCACGGTGGTCGGGGTGTCCGATCTGACGACCGCCGGCACGATCAAGCGGGCCCGGATCGCCGAACGCGCCGGCGCGGACGCGATCATGGTGTTGCCGATCTCGTACTGGCCGCTCGCCGAGGACGAATTGCGGCAGCATTTCACCGCGGTGGCCGAATCGACCGGATTGCCGGTCATGGTCTACAACAATCCGGCGACCACCGGAATCGACATGACACCGGAATTCCTGGTCGATCTGGTCGCGACCGTCGGCAATATCACGATGATCAAGGAATCCACCGGCGACATCACGCGGATGCGCCGGATCGTCGAACTCGGCGGCGGTGAAGTGCCGTTCTTCAACGGCAGTAATCCGCTGGCCCTGAAGGCATTCGAGGCGGGGGCCGCCGGATGGTGTACCGCCGCACCCTGTCTGGTTCCCGAGCAGGTCGTGCTGTTCTGGAAGTTGCTGCGGGCGGGCGATACCCCGGCCGCCGACGCGCTGTTCACCCGGTTGCAGCCGCTACTGACGATGCTGGTCAGCCGGGGATTGCCGGCGACGGTGAAGTCGGGCCTGCGCTCGCTCGGCATCGAGGCCGGTGACCCGCGGCGGCCCATGCTGCCGCTGGATCCGGCGACCGCGACCGAACTGGCCGAGCTGGTCTCCGCTGTGCGGAATTGATTTCCGCTACAAATAGATAAATGCTGCCGGAGCCGCCGGGTGCGAATTCATATTCGCCGCCCGGCGGCCCACGGTCGTGTCCGGGAATTGTTTTCGGCGCGGTGATTTCTACTTTACCGTCCTTTAACGACGGCGATTCGCACGGAAACACCGGAGCGCCACACTTCTTCGTATCAGGAAAATCCGGGGGGAAATACGAAGGAGTCCGGGATGACCGACACGAAAATTCCGCCGCAGGCACAGACGACGATATCCGTCACCGGCCTCCGCGTCGCCGTACTGGGTTTCCCGGCGCTGCTGGCCCAGTCGATCGCGCTGATCTCGCCGACGATGACCGCCGCGCTGATCCTGCCGCTGGCCTTCTCGAATGCCGGCGAGGGCACCTGGATGGCCTACCTGTTCGGCACCGCGATGCTGCTGCTGGTGGCGTTCAACCTCAATCAGTTCGCCCGGCGTTCCACTTCACCGGGTTCGATGTATGCCTATATCGGGCGCGGACTGGGCCCGGTGGGCGGGGTGACGGCGGGCTGGACACTGCTCTGGTGTTACCTGTTCATCGGCATCGCCGGCCTGACCGGATTCACGATCTTCGGCCGGGAGGTGCTGAGCCTGATCGGAATTCACGGCGCCATTCCCTCGGTGCTGTTCTTCGCGGTCAGCGCGGTCGTCGCCTGGGCCCTGACGGTGCGAGATGTGCGGCTGTCCTCGATGCTGACGCTGGTGCTGGAGGGACTGTCGGTGCTGTTCATTCTCGCGCTGGCCTGCGTCGTGCTGTTCAAACACGGCATCCACATCGACACCGATCAGGTGACCCTGAAGGGCACGTCCGTGCGCGGCATGAGTTTCGCGGTCGTCGCCTGCATCTTCAGCCTCGTCGGTTTCGAGAGCGCGACCGCGATGGGCGGCGAGGCCCGCGATCCGATGCGGACCATTCCGCGCGCGGTCATCTGGAGCCTGGTGATCACCGGCCTGTTCTTCGTGGTCATGGGCTACGTCGAGGTCTACGGCACGCGCGGCGGCAGCGCGACCCTGGACACCCTGTCCATGCCGCTCAATACCCTCGCCGAAACCTATAACGTGTCCTACCTGAAACTGCCGCTGTCGCTGGGTGCGGTGATCAGTTTCTTCGCCCTCACCCTCTCGTGCCTGAACGCCGGCGCCCGGATCATCTATCCGATGGCCCGGCACTCGGTGTTCCCCGCGATCCTGGGCACCACGCACCGGTCGAATGCCACCCCCGCCGCGGCCCTCACCGCCTACATTCTGGTGATGTTCGCGGTGCCGGCGATCTGGTCCTCGCAGACCGATACGCTGACCATCTTCAACGACGCGGGAACGCTGGCCGCCTTCGGATTCCTCCTCGCCTATTTCCTGGTCACCATCGCCGCGCCGGTCTATCTCCGCAAGATCGGTGAACGCACCCCGCGCAGCATCGCATTGTCGGCACTGGCATTCCTGTGCCTGCTGGTCCCCACGGTCGGCAGCTTCTACCCGCTACCCGCCTGGCCGGTATCGCTGTTCCCCTACCTGTTCCTGGCATTCCTGGCACTGGGCGGAATCTGGCTGTACGTGACCTCCCGCCGCCACCGTGGAATTCTCACCGCCATCGAAACCGACCTGGAAACCGCCCACCCCTGACCCGCCCGGGAATGGGGCACGCGCCGGACTTGAATCGCATGACCGACTGCGGGTGATCGGCGGGTATTGGCTACGTGCGCAACAGATCTCGGTGGATGATCTCCCGCATGATCTCGTTGGTGCCGCCGTAGATGCGCTGGATGCGGGCGTCGATGAACGCCTTGGCTACCGGGTATTCCATCATGTAGCCGTAGCCGCCGTGTAATTGGACGCCGGCGTCGATCACGGTGCCCTGCATCTCCGTTGCCCACAGTTTCGCCTTGGCGGCGTCGACGGCGGTCAGCGTGCCCGCGTTGTGCTCGCGGACGCAGCGGTCGATGTAGGTGCGCGAAACCTCCACGGAGGTCCGGAGATCGGCGAGCGTGAAACCCAGGCCCTGGAATTCGCCGATCCGCTTGCCGAAGGCGCGGCGCTCCTTCACGTAGTCCAGCGTCCAGTCCAGTACCGCCTCGGCGGAAACCTGTGCGGCGATGGCGATTCCGAGGCGTTCCAGCGGCAGGCTCTGCATCAGGTAGCCGAATCCGCCGCCGGCCTCGCCGAGCAGATTGGCCGCCGGGATGTGGACGTTGTCGAAGAACAGTTCCGCGGTGTCCTGGGCGTGCAGGCCGACCTTGTCGAGTTTGCGGCCGCGGGTGAAGCCCGGCATGCCGTCCTCGACCACGAACAGGCTGAAGCCGTGCGAACCGGCGGTGCGATCGGTGACGGCGAAGACGATCACCAGATCGGCCAGAATGCCGCTGGTGATGAACGTCTTCGAGCCGTTGAGCAGCCAGCCGTCGCCGGAGGCGACCGCGGTGGTCTGGATCGAGCGCAGATCGCTGCCGGCGCCGGGCTCGGACATCGCGATGGCGCCGATGGTGGCGCCGGTCGCGAAGCCGGGCAGCCAGCGGCGGCGCTGCTCCGAATCGGCCAGGCGGAGCAGATAATTCAGCACGATGTCGTCGTTGGTGGAGAAGCCGGACTGCAACGCCGACGCGCCCACCCGGGCGATCTCGGTCTGGATCGCCACCCGGAAACGGTAATCCGTCTCACCGGGGCCGCCGTACTCCTCGGGCACCGCGAGGCCGAGCAGGCCCTGCGCGCCCGCGGCGCGCCAGGTTTCGCGGTCGATCAGCCGGTCGGTGTCCCACTTCTCGAGGTTGGGCACCACGTGGCGTTCCACGAATCCGCGGACGGTGCGGGCGAACAGCTCGTGGTCGGGCTCGAACAGATCGGTTTTCACTGCTTTCCTTCCTGATCCGGGATCGCGTCCCGGGATCTCATCGGTGCCGCGCGACCAGCTTCTGGGTCTCGCGGCGGAAGACCTGATTGGCGACCTCGTTGCGCCCCAGCACCATTCGGCCCGCGCTCGCGCTGACCATGCCGCGCTGGGAATCGCGCAACAGCGGGAAGTCCTCGGCGTGCAGCACATCCAGCAGGATCTGCCAGTTCTTGGCCCACAACCGGTTCCAGCGCTCCTCGGTGAGCCCGGTCTGCTCGACCGGCGGCACGATCAGCCGCATCTCCATCCGGGAGCGCTGCGGGTCGGCCGGATGCGGGCGGAAGGTCAAGAGCTGGAAGTGATCCGGCTGCCGCAGCAGCGTGCTGTTGGGCAACAGGAAGTGTGTCTCGGTGACATCGCCGGCCAGGCTGTGGTCGCCGGGATCCTCCTCGATCCACCGGTCGATGGACTTGCGCGGCGCGATGAACCGGCAGTGCCGGCCGAAGTCGTCGAAGGCCATCACGTTGGTGTGGATGTGCTTGGCCGCGGTGTTCGGGTGCGCGTACTGGATGTGATAGCCGTCGAGGAAGGCGTCCTGCATGATCTTCCAGTTCACCGGCTCGTCGAAGCCCTCGGACTGCACGCAGATCTTCGGCCCGAGATCGTAGGAGGTGAGGATCGCGTCCATCTCGGGGCCGAGCCACCCGGCGACGTCGATCTCCGAGCCGGCGTCGTCCACGACCCATACGAAGCCGTGCCGCTCCTCGGTGGGCAGTTCCACCAGGCCCATCGTCGAGCGGTCCGGTTCGCCGAAGGTGTTGTCCCGGGTGATGGTTCGCAGGCTGCCGTCCAGATCGTAGGACCACCGGTGGTACGGGCAGGAGAACAACCGGCAGCGGCCGCGGTCCTCCTTCTCCAGCAGCGCGCCGCGGTGCCGGCATAGATTGACGAAGGTCTTCACCCCGCCGTCGCGCTGGCGCACCACGATCACGTTGTTGCGCGGTAGCTGGAGGGTGAAGAAGTCTCCGGCGCGGGGGATCTCGGAGCCGTGCGCGACGATCGAGGGGACCCGGCCGAAGATCAGATCGCGTTCCCGTTGTGCCACAGCGGGATCGGTGAACTCGCTCGGCGCGAACCAGGTGATCTCGTCGAACTCGTCGGTGGTGTCGTTGCGCAGATGCGTGAGCGCGCGGCGGATACGTTCCTCGCGGGGAGCCCCGACCTCGGTCATGGCATGCCTCCAAGTGTTGCGCCTCGGCCCGGCGGTCGATCCGGGCGGCTGGTCATATCAGCCTGAGCTGTTCGTATACTCTCATAAATCTAACCCATGTAGATTTATGTGTAAACCGGGAAGGCGGGGGCGATGATTCGGCACGAGTGGCGCGACGAGCTGACCGGCGACGAGTTCGCCGCGGTCCGGGAGCTGGTCGTGACGGCCGCGGCATACGACGCGGACGCGGGATTCGCCGTGCTCGACGGTGACGGGATCCGGGCAGCGCCGCCCGGTCGCCGGGTGTGGCATCTGCCGGTGACGGCCCGGGAGCGGCTGGGCGGTCCGGGCGCGCCGTGGGTGCACGTCGCCCATCTGCGCCTGGTCGTGGACGCCGACGGACAGGGCACCGTCGGTTATACGGTGCATCCGGAGTACCGCTCGCGCGGGATCACCACCCTGCTCGTCGAGGAACTCGGGCTGGACATCGCCGGACCGGCCGGGTGGTGCGGCACCGGCGCGACCGCGTTGCGGTGCTGGGCCTACGGCACCCATCCGGCCGCGCAGCGGCTGACCCGGCGGTTCGGCATCCGGCCCGCCGCGCGGTTGTGGACGCTGCTACGTCCGCTGACCGGGCCGTTCGCGGCGCCGCTGGACGATCTGCCGGTGCCGGACGGGTTCGTCGTGGCCCCGGCCGACACCGGCGACACCGCGCGGATCGAGGCCCTCGCCGCCCGCTCGGTGACCGGCGTGCACGCCGAACGGTTCGCCGCGGACTTCGCCGATCGGCACGGGCGGATACTGCTCGCCACCCGCGACGGCCGGGATGCGGGATTCGCCTGGTTCGATCCCGGACCGGCTCCGCACGCGGAATGGACGGCGGGCCGGATCAAGGCGCTGATGGTCGCCCCGGCGGCGCGGGGGCTCGGGCTGGGTTCGGCGCTGCTGACCCGCGCGCTGCACGAGGTCGCGGCCGGTGGCGCGCAGGTCGCGCTGCTGCGGGTCGACCCGGACGAGCGCGCCGCGGTCCGGATGTGCCGCCTGCGATCCTTCGAACAGGAACAGGCGCACACCTGCTACGACATCGGGAAGTGGGCCACCCCGCCGGAGTTCGCGAGCGCGTGACGGCGCTCAGCCGGCCGGCGCCACCGCCGGCTCGTCCCGCACGACACCGTGCAGGAAACTCCGAATCATCTCCTCGTACAACCGTTTCGACGAACGGTCGTTGGCCGCGAGCGCCCCGGTCAGCGCCGGCTCGGAGGCCGCGTCGACGTTCGGGAAGATCGTGGCGCGACCGCTGGGTGAGCGGACGGCCTCGGTGAGCACCGCCCCGAGCGTCAGGCGTTCCATGCCGTCCAGGATCTGGATGTGCAGGTGCGCGGGCACCTCCGACGCGGCCAGGAACTGGGCGGCGTCCTCGTAGCGGCGCAGCAGCACGGTGCGCGGCAGCGCCTGGAGCAGCACCGGCGCCGCCCGGCGGTGCCGCAGCACCCCCTGCCGGAAGTTCAGGCCCAGCGTCACGAAGTACTCCGGCCAGTCCGGGCCCGGTTTGCGGCGCGGCAGCGAGACGTCACCGATCACCTGCAGCGCGATCGCGGACATCAGTTCCGCCTTGTCCGCGAAGTGGTAGTACAGCGACGGCGCCTGCACACCGAGATGTTTGGCCAGGCGCGGAACGCTGAAGGATTCCAGGCCCTCGGCGTCGATGATCTCCAATGCCGCTGCGACGGCGGCGGATCGGCTGATCAAGGGTTTCGACGGTCGCGGCATGACTCGCTCTCGGTGGGGTCCGTGGCTCGGGCGGGAAATCTACTGTGATTCGGTAATTCTATCGGCCGCCCCGCTCGCGCCGCGGTGTGGCGGGCCGGGTGTCGCAGCCCGGCCCGCGATCCCGGCCGCGTGGCGGCCCGCAGTCCGGCCGTTTGTCCCCGACCGACATCCGTCGGCGGCACAGTGTGACCGAAAACCACTGTGCCACAGCCATTCGAGGAGTCACTGTTGCGGGCGATTAATCTAATGACATAAGGTTTAAGGCAGCGGGGCGGATCGTGAGAGGAAACTTCATGGGTGGTTCCGGTGGGCCGGTCACACGCCCGATGCGGGTGGACGCCAAGACGGAGGTGGCCCGGGACGTCGTCGCCGTGCGGCTGGCCGAGCCCGACGGCGGCCCGGTGCCGCGGTGGACGCCGGGCGCGCACATCGACCTCGTCCTCGACACCGATCTGGTCCGGCAGTACTCGCTGTGCGGCGACCCCGCCGACGACCGGCACCTGACCGTGGCCGTGCTGCGGGAGGCCACGGGCCGGGGCGGCTCGATCCGCGTGCACGACAAACTCGAGGAGGGCGATCTCGTCGAGGTGGGCGGGCCGCGCAACGCCTTCGCGCTCACCCCCGCGCCCGGCTATCTGTTCGTGGCCGGCGGCATCGGGATCACGCCCCTGGTGCCGATGGCCGCGGCCGTCGCCGCGTCCGGCGTGCCCTGGCGGCTGCTCTACGGCGGCCGGACCCGCGCGAGCATGGCATTCGCCGGCGAACTGCTCGCCGCGCATCCCGGCCGGGTCGACATCCGGCCCGAGGACGTCCACGGCCTGCTCGATCTCGACGCCGCGCTGGACGCGGCCGTGACCGGCACCGCGGTGTACTGCTGCGGCCCCGAACCGCTGTTGTGGGCCGTCGAGGCGGCGGTGCGCGAGCGCGCCGGTCTGGACCTGCACGTGGAACGCTTCGCCCCCAAGGCGGCGGTCGCGGCGGCGAGCGGGGAGTTCGAGGTCGAACTGGCCCGCTCGGGCCGGGTGATCACCGTGCCGGCCACCGTCTCGCTACTGGACGCGCTGACCGGTGCGGGCGTCCCCGCCGCATTCTCCTGCCGGGAGGGAACCTGTGGCACCTGCGAGGTCGCCGTGCTCGCGGGCACTCCCGATCACCGCGACTCGGTGCTCACCGCGGACGAACGGGCCGCCGGTGATGTCGTCATGCCCTGCGTCTCGCGCTGCCTCGGTGCGAGGCTGGTGCTGGACCTCTGACTCGCTTAAACTACGATCATTAGATAAATGGTGATGGGCGTCACGCCCCGCGCGATCTTCCGGCAACGCCGGATTCGACAAGGAAGTTGAGGAAAGATGGCTGCGACAATCGGTTCCGCCCTGAGCTGGTGGGCCCGGGTGAAGGGGGATCGGGTCGCGCTCGTCGTGGACGGCGAGGAGCTGACCTACCGCGAGCTGCAGGACCGGTCGAGCCGGGTCGCGCGCGCCCTGGTGGACCGCGGTGTCACCCCCGGCGACCGGGTCGGCGTCCTCGGCCCCAACTCGCTGGTCTGGCCGGTCGTCGCGCTGGGGGTGATGAAGGCGGGCGCGGCACTGGTCCCGCTGAACCCGCGGCTGCGCCCGGCCGAACTGCGCAAGGTACTCGACGACGCCGGCTCCCGCCTGGTGATCCTGCCGCCCGGATTCGACGAGGTGGCCGACGGGACACTCGCGCTCGGCGACGCGTTCGACCGGATCGAGTTCGCCGAACTGGTCGACCCCGCCGCGACCGGCGCCGACGACTTCCGCGTCGACATCGACCCCGACGCCCCGGCCGCGCTGCTGTTCACCAGTGGATCGACCGGACTGTCGAAGGGCGTCGTCTGTACCAACCGCACGCTGCTCAGCATCGTGTTCGAGGCGTCGCTGGTGGAGGAGGGCCTCTATCCCGGCACGACCTCGCTGCTGGTGCTGCCGCTGGTGTTCACGCCGGGACTGGTGTGGGGTCTGCTGATGTCGGTGGTCCTCGGCGGCACGCTCGTGATCGAGCCGGAGTTCGTCCCCGGCCGGGCCGCGCGGCTGCTGGCCGAACGCCGGGTGCGCGCCGTGTTCGGCGTCCCCCTGGTATTCGAATCCATCTCGCGCACACCGGAATTCGCGGAGGCCGACCTGAGTTCGCTGCGCACCGCGATCGTCGGCGGCGCCGCGGTCCCGGCCGCACTGCTGCGCCGCTGGGCCGACAAGGGCGTGGCGCTGCGGCAGATCTACGGCATGACCGAGGCCGGCGGCGTCGCCACCGCGACGCTGGTCGACGAGGCCGCCGACTATCCGGCGTGGTGCGGATCGGGCTCGATCTTCACCGAGCTGAAGGTGATGCGCGCCGACGGCAGCACCGCCGACCCGGGGGAGGAGGGCGAGATCCTGCTGCGCGGCCCCGGCGTCACACCCGGCTACTGGAACGACCCCGACTCCACCGCGAGCGCCTTCGCCGACGGCTGGCTGCGCAGCGGCGACCTCGGCCGACAGGACGCCGAGGGCCGGTTGCAGTTCGTCGACCGCCTCAAGGATCTGATCATCACCGGCGGCATCAACATCTCCCCGGTGGAGCTGGAACGAGTGATCGGCCAGCTCGACGGCGTGGAGGAGGTCGCGGTGATCGCCGCCCGCGACGACCGCTTCGGCGAAACCCCCGCCGCCATCGTGAAGGTGTCCGGCGATGTGGACGAGGCCCGCATCATCGACCACTGCAACGCCTTGGTCGCCGACTACAAGGTGCCCCGCTACGTGGTCCTGCGCGACGAACCCCTGCCCCGGCTGCCCAGCGGCAAGCTCGCGAAGACCGCGATCCGCGCCGAATACCGTGACGTGGCAGACCGTTTCGAGAAGTTGCGGTGAGCCCGGTGACACAGCCTGTGGACGATCCGGTGGTGCTGTTCGAGCGTGTCGGCGAGGTCGCGGTGTTGCGCCTGCATCGGCCGGATCGGTTGAACGCATTCACCGTACGGATGCGCAGGGAGTTGGAGGCGGCGTTCGATCGGTGTGACGCCGATGACGAGGTGCGGGCGGTGGTGTTGACCGGTTCCGGTCGTGCTTATTGTGCGGGTGCGGATCTGGGTGCCGGTGGGGAGACTTTCGTCGCGGAGCCGGTCGACGGCGGGGTGCCGCCGGACGAGGGTGGGTTGGCGTCGTTGCGGATCTTCCGGTCGACGAAGCCGGTGGTGGTGGCGGTCAATGGTCCCGCGGTGGGGGTGGGGGTGACCAGTACCTTGCCCGCCGATGTCCGGATCGCTTCGGAGACGGCGCGTTTCGGGTTCGTGTTCACGCGGCGTGGTTTGGTGCCGGAGGCGTGTTCGTCGTGGTTTCTGCCGCGGATCGTGGGTATCGCCACGGCGTTGGAGTGGACGTTGAGTGGCCGGTTGATCGATGCGGAGGAGGCGTTGGCGAAAGGTCTTGTGCGGGAGGTGGTTCCGCAGGAGAGGGTGGTGGAGCGGGGGATCGAGTTGGCGTGTGGTCTGGTGTCGGGGACCGCGCCGGTGTCGGTGGCGTTGACGCGTCGGATGTTGTGGTCGATGCTCGGGGCGGAGGGTCCGGAGGTTGCGCATCTGGTGGAGTCGCGGGGGATCTATGAGCGTGGTCGTTCGGCGGATATTCGTGAGGGTGTGGAGGCGTTTCTGGCGAAGCGGGAGCCGCACTTCGTCGACCGGGTTTCCGACGGACTACCGGACCTGTTCGGGCAGTAGACCTATTCTGCGGCAGTCCGTTACGGATGTCCCGGCCCGTCAGGCCGGTGCCTGCCCGCCGGTTCGCTTGTCCGGCAGCACATTCAGGATGGGGTCGTAGACCCAGTTCAGCATGTGCTCGGCGTCGGCGGCCGCGACGGCGCCGCTGTCCGGTGAACTGTGCAGCACCACACCGATCAACGGCAGTCCCGCCCGGACGGTCTCGAACAACAGGCAGGTCCCCGCCGCATCGGTGGACCCGGTCTTGATACCCACCGAACCGGGATATTCGTGCAGCAGCCGGTTGGTCGTCCACCAATCGTGCTCGCGGTTACCCGGTCCCGCCGCGAGGTGATAGTTCTGCGACCCGACGATGTCGCGGAACACCGGCTGGCTCATCGCCCGCATGCCGAGTTTCACCAGATCCGACGCCGTGGAGTACGTGGAGTAGTCGGTGGGATCGGGCAGTCCGCTGGGATCGCTGAAATGCGTACCCGCCATACCCAATCGGCGCGCGGTGTCGTTCATCTTGGCGATGAATCCGGCCTGGCCGGGCCCGTACTCCTCGGCCAGCGCGTAGGCGGCATCGCAACCGGACGGCAGCAACATCGCGTACAGCAACTGCCGCGCGGTGAGGGTCTCACCGGGAACGAGATCCGCGGTGCTGGCACCGTATTCGCGATCGTAGGCGACGATGCCCTCCGGCACTCCCACGGTCCGATCGAGATCACCGGCCTCGATCACGACCAGCGCCGTCATCACCTTCGTGATACTGGCGATCGGCACCGGAGTATCGGACTCCCGCGACCACAGCACCGTACCGGTGATCCCGTCCGCCAACTCCGCCTCCGCCGCCTGCACCCCGTCCGGCTCGGCGGACGGCCAGAACGGCAACTGATCGTGGGAGACGCTCACCGTGGGAGCGGCCGCGGCGGCATGGCCGGCCATCACCACCAGCATCCCGGTGACGGCAGCCTGCAACAATCGGGCAAATGGTCGCATGGCGACATTGTGCAGCCGGACCCCACCGAAGTCCGGGATTTCCCCCTCGGCGTCGTGACCCTGTCGTCACCGTCGCCGAGCGGCGGGGAGGTCGGCGGCGCTACCCACTCCGGGCCGGTTCGGGCTGGTGGCCGAGGTCGGGGCGGATCGTCACGTTGAAGGCGCCGCCGATGGTGGCGCGGCAGTCCACGAAGGCGGCGACGACCCTCCCGGCACGGTTGCGGTGGAGAACCGCCACGACGCCGGTCAGCCGTTCCGCCCCGGTCTGGTGCGGGGCCGCGCCCCGGCCGTATTCACCTTCCCACCAGGCGATCTCGTCACCGACCGCGAGACGCTCGAATTTATCGCACATACGTTCGATTTTGCCATGGATGTGTCCGGGCGGCATTCGGTGGGCCGGTCGTGCCGCCGACCGGTGGACTCGCATTGCCGGGTTCATGCTGAGAGGACTCTCAGCGGGTTTCGTGCATGCTGTGGCGAGACGATCGAAGAGATCGTTTTCCACGTCGAGAGGACATGTCGCATGGAAGCCGGGCTGCACCGGATCGGGAACAAGCTGCCGCAGATCACCGCGCTGTACTGGGTGCTGAAGATCGCGGCGACCACACTCGGCGAGACCGGCGGCGACATGTTGTCGCAGACGCTGCAGCTGGGGTACGCGGCCGCGACCACGTTGCTCCTGGCGATCCTGGTGGTGTCCCTGGCCGCGCAGTTACGGGCGCGCAGTTTCCATCCCGCGCTGTACTGGCTGGTGATCGCGGCGACGAGTACCGCGGGCACCACCATCTCGGACCTGGTGAATCGTGGTCCGGGCAGCGGTACCTCGACCGACGGCGGCCTCGGTTACGCATGGGGTGCGGCCCTGCTGATCTCGCTGCTCGCGGCGGTGTTCGTGGTCTGGCGGTTCACCGGGGAGACCTACGACGTCACCGGTATCCGGACCCGGCGTGGCGAGTTGCTGTACTGGGCGGCGATCCTGTTGTCGAACACCCTGGGTACGTCGCTGGGCGATTTCCTGTCCGACGATTCCGGGCTCGGCTACGGCGGCAGCGCGCTGCTGATCGGGGCGCTGATGGTGGTGATCCTGATCGCGCACTATCGGACCCGGATCTCCGGGGTGCTGCTGTTCTGGTTCGCGTTCGTCCTGACCCGGCCGCTGGGTGCCAGCGTCGGCGATTTCCTGTCCAAGCCGCAGGCCAAGGGCGGGCTCGGCCTGGGTACCTACGGCACGTCGGCGGTGCTGTTCCTGATCCTGGCGGCCGGTGTGGCCTACACGATCGTGCGCTTCCGGCGGACGCGGACGGCGGAGGTCCCGGAGCCGGTTCTCGACAACGCCTGATCGGTGCCCGGTGGGGTCACCGCGGCGCCTCGCGGGGGCCCGTCCCGGCCAGTCGCGCGGACACGCCGTCGAGGAAGATCTCCACGCCGTGCGCGAAGACCCGGTCCGCCGGTGCGGCGACATAGTCGGCACCGGCGGTGCGCAGGGCGGTGAAGCGGTCGTCGGGTAGGTCGTCCAGGAGTTCGGCGAATCCGGCGGACCGGGTCGCGCCGTGCGCGTCCCGGCCGACGGCGCTGCGCTGGATGTCGGCGCCGCCGGCGACGAGTTGGATCATCGCGGTGGTGGTGTACGCGGCCTGCTCCGGGTCGAGTCCGGCCTCGAGGAACAGTTCCAGGGCGGCGTCGATGAGGCGCAGGGTGTTGGGTCCGTAGCCGGCCGTGTTGCGGGCCGCCGACGCCGGCAACGGCTGCGACAGCATGACCCGCCGCATCTCGTGCATCAGCGCCTCGACGTCGGCGCGCCAGCCGTGACCGGTGCGCACGATGCGGATGTCGCCCATCACGTGATCGGCGATCAGCGCGATCAGCTCCTCGCGCCCGGCTATGTGGCGGTACAGCGAGGCGCTGCGGGTGTCCAGCCGCTCGGCGACCGCGCGCACGGTGAGCGCGTCGACCCCGCCCTCGCGGAGCAGCTCCAGGCTCGCCTCGATGATCCGCGCGGTGGACAGTCCGCCCGCGCGCGGCCGCCGCCGATGTCCGGTCGCGGACCGGTCGGCCCACCAGCGGGCCGAACCCGGCTCGGCCTGCACCGTATCGATCGGCACATCCGTGTCGTCGGCGAGTTCCGGGGACGGGGTCTCGACCTGCGCGACCGCACGGCGCCGGCGTCCGGAATCTGGCGTGTCGTGCATAGCGCTCCGTTCTCGCGCACCTGGTTCATGCGATCAGGGATCGCATAATACCGGTCGGCACGCACCGGCAATGTGTCCATTCGGTACCGCTACCGCCCGGCAACGGCCATACTGTCCACGCTCGTGGTGAGCTCGCTCGCGAACAATCGCTCTACCGTCATCGACCCGTCGAAATGAGGTAGCCGAATTGCTCTGTGCCACATCATCTGTCGGAAAGACGTTATGCCATTGGGGTTTCGGGGCGATCGTCACGCTCGCGGTGGCATCGTGTTCGAGCTCGCACGCCGCCTCGACATCCCCGGGAAGCCTCGATCCGGAATTCGGGTCGGCCGGGATGGTGGCGACGGATCTGGGATCTCAGGCCGACCGTGCGCGCGCGGAGGCGGTTGCGCCCGACGGCAGGATCGTCGTCGTGGGATCGACGCTGGACCCCGCGCAGGGCGACAACTTCGCGGTGGTCCGGTACGGCCGTGACGGGCAGCTGGACGCCGGATTCGGTTCCGGTGGAAAGGTATTCACCGATTTCGGCGGTAAGGCCGATGTCGCCGCGGCGGTCGCGCTCGAACCGGACGGCCGGATCGTGGTCGCCGGTACCAGCCACGGCACGGATACCGGCGACAACATCGCGGTCGCCCGGTACACCCGCAACGGTGCGCTGGATCCGTCGTTCGGTGACGGCGGCCGGGTGTCCACCGATCTGGGTACCAGGGCCGATCGGGCCGATGCGGTCGCGATCCAGCCGGACGGCAAGATCGTGGTGGCCGGCTCGACCCATGATCCGGATCCGGCGCAGGGCGACAACTTCGTCGTCGTCCGATACGGCAGCGACGGGCAACTGGATGCCGGATTCGGTTCCGGCGGAACGGTATCCACCGATTTCGGCGGTAAGGCCGATGTCGCCGCGGCGGTCGCGCTCGAACCGGACGGCCGGATCGTCGTCGCGGGAACCAGTCACGGCACCGATACCGGTGACAACATCGCGATCGCCCGGTACACGGGTAACGGTGTGCTGGATCCGTCGTTCGGTGACGGCGGCCGGGTGTCGACCGATCTGGGTACCCGGGCCGATCATGCGAACGCCGTCGCGATCCAACCGGACGGCAGGGTCGTGATCGCCGGCTCGACCCACGATCCGGCGCAGGGGGACAATTTCGTTCTCGTGCGCTACGGCGCGGATGGTAAGCAGGACAACAGTTTTGGTACCGGTGGCAAGGTGACGACCGATTTCGGTGGTAAGGCCGACGTGGCCTACGGGCTCGCGGTGACCGCGGACGGCAGGCTCGTCGCGGCGGGCACCAGCACCGGGACCTCGACCGGTGACAACATCGCCGTCGCCCGCTACACCGCGGACGGTAGGCCGGACACCAAGTTCGGCACCGGTGGCAAGGTGTCCACCGACCTGGGTACCCGGGCCGCCCACGGCACCGCGGTCGCGGTGCAGCCGGACGGCGGGATCCTGGTGGCCGGTACCACCGCCGACCGGGCGCAGGGCGAGAACTTCTTGCTGGTCCGCTACGCCGGATAGATGCGAAACCCGTTGCCGCAGTGTCTCGTCCGAGCCGGACCGAACTGTTGCAACGGGTTTCCCGGCCGTTTCGCCGAAGCCGGTTCCGCGGATCAGCGGGTGGTGACCCGGGTGGGGAGGGAGGCGAAGCCGCGGTTGTTCGAGGAATGGATCCGCTTCGAGCCGGCGGTGTCGACCTCGTAATCGGCGACCACATCGACGATCTCGCGCAGAGCCACCCGCAGTTCCAGCAGTCCGAGGTTCGCGCCGAGGCAGTGATGGCGGCCGCTGCCGAAGGACAGGGATGCGCTGGTGTCGCGGTCCAGGTCGAAGGTGTCCGGGTTCTCGAAGACCTCCGGATCCCGGTTCGCGGAACCGGAGATCAGCATCACCCGCTGCCCGGCGGGGATCGTCACCCCGTGCAACCGGACCTCCTCGGTGGTGGTGCGGAGCTGGGTCTGCGAGGCGGGATCGAAGCGCATGGATTCGCCGATCCAGTCCTCGATCCGCCCGCCGAACGCGGCGCGGCGCTGATCCGGATGCTGCGCCGCCGCGTTCCAGGCGTTGCCGAGGGTCAGCATCGCCGTCTCGATACCCGCGCCGACCAGCAGGATCAGTACCCCGACGATCTCCTCGGGAGTGAGCCGGTCGTCGCCGTCGGCCGCGTCCAGCAGTGCGGACAGCAGATCGTCGCGGCGCTGCTTGTGACGTTCGGCGGTCAGCTCGCTGTAGTAGCCGATGAGGGCGCCGATCGCCTGCACCGCCTCGGGCCGCAGATCGGTGGATTCCTCGTCGGAATACATGATCTCCATGCCGAGCGTGCGGATCATGCCGCGGTCGGCCTCGGGAACGCCGACCAGCTCCGAGATGACATCGGTCGGGAACGGGCCCGCGAAATCGGTCATCAGGTCGAAGCTTCCGGCCTCGACCAGCGGCGCCAGCAGTGCGCGGGCCATCTCGTGCAGCCGGGGTTCCAGCGCCTGCACCCGGTGCGCGGTGAAGGCCCGCGTCACGAGTCCGCGCATGCGCGTGTGCTTCGGCGGGTCCATGGCGACGAAGGAGAAGAACTGCTCGGCCTGCGGACCCCAGAACGCCGGTTCCAGCCGCAGCCCGTTCCGGCTCGAGAAGGTACTCGAATCCCGCAGTGCCGCACGCACATCCGCGTGCCGGGACAAGGCCCAGAAGTCGTCGGTGTCGTTGCGGAAAACGGGCGCCTGCTCGCGCAGCCGAGCGTAATAGGGGTACGGGTCGTTGTGTACGTCGAAGTCGTAGGGACTGTAACGCAATTGCATGCAGAACCTTTCGAGACGGCGCCACACCGCGGTCGCGTCGTGGGCTTGGCCTGATCGACCCTAGACGAGAATCGCCCCGGGCCGCTCGCTGTCCGGCGGCCGAAGTCGGCCCCGGGTCAGGGTTTACGCGCGACCGCACCCAGCATGGACACGGCCTCCGGCCGCGGATGCGCGCTCCAGGTGTCCGGCCGCCACGACAGGATCGACCCGATTCCGGGTGGCTGCATTTCCAATCCTTCGAAGAACCGGCCGAATTCGGCGGTGGATCGGAGCCGGAACGGAATCCCGCTGCGCTGGTTGGCCGCATCGCTCTCGGCCAGATCCTCCACGCTCAGATGATCGTTGGTGGCATGTGACACAACGAGATAACTGCCCGGCGCCAGCGCGTCGACCAACTGCCGCACCAGATCGTAGGGATGCTGATCGTCGGTGATGAAATGCAGAACCGCCACGAGCATCAGCGCCACCGGCCGGCTCAGATCCAGCACCGACGTCACCTCCGGATCGGCGAGGATCGCCGCCGGATCCCGGAGGTCGGCCTGCAGATAGGCGGTACGGCCGGGAGAACTGCTGTGCAACAGCGTCTTCGCGTGAATCGCCACGATCGGATCGTTGTCGACGTACACGACCCGCGATTCCGGCGCGATCGCCTGCGCGATCTCGTGCACATTGCCCACCGTGGGCAGCCCGGCGCCGATGTCGAGGTACTGCCGGACACCCGCGTCCCGGGCCAGATAGGCCACGACCCGCCGCAGGAACGCCCGATTCGCCACCGCGGCGCACTGCACCGGCGGGTACCCCTCGGCCACCGCCCGCGCCGATTCCCGGTCGGCCTCGAAATTGTCCTTCCCACCCAGCCAATAGTCGTACCGCCGGGCCGGATGCGGCACGGAGATGTCGATACCCGGTGGTGGCTGCTCGGATTCCACAGGCTCTCGCTTTCGTTCCGATGACTTGCCGATCTCGGCCCCTGCCATCCTGACAGTACGGAAGACGCTCCGGCAACGCGCCGGGAGACCCCACCCCCCGCCCCGAACACCTTGTGCAGCAACCGACTCGGCGGCGCGGGCAAGTGCCGTCGACGGCGGGTGGTGGCGGCGTCGAGGAAGTGGTCGAGTTCGGCCTGCAGCCAGTGCCCGCCGGTCGCCGTGGACCACCTCGGCGACACCTTCCCCTGTGGCACCGGCAGATTCGACCGGATACCGCCGATCTGGAGGCCGCTGGGCCCCTTCGAATCCGGCACCGAGGTGTTCGTGGCCGAAGCGACGTGCCATGACGGAACGTCGGCCGTGCTGAAGCTGCTCATTCCTCGTCAGACAGTTGCTCGGCCTTGCCGATGAGCTCGCCCGCTCAACCGATCCCGTCTGAGCTGTCGGTGGATCTCGGGACCAGCGCTCCCGGCCCGGTTTTCGCGGCCGGGAGCATCGAATCCCGAGCGGCCTCAACCGTTGATCTTCACCATGGTCAGCACGACGGTGTCGTCCGGATCCGCAGGGGTGCCGATGCCGGGCTCGATGGACTTCACGGTCCAGTTCGATGCCAGAATCACCATTCTCACGCCGGGTGTTCCGGATGCGTAACTGACGTGCTTGAAGCCGAGCTTCTTCAGTTCGTCGGAAGCGATGGCGCCGTTCTTGCCGATCACGTCGGGGATGGTGAGCTGAACGGGTGCGGCGGCGACGGTGATGGCTAGCGGGACCGACGGTGCTGCGACCAGCGCGTTGACGCTGGGTGCGACTGCGGCGGGCGCGGGGGCCGGTGTGGAGTCGGCGACGGTGGCCGGTCCGCATCCGGCGGTGAGGGCCACGGCGGCGGAAGCGAGGACGGTGGTGAGGATGCGCATGAAATTCCTGGTGTTCGACGGTTGCTGATGGTGCTGTTCCCCCCGGCAGGAACTGCGTAGGACATTTTGCCGTGCGGTTGCCGATATCTGCTGGCTAATGAGAAACGAAACCCGCCAGCCTGTTTCACGCGGGTGCGCTACGGAAACGCGCTGATCGCCGAGTTGTAGCCGCCGTATGACATCCGTTGTCACGTTGATGTTCGCTGGACTGCGGCTGGAACAGCTGGTGTTGGAAGGGATTCGCGAATTCTTCTGCACCTGTGGCGAATTGGGCGGTGGCCAGGGTGGGGCTCAGTCCAGGATCAGGCGGGTGGCGTTTTCGATGACCTGGGCTCGGGTGCCGGTCGGGTGGTCGGCGGCGATCAGGTGGTCGGCGATGACCAGGGAGAAGAGGAGTAGGCTGCGGGCTTCGACATCTTGGGGGTCGTCGCTGATCGTGCCGATGAGGTTGCGTAGGTAGTCCATTCGGCGGTTGTCCACTCGTACCAGGCGGGCGGCTACGGCCGGGTCGCGGCGGGCCCATTCTCTTACGGCGAGGTCGATGCGTAGCAGGTCCTTCGAGAAGGTCAGGCGGCCGGCTCGGCGGACCTTGGTCGCGGCGTCGCCGCCCTCCTGCTCGACGCGCTCGCGGACCTCGTCGATACCGCGGCGTTCCCAGGCGTCCAGGACGGCGTCCAGCAGCATCTGGCGGCCGGTGAATTGGCGATAGAACCCGCCTCTGGTCACGCCGAGTTCGGCGGCGAGAAGTTCGACGCGGATGGCGTCGGCGCCGGACTCGGACAGGGTCGCCAGAGCTGCGTCGATCCAGGCTTGGCGAGAGGTTCGCACCGGTGGCGCCATCGACAGTCAACCAATCAGTCGCAGGGCTCTTGATTACATCATTCGTCATAGATACAGTACTGTTCTGTATCTATTGTCGGCGGCTTGCTGCCGGTTCTTCGGTGCAATCGAGTGCTGGGAGTTCCATGACGGGTCAGGGTGTGGGTGGGCCGGGGGGCGGCCGTTCGTCGAACGTCGATGCGCTGGAGGTCGATGCCGGGATCACGGCCTTCAGTACCTTGGGTGACATTCGGTACAGCGATGCGCATCTGCTGCGGACCGACCGGGTTGCCGATCGATCGGCCGAGCAGTGGGCCCGTGCGATTCTCGAGGAGGTGCCCGGTGATGTGCGGGCCGGGCTGGAGCGTGCGTGGGGGTCGATCGGTTTGCAGCGCTCGGCATTCGGCGCCGATCGATCCGTCGCGGGCTGGCCGATCGCATATTCCTGCCCCGAATATGTTCTGCTGCAAGCCGTGTCCAGCTACGGGTTCGATGGGCAGTTGCTGTTCCGTTGTGGTGAAAGTGGCGTGCTGGTCGCGACTTTCGTGCAATTCCGTGAGGACGGCGCGCGAGCCTTCTGGGAGCGGGCGGTGGCCGGACATCTCCGGTTCGTCCGGTCGTTGCTGGAGGCTCGGGCCGGATAGTTGCCGGACGAGCCTCGGGGGTCAGATCGGCCGGGGTTCGGTTTCCGGAGTTGCGGGGAGGCGGACCGTTTGGCCGTAGGCGTGGACGAAACGGTCGAACAGCGCCAGGAGGCGCTCGCGTTCGGTGTCGTCCAATTCGGCGAGTGCGACGTCGTAGCAGTGCAGCATGGCGTGGACGGCCTGTTCGAATTGTTCCATGCCGGTGGGTGTGGCATCGATCAGGTGGGCGTTTGCGCCGTCCTCCCGGTAGCGGCGCAGCAGGCCCGTTGCCAGGGCCGCGTTGACCTGCCGGTTGACCGTCGAGCGTTCCAGGCCGAGTTCGTCGGCGATGGCGCGCAGTGTGCGCGGTATCCGGTCGTTGAACAGCCACAACAGGCGCAGGTCGGCGGTGCCGAGGGGGGAGTTCTGCTCCTGGAGTCTGCGGTGGCGATCCAGGAGGGACAGAGTTGCCGCCAGGTATCTGCTGTCTGTCGTCCCGGCGTCCATTGCGGAAGTTCTGTCCATGATCGTCGCCCTCGTCGCTCGCGTCGTTGCGGATGTGTGTAATCTACACACCAGGTGGATGTGTACATTACACACCCGGTGTGGGATGGAGGGCTTTTCGGTGCAGAAGACATCTACGGAGGGCGGTAGCACGACGGGCGGGGTGAATCCCTGGCTGATCGTGACGGTTCTCGGCTTTTCCGGGTTGTGTGCGGCGCTGATGCAGTCGTTGGTCATCCCGATCCAGAGTGAGCTGCCGCATTTGCTGGGCACGTCGGCGAGCAATGCCTCGTGGGTGCTGACCGCGACCCTGCTCGGCGGTGCGGTGGCGATGCCGGTGGCCGGGCGGCTGGCCGATATGTTCGGCAAGCGGCCGGTGCTGGTCGCGTCCGCGGCCCTGCTGCTGGTCGGCTCGCTGGTGTGCGCGATGTCCAGCTCGCTGGTGCCGATGCTCGTCGGCCGTGTGCTGCAAGGTATTTCGCTGGGATACATCCCGGTGGCGATCAGTTTCGTGCGTGAGGTCGTGCCGGCGCGGCTGGTCAATTCCGCGACCGCCTCGATCAGTGCGACGCTGGGTGTCGGTGGTGCGCTGGGACTGCCGCTGGCGGCGTGGATCGCGCAGGATCACAACTGGCATGCGCTGTTCTGGGTTTCGTCGGTGCTCGCGGCGGTGGTGACGGTGCTGTCGCTGGTGGCGTTGCCGCATGTGCGCGACGGACATTCGGCGCATCTGGATGTGGTCGGTGCGGTCGGCCTGGCCGTCGGATTGGTGGCGGTGCTGGTCGGGGTGTCGAAGGGTAACGACTGGGGCTGGACCTCGGGGCGCACCCTCGGACTGGTCGTCGGTGGTGTGGTGGTGCTGCTGGCTTGGGCCGCTTTCGAATTGCGGCACAGTGATCCGCTGGTCGACCTGCGGACGACCGCGGTCCGGCCGGTGCTGATGACGAATATCGCGGCGCTGTTGATCGGGTTCGGCATGATGGCGCAGTCGATCGTCGTGCCGCAGTTGCTGGAGATGCCCGCGCGAACCGGGTACGGGCTCGGGCAGAGTGTGCTCGCGGCCGGATTGTGGTTCGCCCCTGCGGGTTTGATGATGATGCTGTTCGCGCCGGTGTCGAGCTTCCTGCTGACCCGGTTCGGCGGCCGGATCGCACTCGCACTCGGTGCCGCGGTGCTGGCGCTCGGATACGTCTGTGGCGCAGTGCTGTTGGACGCACCGTGGCAGCTGATGCTCGCTACCTGCATTGCATCGGCCGGTGTCGGGATCGGATACGCGGCGATGCCGACGATCATCCTGGAGAACGTGCCGGGACGCGAAGCCGCGTCGAGCGTCGGTGTCAACTCGCTGATGCGCTCGGTCGGCACCACCATCGCCGGTGCGGTGATGAGCGTCGTACTCACCAGCAAGACAACCGTTTTCGCGCCGGGGCTGCCGGAGATCCCGACGCTGGACGCGTTCCGGTTGTGCTTCATCGTCGGTGCTGTCGCTGCTGCCGTCGGTGCGGTCGTGGCGCTGCTGGTGCCCGGCCGTGTACGCCGCGCCGAGGTGGCGGTCGATGTCGAGGCGGTGCCGGAGCCGGCCGTTCGATGAGTGCGGCCGACGCGGCCGAACTTGTTGCGAACTATCGGAGTGTGGGCTGCGGGCCGCGCCTCATGGCGCGGCGACGTGATCGCGGCGCGGGAGATCGCCGGAGCCGGGCCGAGATTCGGGGTTGCATCCGGTACCCGGGTACGGGCTTACCGTGAGGTCATGACCGACAACGACCGGTACGCGCAGCTGACGTCGCTCGCGGCGTGCACGCTGCCGACGGCACAGCGCCCGACCCGTCTGGCCGAGTTCGACGACTTCTTCGGCCGCGCGGTGGCCGCCACGGCACGCCCGTCGGCGACGCGGCTGGAGTTGCGGCTGCGCGCGGACGGGGACGCCGAACGGATGGGCCGGGATCTGGCGGCCCGCGAGTCGACGTGCTGTGCGTTCTTCACCTTCACCTTCACTGCGGACGCGGCGGGCACGGTGATGGGAATCGAGGTCCCCGTCACACATCTCGACATCCTCGACGCGCTCGCCGTGCGTGTGGCGGGAGCGGGCCGGTGACGGGGTTGCGTAGCGGGGAGCTGGCGGCCGCGGCGGGGGTGAATCCGCAGACGCTGCGCTATTACGAGCGCCGCGGCCTGCTGGCCGAACCCGACCGATCCCCGGGCGGGCACCGCATGTATCCGGAGCGAGCGGTCACGATTCTGCGGGTGATCAAGGCCGCCCAGCGTCTCGGGTTCACCCTCGACGAGGTCGCCGACCTGCTGGCGGGTACCCGCTACGGGCATCGGCAGCGTCCCGACACCGGGTTGCACGTCCGTGCCACCGCGAAACTCGCCGAGGTCGACGCCGCGCTCGCGGAACTGACCGCGGTGCGTGACACCCTGCGCGCGGCGTTGGCCGCCGGATGTGACGATCTGATCGAATGCAGCGAAAACCCGTGCTGCCCGGTCCCGTTCGACTCCCGTCGAGCATCGGCACTCCCGTAGCGAATCGATATCGAGGATCGGCGCGTATTCCGGGCGGCCGATGTTTGAACATCCGCTTTACCGGTATCCGGGGGTATCGGCGGCGTGCCCGTCGCAGGGTGCAACGGTGCGCCTTCTCTCGCTCGGCTTCGGAGGTTCCACCCATGACCGGCGCACTCGACACCCCGCAGACCACCACCGCGAACACGTCCCGGCGTGGCCACGACTCCTACGACGGGATCGAGCCCCGGCTCGTGGAATTGGCCGCCCTGGACCCCGCCGACCGGCGCTGGGCCCGATTGCGGGAGGAGATCATCACCCGCTGCCTGCCCCTGGCCGAGCACATCGCCCGCCGGTACTCCGGCCGCGGGGAGCAGTACGACGACCTGTTGCAGGTCGCTCGCTGCGGGCTGCTCGAGGCGGTGGGCCGGTTCGATCCCGCGCGCGGGACGACGTTCGTGTCGTTCGCGGTGCCGACGATCATGGGTGAGGTGCGACGGCACTTCCGCGACCGTACCTGGGCCGTGCGGGTGCCCCGGCGGTTGAAGGAACTGCGCGTGCACCTGCACGCGGCCGGCCCGGTGCTGATGCAACAGCTGGGCCGGATGCCGACCGTGACGGAACTGGCCGATCACCTCGGTCTGGACCGGGACGAGGTCGTGCAGGCGATGATCGCGTCGAACGGCTACGACACCGACGCCCTGGATCCCGGTACCGACAGCGACGACGAGCGCTTCTCGTCCCCGATGCGGCGGCTGGCGGCCGTGGAACCCTGCTACGGCCTGATCGAGGACGCCATGACGGTCCGGCCGCTGCTGGCCGGGTTGTCCGACCGTGACCGCGACATCCTGACCTGGCGATACTTCGAGGGCGAAACCCAGTCCCAGATCGCGGCCCGCCTCGGCGTCTCGCAGATGCAGATCTCCCGCCACCTGACCCGCATCCTCACCACAGTGCGCATCCTGGCCACCGCCGACGCGCCACTACTCGAAACAGCCTGAGCGGCACGGCTTCCGAGAGGACTTCGCCGGATTACGACGGTGGTTCCGGATTCCGCCGGGACAGTGTCTCCAGTCCGGCGATCAGTACGTCGAGGCCCTGTTCGAAGCGGGTGTCCGGTGTCACGGTGAGTGGGTGGGGTAGTCCCTCGACGGCTTGTTCGAAGGTCACCGAGCCCATGACGAAGATCATCAGGAGGATTCGGGCCGATTCCCGCCGGGTGGGTGGTACTCCGGCGTCGACGACGAGTTGCTGCATCAGCGAATCGACTTGCTGTGCGGCGCCTTTCGCGGGGTGGGTCTGCAGAACCTCGGCGATACCGTCGATTCCGAGCATCGCCCGGCGCGCGCTGCGGGCGAATACGCGGACCCGCTCCTGCCACGTTCCGGTGCAGGGTAATTCGACGGTGGCCAAGGTGGCCTCGGCTACCAGGTTCAGCAGTTGTGCCTTGTCGTCGACGTGGTGGTACATGGCGGTGGTCGACAGGCCCAGTTCCTTGGCCAGGGCTCGTACGGTGACGCTGCGGATGCCGCCGGCTTCGGCGACCCGGACCGCGGCGGCGACGATGATGTCGCGGTCGAGTTCGCCGTAGCGCAGCGACTTCGCCTTCGGATTCGAGGGGCCCGTCGTCATATCGCCAGGCTCCTCCACCAGGTGACGATGGTGTCGTCGCCGTTGGATGTCAGGGTCCCGTCGGGGACTCGGTTCCATATCCACAACAGCAGGTCGGAGGCCGATGCCACCAGTTCGACGGTGGGAGCGCCGGGATCGCGGTGGTCCCCGGCCGGGATGAGCGACAGGACCCGTGTGTCATCGATATCGGTGGGGGACAACAGGACCGACGTCACCGGTGGGGGCTGGGGGACGGCGTGCAACATCAGGGGCAGGAATTCCTCGGCGTATTCGTCGATCCCGTCCAGGGCGAGCCGCGCATCGATGACGGTGCGGTCCGCACCGGCGGCGTTCTCCGCGTCCGTGCGGTGGATCGCCACCTCCAAGGCCGCCTTGCGCCGCCACCAGACACTGGGGAACGGGCCCCGGATCGGTGTCCAGACCGGATGATCGGGCGGTGTCGCCTCCAGCGCGGACAGTAGCTCCTCGAGCGATTCGTCCGACCAGCGCAGTAGTTCGCCGCGGTCGGCGGGCCCGGGTGGCAGGATGCGTTCCTGCGCAGTGAGTCCGGCCGATACGCACGTGGTCATCCACCGATTCGCACCGGCGACATGGGCGACCACGTCACCCAGGGTCCAGCCGGGGCAGGTGGGAACGGGCAGCTCGAGATCATGGCGGGTTGCGATGGCCGCCAGCGCTTTACCGTCGGTCTCGATCGACGCGAGGTAGTCGACAGTACTTCTCGACGATCCTGCGGCCTGGGGTGTGGTCATTCGGTGGCCTTCCGTTGTGGTTCGCGTGCACCACGTCGACTCCTCGGCGGAGATTTTAACGCTGTACATTTCTGGCGGCAACGGCCGGCGGCTCGGTGCGGGTGGCCTCGGATTTACACCATACATCTGTCGGTAAGTGTATGGTCTTGGCAGACGTCGGTTGACGGGACCACTCGTCCGAGAGGTTGTGCTCGATGAGCGACTTGGTGATTCGCAAAATTCCGTGGACCTTCGACACGGCGGTGCCGTTTCGATGGCAGCCCGCCAATCCGCTGATGGGGATCTTCGGAAACGTGTTCACGTTCTTCGCCGTCCCGTTCGAGCAGTACATCATCGGTGCGCTGCGCGATGCGGAGCATTTGATCACCGACCCCGCCGTCGCCGCGGAATGCCGCGCCTTCGTACGGCAGGAGGCCCAGCACTCGTCGGCGCATCGTAAGCACCTGAACAGCTTGATTAAGCAGTACCCGGGGCTCGAGGAGACTCGGCGGGAGGTCACCGACCGCTTCGACGGCCTGCTGGCGACCCGGGGCATCGAGTTCCACGTCTCCTACATCGCCGACATCGAGGCGACGTTCACCCCCTTGTTCAAAGTCTTTCTCGATCACCGTGATTCGATCTTCGGCGGGGGAGATCCGCGCGTCGCGTCGCTCATCCTGTGGCACTTCGTCGAGGAGATCGAGCATCGCAGTTCCGGGCTGGCGATTTGCGCGCACCTGACATCCAGCCGGTGGACCCGAACCCGGTTCGCTCCGGCGACGGCCGGGCATGTGCTCGGGGTGATCGAGACGATCACTCGCGGTTTCGACCGGCATGTGCCCGAGGCCGACCGTGGGATGTCTGCGTACCGGGCGATGCGGTCGGATGTGGTCCTGAGTGAGCTGCGGGCCCGGCTACGGCCCCGATTCCGCGGTCCTCGGCGAAATCCGCTGCCGGCGCGCATCTTTCACGATGTCTCTACCCGGGAACTCGCCGGGATGATCGGCCGGCTGATCGCCTCGCAGGCCCCGTATCACAATCCGGCCGACCAGCCGCTGCCGGAGTGGGCGGCCGTGTGGATGCGCGCCTACGAGCGCGGCGCCGACATGACCACGTTCTTCGGAAGGTAGCAACCATGCGGACCTGTACACCCGATTTCGAGCAACTCGCAAGCCGGACAAGGGGTCTCGACTGTGACGGCAATGTCTTCGTCACGCTGCGGAGTCCGTTCTCGCTGGAGAACTGGACCATCGGTTCCCGCTCTGGGTGTCGTCCCCTATCTCAACATTCAGGCGTTCTCCCTCGGCCTTCCGTTCGGGATGGCGCTGATCACCCGGCTGACGTCGCGGCGACCGGGGCAGAGCCGCCGGAAAATCGCGCGTGATGTGCTGCTGGTCAGCCTCGGCGTATGGCCGATCGAATTCGTGTCGTCGGCTCCGGCGACGTTGATCAATCTTGCGGGCGTGTCCATCCAAACGGGGCGGCTGATCGCGACCTGGCTGCTCATCGGTGCGGCCGGGATGACCACCATCGCAGCATTTCTCGGGGCCCACCGGTCGCGCCGGCGGAATTCGGCGAATGCCGGACGAGACTACTTCGCACCGGCCTGCGTCGCCGTTTATCTGGTTGTGTGCATCGTGCTCTGGGGCGCGGCCCTGCCGGATTATCTGGCCGCACACCACGGCGTCACGGCGTCCGGCGCTCCGATCGGTTCGTTCCCGTATGCCGTTGTCACCGCTGTTCTGGCGGTGGCGCTCACGATCGGCGCCTACCTCCCGGCGCCATGGCCGTGAGGCGGCCACCCGGTACCGTTTCGGGTATGGCCGAGACTGGTGTCGAGCGCTGATGCGCACACACGGATGGTCGGGTGCGACGCCCGCCAGCGATGACGAAGCTGTCGAACGGATCCTGAATGCCGCCCGGCGTCGAATGGATCAGTCCGGTAAGGACTTCAACATCTCCGATGTGGCGCGCGATCTCGGGGTCACCCGCCAAACCGTGTATCGCTATTTCGCCGGCACCGACGCGTTGCTGATCGCGACCGCGGTCGCCGAAATCGGCCCTTTCCTGGACAGTCTCGCCGCTCATCTGGCCTCGATTCACGAACCGGCCGAAGCGGTCGTCGAAGGCATCGCCCATACGCTCGAGTGCCTGCCTGACGAGAAGTACGTGAGTCTGCTGCTCACTCCCGGCCGTGCCGGCGCATTCTCGGCGGGGGTCACCTCCGATGTGGCGTTGTCGTTCGGACGTGCCCTCGTGGAGCGGTTCGATGTCGACTGGCGCAGCGTCGGAATCACCGACGACAACCTCGACGAGATGGTCGAGTTCATGCTCAGGATCTTCCAGTCCCTGGTCATCGACCCCGGCCGCCCGCCGCGCAGCGGTGCCGAATTGCGGGGGTTCCTCCGGCGCTGGGTCGCACCGGCGATCGGATCCACCCACGATGCCGCCTCGCCGTCCGGCGGCACCACGCCGGCCTGCCGCATTTCCTGAGGCATCGGCGGGCGTCCGTCCGTCCGGACCTTGACACTATGCGATCAACGCTCGCATAATACCGAATCGAGTACGCGATCGGTGATCGCATAGTGATGAACGGTGGCAGGGATTCCGCCGGTCGTGCACCGAGGTGCCAGTGAGGAAACCAGGAGGACGTCCGTGACTGCGGTGATGCAGGGTGTCAGGATCGTCGAGGTCGCCGAGCACACCTTCGTGCCGGCCGCGTCCGCGCTGCTGGCCGACTGGGGTGCGGACGTGATCAAGATCGAGCACGTGGAGCGTGGCGACGCGATGCGGGGGCTGGCGTCCTCCGGTATCGCGGTCGTTCCGGACGACGTGCACGTGCTGTTCGAACACTCCAACCGCGGTAAGCGCAGCCTCGGCCTGGATCTGACCTCCGAGGCCGGGCGCGACATCCTGTATCGGCTGGTCGCCGCGGCGGATGTGTTCCTGACCAACAAGCTGCCCCGGGTGCGGACCAAGCTCGGTATCGACGTCGAGGATCTGCGGGTGCACAACCCGCGGCTGATCTACGTCCGCGGAACCGGGCAGGGGGAGCGCGGCCCGGAGGCGGATCGCGGCGCCTACGATTCGCTGGCGTTCTGGGCTCGGGCGGGTGTCGCGGCGGGGGTCATGCGGCCGGAGTACGGGCACGTACCCGTTCCGCCGGCGCCGGGATTCGGCGATTCGATCGGCGGCATGACGATCGCCGGCGGGATCGCCAGCGCGCTGTTCCACCGGGAACGCACCGGCGAGGCCACCACGGTGGATGTCTCGCTGATGAGCACCGCGATCTGGTCGATGGGGCAGGCGATGGCGCTGTCGCTGCAATTGGACGTGCCGTGGACCCCGCCGCCGGTGGGCACCCGGTCCAATCCGCTGACCGGCCACTACCGCACCGCGGACGGACGGTGGCTGTCGTTCACCTGCCTGCAGGCCGGCCGCTACTGGGGCTCGATCTGCGCTGCCGTCGAGCGGCCCGAACTGGCGGCGGATCCGCGCTTCGCCGATCACGCCGCGCTGATGGCGCACAGCGCGGAGGCGATCGAGATCCTCACCGCGACGTTCGCCGCGCGGCCGTTGGACGATTGGCGGGATCGGTTGTCCGCCTTCACCGGTCAGTGGACGATCGTGCAGCACACACTGGAGGCCGCGGCCGATCCGCAGACGATCGCCAACGGGTACGTCCAGGAGTGCGCGACCGCCACCGGAGTTCCGTTCCGGCTGGCCGCGGCCCCGGTGCAGTTCGACGAAAAGCCCGCGATACCCCGGCGCGCACCGGAATTCAACGAGCACGGTGACGAGGTGCTCGCCGAACTCGGTCTCGATCCGGAGGCGGTGCTGGATCTGAAGATTCGCGGCGTCGTCACGTAGGCGGCGCGGAAGTCCGTGCGGCAACTCGAATCACAGGAGAGAGAATGACGTTGTTCGATGCGTTCCGGTTCGACGGCAAGCGGGTGCTGGTCGTCGGCGGCGCCAGCGGAATGGGCGCCGCGGCAGCACAACTCGCGCTCGACGCGGGCGCGGAGGTGCTGGTCGCCGATATCGCGCCGATCACCGCCGACGGGGTGCAGGCGATCGCGATCGATCTCGCCGACACCGATTCCATCGACGCGGCGGTCGAAGCACTGGACGGCCCGGTGCATGTGCTGCTGGGTGCGGCGGGTGTCGCGGACGGCACGGCCGGCCTCGAGCGGATCAACTTCCTCGGCCACCGCTACCTGATCGAACGACTGCTCGCCGCCGATCTGCTGCCGCGCGGTGCGGCGATCGGCCTGATCTCGTCGGCGGCGGGCCTGGGCTGGGAGTCGAATCTGCCGCTGCTGCAGGAATATCTGGCCATCCCGGACTTCCACGACGCGGCGCGCTGGGTGGTCGGACAGGGCAAGGCCGATTACATGTTCTCGAAGCAGGCGGTCTGCGCCTATGTCGCCACCCAGGCATTGACGTTGCGGGCCAGGGGAATTCGTATCAACGCGATCTGCCCCGGCGCCACCGACACCCCGCTGGCGCGCGCGAATGCCGAGCGGTGGCTCGGATTCGGCACCGACTACCGGGAAGCGGCCGGGGTCGAGGTGTCGCAGCCGATCGAGCAGGCCGGGCCGCTGCTGTTCCTGTGCAGCGCTGCGGCCTCCTCGATCACCGGCACCATCCTCACCGCCGACCACGGGTATTTCACCGCCGGCGTCTCCGGGTCGTTCCCGGCGGCGACGCCCGTCGTCACATTCATGCTCGGCCGGTAAAGCCCTGGAAGGGAACAGGTTTCGATGAAAGAACAACGCCGCGGCCGCAAGATCGCGATGAGCCCGGAGGAAGTCGACGCCTTCCTCGCCGAGGAGCGCACCTGCCGGGTGGCCACCTCGAGCCCGGACGGTCCGCACCTGACCCCGCTGTGGTTCGTCTGGGACGGCACCGCCCTGTGGCTGAACTCCGTGGTGAAGAGCCAGCGCTGGACCGATATCGCGCGCGATCCCCAAGTCGCCGTGCTCATCGACGGCGGACACGCCTTCAACGAGCTGCGCGGCGTGGAGATCCGCGGCCGGCTGGAATCGGTGGGGGAGGTACCGCGCACCGGCACAACGGATTCCGAGCTCGCGGAACCGGAGCGGCAGTTCGCCCGCAAGTACACCGGCCGCGACGAGATGCACTACGACGGCCGGCACGCCTGGCTGCGGCTGACGCCGCAGAAGATCACCAGCTGGGATTTCCGGAAGATGTGACCGATCCCGCCGCCCTGGGTCGGTAGCAGTCAGCACGAGTGAGCGAGTATTGCCATGGATATCAATGATCTGATCCTGGTGAGCATCGACGACCACGTCGTCGAGCCGCCGGACATGTTCGAGAATCACACCCCGGCCGCGCTGGCCGACGTGATGCCGCGGGTCATCGTCGACGACCAGGGTGTCGACCGCTGGATGTACCGGGGCAACCCGGTCGGCGTCACCGGTCTGAACGCGGTCGTCTCCTGGCCGCCGGAGGAGTGGGACCACGATCCGGCGGGGTACGCCGAGATGCGGCCCGGTGTCTACGACGTGCACGAGCGCGTGCGGGACATGAACGCCAACGGTGTGTTCGCCTCGATGTGCTTCCCGACCTACGCGGGTTTCAGCGCCGGACATCTGGCGAAGGTCAAGGACGACATCACCGTTCGGATCATCGAGCTCTACAACGACTGGCACATCGAGGACTGGTGCGGCGCGTATCCGGGCCGGTTCATCCCGCTCGGCATTCTGCCGCTGTGGGATCCGCAGCTGGCGGTCGCCGAGATCGAGCGGCTGGCCTCGAAGGGCTGTCATTCGGTGTCGATGCCGGAGCTGCCGCACCTCGAGGGGCTGCCCAGCTACTTCGACCAGAATTACTGGGGCCCGGTATTTTCCGCGTTGCAGGATCAGCAGACGGTGATGAACCTGCACATCGGCGCGGGTTTCGGTGCGCTGCGGCTGGCCCCGGACGCGCCGATCGACAATCTGATGTGCCTGGCGCCCACGGTTTCCCAGATCACCGTGCAGGATCTGTTGTGGGGCCCGGCCTTCCGGTCCTATCCGGGGCTGAGGGTGGCGTTGTCCGAGGGTGGGATCGGCTGGATCCCGTTCTTCCTGGACCGGTCCGATCGCCACTACACCAACCAGAAGTGGCTGCGCCGGGACTTCGGCGGCAAGCTGCCCAGCGAGGTGTTCCGCGAGCACGTGATGGCCTGCTACGTCACCGATCCCACCGCGCTCACCTATCGCGACAAGGTCGGGATGGACATCATCGCGTGGGAATGCGACTTCCCCCATGCGGATTCGCTGTGGCCCGATGCTCCCGAATTCGTGCTCGGCGAACTGAACGCCGCCGGCGCGCCGGACGCGGACATCGACAAGATCACGTGGGAGAACGCCTGCCGGTTCCTCGGCTGGGATCCGTTCGCGCACACCCCGAGAGAGCAGGCCACCGTCGGTGCGCTGCGTGCGCAGGCCACCGACGTGGATCTCTCGATCCGGTCCCGCAAGGAATGGGCGCGGCGCTACGCGGCCCAGCCGGCCGGCTGAGTTCCGGCAGGAAGGCGATATGCACTACCGCACACTCGGTACCACCGGCGTCACCGTCAGCGTCCAGTGCCTCGGCGCGATGATGTTCGGGCAGTTGGGAAATACGGACGTCGACGACTGTCTCGGGATCATCGGCCGCGCGCTGGACAGCGGGATCAACTTCATCGACACCGCCGACGTGTACTCCGGCGGCCAGAGTGAGGAGATCGTCGGGCAGGCGGTGCGGACACGGCGCGACGAGGTCGTGATCGCCACCAAATGCTTCTACCCGATGGGCCCGGACGCCAACCAGCGCGGCGGTTCCCGGCGATGGATCACCCGGGCGGTCGACGCCAGCCTGCGGCGTCTGGGCACCGACTACATCGACCTCTACCAGGTGCACAAGCTCGACTGGGACACCGATCTCGAGGAAACCCTCGGTGCGCTCACCGATCTGGTGCGGCAGGGCAAGGTGCTGTATCTGGGCTCGTCCTCGTTCCCGGCGGACTGGATCGTGGAGGCCCAGTGGGCGGCCGCGCGCCGCCACACCGAACGCTTTGTGTGCGAGCAGTCGCAGTACTCGATCTTCGCCCGCTCGGTGGAGCAGGCGGTACTGCCCGCCTGCTCGCGGCATCGGATGGCGATGATCCCGTGGAGCCCGCTGGCCGGGGGCTGGTTGACCGGGAAGTATCGCCGCGGCGAAAACGCGCCCGCGGGTTCACGATTCGACCCGGCGAACCCCTTCATGCGCGGATCGGTCAGCACCGCCGAGGAGCGCACGTCCGCGGTGCGCTACGACGCGGTGGAGGCCCTGCACGTGATCGCCGAGCAGGCCGGTCTGTCGCTGACCGAGCTGGCCCTGGCCTTCGTCGGCAGTCATCCCGCGATCACCTCGACCATCGTCGGGCCGCGCACGATGCGGCATCTCGACGACGCGCTGGCCGCCGCCGAAATCCGGCTCGGCGGCGACGTTCTCGACGCGATCGACAAGGTCGTCTCGCCGGGCACCGATCTGCCCGGCATCGACCACTTCGTCCACCGTCCCGCACTCGACGCCGCGGCGCGGCGGCGACCACAGTAGGTCGGTGACGTGGCCATCCGCGTCAGCGGGTGCGGTGGTGGTGCCGGAGGGCGACGGCCCCGATGACGATCACGTCGAGCGCGATGACGACCATCGTCCAGCCCGGATTGTAGGACCGCCACACGAGATTCGCGACGATCGCCGCCGCGGCCACGACGATCGCGGTGGCATTCGCCCAGGTGCGGCCGGTGAACAGGGCCACGGCCGCGCCGACGAGCGCCGCGCCGACGACCAGATGCGCGAACCCCCAGCCGGTGACGTCCCACTGGGAGCCGTGTTGTGCGACGGTGCCGGCCGCGACCGCCGAAATCCCTTCCAGCGCTTGCGCGATACCGACGACGACCAGCAGGACCACCGCGGTGATCCCGGCGGCCACGCCGTGGTCGATCCAGGAGTGGCCCGGACCGCTCGTGTCGGTGGGCGCCAGGATGTCGGTGTCGGTCTCCGTGGCGACGATGGCTTCGGGCGTGGTGGGGTGTACCGGTGTGGGAATGAGGGAACCGGCAGTGCTGTCCGGCATGGGAACCTCCTAGGTTCGGCGATAGGGCCTGCACATGGTGACGAACTACCCGCCACGAACGACCTGACACGCCGGTACCGCACCCACTCCCGCACTCCGGCCGCGGCGATGATCATGACTTCGCGTGTCGCGCACGGTGTCTCGCCGTCGGCGCGCTGCTCGGTGGCGACAGCCGAGAACGCGCCGACACGGCCTCGGGTGCTCGCGCTACCGGTATCGATCGGCCAGTTCGGTGCCGATCCGGCCCAATTCCGTTCGTACCGAGGGTGGTTCGAGCACCTCGACCAGATCGCCCCAGCCGGCGAGCTGGCGGGCGATGTCGAGTGGGGTGGGGGCCGCGACCCGGACCCGGACGCGGTGGTCGTCGAGTTCGGCCTCGACGTGGCAGTGCCGCCCGAAGTGGTCGTGCAGTATCGCGGCGAAGCGTCGCTCGATCAGCAGGGTCGCCCAGGTTCGGGACCGTAGCTCCTCGACGGTGTCGACGACCTCGTCCCAGGCGCCGGTGAGGGCGAAATCGGCGGGAATCTCGAAGGTGTCCTCGAGCGGATCGGCGGCGGTCATGCGATCGATGCGGAAGGTGCGCCGGCCGTGGGGCGTGCGCGCGAGCAGGTACCAGGTGCCGTCCTTGTCGATGACACCCCACGGTTCCACCACCGGTCGGGATCGGTGGCCGCCGCTGTTGGTGTAGTCGAGGCAAACCTTCCGGCGGCGTACCACCGCGGCCTGGAGTACCTCGGCCAGTTCCGGGCGGGCCGAGGTGCGCGCACCCCAGGGGGCGGTATCGACCGTCGTCGCAGTCGCGGCCGCCTCGGCCTCGGCGCGGAAGGTCTGCGGCAATGCCCGGACCAGTTTCCGCAATGCCGCCTTCGCCTCCCCGGAGGCCGCCGCGGCGGGCCCGACGAGCAGGAACAGGGCCCGTGCCTCGGTGGCCGACAGCCCGGACAGATCCGTGCGCGCGCCACCCACCAGCGACCAGCCCCCACCCCGCCCGGCCTGCGGATACACCGGGATCCCGGCGGTGGACAACGCCTCCAGATCACGCCGCGCGGTCGCCACCGACACCTCGAGTTCGGTGGCCAGCTCCGCCGCGGTGACCCGGCCCCGCGCCTGCATCAGCAACAGGACGGCCAATAGCCGATCAGCTCGCATTCCCCGAGACTGCCAGAAAAGTGCTCATATGGTGAGCACTTTTCCCCGCATCATTGAGATATTCACCGAACGAAGGGAATTCACCGATGTTGCGAGGACTCAGCACCGTCAACATTTTCGCCGACGACGTCGCCGCCGCGCGGGACTGGTACACCGGAATACTCGGCGTACCAACCTATTTCGCCCGGGAGATGGCGGGCGAGCTCGCCTACGCCGAGTTCCGCCTCGGCGACCATCAGCACGAACTCGGCATCGTCGACCGGCGGTTCGCGCCGACCGGTACCGGCGACACCCCGGGTGGCGCCGTGATCTATTGGCACGTCGACGACGTCGCGGCCGCCGTCGACCGATTCGTCGCCGCCGGCGCGACCGTCCACGAGAAGATCACCGAACGCGGACCCGGCTTCGTGACCGCCTCGATCCTCGATCCGTTCGGCAACATCCTCGGCGTGATGTACAACCAGCACTACCTGGATATCCTCGCCGCGCGCACCGGGAACTGACCCCACCGGACCGGGCCCGCGCCGATGACCAGCGTCACTCGCCCGCCTGGCAGCGGTTCTGCGGGGTATCCGAGCACGGAGCGGGCCCGGCGGCTCGCAACCGGAGGTGGATATGTGCGCGGATACGGTGGCCGACGGACGGCAGTGGCCGATGGTGCCGGGATTCTGGCGGCAGGTCGTCGACCAGCTCGGCTTCGGGTTGGTCGTGACCGGCCGCGACGGGCGGATCGTCGCGGCGAATCCGGCCACCGAGTCGCTGCTGGGCCGCACCGCGGAAACCCTGCGCGGCAAGGGTTTCCATGATCTCGTGCACGGCGGTACTGCCGGCCGCGAGAGGTCGCCGCACCGATGCGCGTTGCAGGGGGCACTGACGCGGCACGACATCGCGCACGAGGGTGGCGACCGGTTCGCCCGGCTCGACGGCGAGACGATCGCGGTGGACTGGGCCGTCACGCCGCTGAGCGTCGACGGCGCGCGCGACGGGTCGGCGGTGCTGTTCGGCGGCGCGACCGCCGAGGGCGAGGCGTGGCAGGCGCGTGCGTCGCAGGTCAGCGATCTGGAGGACCTGATCGGACGCCTGACGCTGGTCGCGGAGGTCACCGCGGTACTCAGTCAGACCCTGGAGACCGGCGAGATGCTCGCCCGGCTCGGCCGCCTGCTGATCCCGCGCCTCGCGGACTGGACCGCGGTGGACCTCCGCGTCGACGGCGACCACGTCGACCGGGTGGCGGTCACCGGACCCGACGACCGCGACACAGGCCACGAACAGTGGCTGGGACGCCTGCCCGCCATGGACCAGGCGTCCCAGTCGGCGCTGGTGGGAGTGCTGCGGACCGGCGAACCGATTCTGCTGGACCGGGAAATCATCACCGGGCCACCGGATTCCGCGGTGGCCGCCGTGCACACCGGCTTCCTGCACGCGATCGGCGCGGCATCCGCGCTGACCGTCCCGCTGAGCTCCGGCCGCCAGGTCACCGGCGCGCTCACGGTGGTGCGTACCGATCCGGCGCGCCCGTTCGACAACGAGGACCGGCAGGCCGTCGTCGACATCGGCCGCCGGGTCGGCCAGCTCCTCGACAATTCGCTCCGCTTCGACCGTCAGCGCACCGTCGCCGAAGCCATGCAACGCAACCTGCTCGCCCCGCTGCCGCAGCCCGGCCGGTTGCGGCTGGCCGCCCGCTATCAGCCCGCCCCGGCCGCCTCACAGGTCGGCGGTGACTGGTACGACGCGTTCGCGCTGCGCGACGGCACGACCGCACTGGTCATCGGCGACGTCGTCGGCCACGACCTCACCGCCGCCGCCGGCATGGCACAACTGCGCGGCATCCTGCGCTCGCTGGCCTGGGACCACGCCGAACCACCCAGCGTGATCGTCGACCTGCTCGATGACGCCATGCCCGCGATCACCACCGTCCCGATGGCCACGCTCGTGCTCGCCCGCGTCGAAGGCTCCCCGGACGGGCCGTGGACCCTGCACTGGACCAGCGCCGGACACCCGCCGCCACTGCTGGTGACCCCCGATCGCCGCGCCCGCTACCTGGACGACGGGCAGGGCCTGCTGCTGGGCACCCGGCTCGCCACCCCGGGGGACCGGCCCGACGCCACCGCACCGCTGCCCCCGGGCTCCACCCTGCTGCTCTATACCGACGGCCTGATCGAGACCCCCGGCATCGATCTCGACACCGGTTTCGGCCTGCTCCGCCGCCACGCCCTCGCACTCACCCACGAACCCCTGGAGAAGCTCTGCGACGAACTCCTCGCCCGGATGCCCACCGGCACCGACGACGATGTCGCACTCCTCGCCCTGCGCCTGCCCACACCCTGAACGGGCTGTGCCGCTTGCGGACTCGGCGCCAACAGCGAGAGCTGTTCGGGGACAAGGCATTCGGTCGGTCCGCCGGGTGATCAGTGCCGAAGGCTGTGCCCGGATCGGGACCGGCGTACCCGGCGGGATCAGCCCGCGCGACGGCTGATCCCGCGGATGACCGTGTCCCGGGCGAGCTCCAGTGCGGCTCGTGTCCCGATACCGCGGATGATGTTCTCCGGCATCCACAGCACGTCGATGACACAGCGGGCCAGCACATCCGGCGGGATGGTGCGGAGCCGGATCTCGTCGTCGCGGATGCCCCGGACGAGCAGTTCCGCCAGTTGCCGCATGCGGCTGGTGAAGGCGTGGCCGGGATTGGGATCGTCCGGTGGTGAGTGCCGCATCCACGCCAACTGGACCTTCCATTCGTCGGGGAAGCGGATGACGGCGTTGATGTAGATCCAGCTGATGGCGTCGAGCTTCTCGATCGATGTCGCCCCGGATGCCATGACGGCGGCCGCCGCCGCGCCGGTCTTCTCGCCGAAGGCGTGCATCACCTCGGCGAGCGCGTCGTCCTTGGCGCCGATGACCCGGTACACGGTCGCGACGTTGACCCCCGCCTCGGCGGCGATATCGCGAAGGGTACTCACCTCGAAACTCTTGCGGCCGAACACCTTCAGGGCCGCCGCCCGGATACGCGCGGTCTTGTCCTGATCGCCGGTGCCGTCGCCGTCGCCCCAGCTGTGGACGACCCGGTCGGCGGCGGCGAAGGCCGCGGATCGATCCAGTTCCCCGGTGCCGGGTGCCCGGGTGGCCAGGCCGTCGGTCATGATGCGGCACAACACCGTTGCCACCTGCTCCGGTGCGGCGTCGCGGCGGATGACGTCCAGGCCGACGTGCAGCATGGCCTGGCAGAGGCGGTCGGCGAGTGGGGCGAGATCCAGATGTGGCCGCAGATAGCCACTCCACCGGCCCGCGCGCAACGTCTGCACCATCGCATCGATGATCTCGTCGCGCGGCCGGCCGAGCAGGTCGACGAGTTCGGGATCGTTGGTCGGCGCCTCGTAGAACGACATCTGCAGGGCGGCCCGGTTGCGGACCCCGCACTCGGCGATATCGATGCTCAGGGCGACGAGCTTGTCCTCGAGGGTCGCCCCGTCCTCGGCGTCGAGCCGGGCCGGTCCCCGCGCCCCCACCCGGGCCAGGTCCGCGTGATAGCGGCGGACCAGTTCGAGCAGCAGCGCGTCGCGCGAGGCGAAGTGATGGTAGAGGCTGCCGGTCAGGATGCCCGCCGCTTTCGCGATCTCCTGCAAGGAGGTTCGCAGGCCGCGGGTGGCGATGAGCGTTTCCGCGGTCCGCAGGATCTCCGCGCGCCGGGCGCTCTCCTCGGTACCGAGCACCGCAACACCTCCCGCCACGTCGGCCCGTACCCGGTCACCGGCGCCCGCCGCGGCGACGGCCCGGCGCTGCGACGTGGGATCTTCGCCCCCGGCAGGCTATCAAACCGGCCGATCGTCGAGGATTGCACCCGCCTGCCCGAAGTGCTCCAAACGGAATCACGCACCCGCGATGGCCGGTAACCGATTGGCTCACAGCGAATTCGGCACCGCATCGCCGCACCTTGACGGGCACTCGCACCCCGGACTAGTTTGCAACAAAAGTTAGGTACGCCCCGACGAGGCGATGACATGGCGGGAAGGCAGTCGATGTTCACCCTCCGCTTCGATATGCGCGCACCGGAATTCGGAGCGCCACCGGCCGCGCTCTACGGCGCCGCCGTCGACATGTGCGCGTGGGCGGAATCGCGGGGCGCGGCGCTGGCGGTCCTGTCCGAGCACCACGGCGCCGCCGACGGGCATCTGCCGGCACCGCTGCTGCTCGCGTCGGCGATCGCCGCGCGTACCCGCCGACTGCCGATTCTGCTTGCCGCCGTGGTCCTTCCGTTGCGGGACCCGGTCCTGCTCGCCGAGGAGATCAACGTGCTGGATCTGCTCAGCGGCGGCCGGGTGTCCTACGCCTTCGGCATCGGGCACCGCGCCGAGGAGTACGAGCAGTTCGGTGTCGACCTGCGGACGCGGGGCCGCCGGGCCGACGACCACCTGGCCCTGCTGCTGGATCTGCTCGACGGCCGGCCGCACGTCCGTGACGGCCGCCGGATCCACGTCACACCGCACGGCAAGACCGCGAGCGGGCCGACCGTCATGATCGCCGGCGGTAGCCGCGCCGCCGCCCGGCGCGCGGCACGGCACGGCCTCGGATTCGTCTCGCAGTCCCCGTCCGCCGAACTCGCGGCCTACTACCGCGCCGAATGCGTGGCGCACGGCCGTGCACCGGGTTTCGTGCAGACCGCGCGGCCGGAAGCGCCGACGGCCGTCTTCGTCGCCGACGACGTCGAGCGGGCCTGGGCGGATCTCGGCCCGCACCTGCTGCACGACGCCACCACGGCCGCGGCCTACCGCCCCGGCGACGAGGCCGTGGCGAGTATCTCCCGCGCCGCCACGGTCGACGAACTTCGCGACCCGCCCGGTCCGTATCGGGTGCTCACCCTGGACGCGGCCGCCGCCGCGATCCGCGCGGGCGGACCCCTGCCGCTGTTGCCGCTGTGCGGCGGTCTGCCGCCCGAAGTGGCCTGGACCTATCTCGAGAACGCCGCCACCGCCGTCGAACGCGCCCGCCGCGACAGCTGAGTCCGCGGTCCCGGAGGAAGGAACATCATGGAATCGACACCGACTCGGGTCGTCGTCTGGTCCACCGGCGGCGTCGGCGCGGTCGCCGTCAGCGCCGTATCCACCCGGCCCGACCTGGAACTGGCAGGTGTCTGGGTACACAACCCGGACAAGATCGGCCGGGACGCCGGTGTCCTGGCCGGCGGCCCGCCGCTGGGCATCACGGCCACCGGCGACGCCGCGGCGCTGATCGCCCTGAAACCCGATTGCGTCGTGTACGCCGCCAGCGGCCCACAGCGCGATACCGCGGCACTGCCGGACTACGAGCGGTTGCTGCGGGCGGGCATCAACGTGGTCTCCACGACCTCGACCGGGCTGGTGTACCCACCGGCGTACGTCCTGCCGCAGTGGCGGCAGCGACTGGAAAACGCGGCGCACGAAGGTAATTCGAGCTTCTACGCCTCGGGTATCTTCCCCGGCTTCGCCTCCGATCAGCTCGGGCTGCTGCTGGCGACCCAGTCGCGCGCGATCCGCACGATCACCCTGAGCGAGGTCTCGCTCAACGATCACTACCCGGTCGCCGATGTGATGATGGACGGCATGGGCTTCGGCCGGCCGCTGGATTTCGCACCGGCACTGAGCATTCCGGGCTATCTCGAGGCGGCGTGGAGCGCGCCGATCCGGCTGATCGCCGCCGGTCTCGGCGCGCGGATCGAGGAGGTCCGCGGCACATTGGACCGCCGGATCACCGACCGGGCCATCGAGGTCGCGTTCGGGACGATCGAGGCCGGGACCTGCGGCGCCGTCCGCACCCGCGCCGCGGGCGTGATCGACGGCCGGGAGGCGATCGTGGTCGAGCACATCATCCGGATGGCCCGCGATGTCGCCCCCGACTGGCCCAGTTCGGACTGCGACGCCACCTACCGCATCGATATCGACGGCGACCCCGACATCCACACCACGATGACCCTGGGCGCTCCCGCCGGGTACGGCGCGGGCCGGGCCGCGATGACCGCGACGGCGATGCGCGTGGTCAACGCGGTGCCCTACGTGGTCGCCGCGCCACCGGGACTGCTCAGCTCCCTGGATCTGCCGGATACACTGCCCCGCAACGTATTCCGAGAGATCACGGCGCACCCCGCCGGCGTACGAGAGCGTGAGGGATGACCGGTACCGCCCCGGCCCCGTTCGAGGCACGGATGCTGATCGACGGGCGACTCGTCGAGGGGCGCGCCGGCGCCTTCGACAATGTCGACCCGGCCACCGAGGAAGTGCTCGGCGCTGTCGCCGATGCCTCGGCCGAGGATGTGCACGCCGCGATCGACGCCGCGCGCCGCGCGTTCGACGACACCAGCTGGTCCACCGACCATCTGTTCCGGCGCACCTGCCTGCTGCAATTACAGGACGCGCTGGAATCCGAACGCGAGGAAATGCGCGAGGAGCTGATCCGCGAGGCCGGCTGCCCCCGCGCGCTCACCTTCGGCCCGCAGCTGGACACGCCACTCGACGACGCGCTCACCTGCCCGGCGGAACGGATCGACAGTTACCCGTGGCGCAGTTCGCTCGGCAGGGCCGGTGGTACGAATCCGATCCGGCAGGTGTGGCGGGAACCCGTCGGTGTGGTCGGTGCGATCGTGCCGTGGCACTTCCCCTTCGCGGCGGCCGTCCACACGCTCGGCCGGGCGCTGGCGACCGGCAACACGGTCGTCCTGAAGCCCGCGCCGGACACCCCGTTCAACGCCACCCGGCTGGGCCGAATGATCGCGGAGCACACCGACATACCCCCCGGCGTCGTGAACGTGGTGACCGCCTCGAGCCATCGGGCCGGCGAAACACTCACGCGGTCACCGAAAGTCGACATGATCTCGTTCACCGGATCCACCGCCGCCGGCCGGCGGATCATGGCGGACGGCGCCGCGACGATGAAGCGGCTGCTCCTCGAGCTCAGCGGTCGATCGGCGACGATCGTCCTGGCGGACGCGGATCCGGACCTGGGCCGTGCCGTCGGCCTCCACGCGGCCCAGGGCTGGGCGCATCCGACCCGGCTGCTGTTGCCCCGCTCCCGCTACGACGAGGGCGTGGCGCTGCTCGAGTCGATGTACCGCGACATCACCGCCGGCGACCCGCAGGACCCGGCCGTCCGCTGCGGTCCGGTCGTCTCGGCCGCACAGCGCGACCGCGTGCGCGGCCACATCCGCACGGGCATCGCGGAAGGCGCCCGGCTGCTGGTCGGCGGACCCGGGCAACCGGACGGGCTCGACACCGGATTCTTCGTCCGCCCAACCCTTTTCGCCGATGTCGACAGCGCCATGACCATCGCCCGGGAGGAAATCCTCGGTCCGGTGTCGGCCGTCATCCCCTACGACGGCGAGGACGACGCGGTGCGCATCGCCAATCACGGCCCCCACGGCCTGGCCGTGGGGGCTGTGATGTCGGGCTCGGTGGAGCACGCGCTGGCCGTCGCGGCCCGCCTGCGCGCCGAATCCGTCGGCGTCAACGGCACCGGGTACAGCGCCGACACACCGTTCGGCGGTTATCGGGCCGGTGGTGTCGGACACCGTTACGACACAGCCGGATTCGAGCAGTACACGGCGATCAAATCCGTGACCTACCCCGCACGGTGACGGGCCTCCCACGTCCAGGTCGGCCGGTCCGGCAGATTGCGCTTCGACGTCCGGATCGTGGTGTCGTCGGTTGCGCTCGGGCACAGGGCATTCCGGACCATCTGCCCGAATTGCCCACGCGTGAAGCCGAAGTCGACCGACACCTCACCGGCCGTGGTGAGGCAGACCGGCCTATTCGAGGTTCTCCGGACCCTCGATGAGCAGGCTGAGCGAACGCGCCAGCAGGCGCCCCTCCTTGCGGAACCGCAGGTGCGCGTCGCCGTGGGGCAACGGCTCGATGGCGGTCAGTACGACATGGCTGATCGACAGCCCGCGCAGGGCATGGAATACGAGGCTGTGTGTTTCCGTGTCGTGGGTGCCGGTGCCTTCGAAGACGCGGTCGATGAGTCGCCTGATCTCCGGATCGGCGCGCTGGTTCACGTCGAGCACGGTCTGCCTGGTCTGCGCCGAGGTGTTCGGGTCGTGACCGAGATTGAGCAGGACCTGAGCGAAAGCCAGGTAATCCGGCGACGCGTAGTACGCCGCCAGGATGTCGAAGAATTGCTCGAGCCGTTGCTGCACGGTCGATCCGGTGAGCTCGGCGGCCTTCAGATCCTCGGCGAGCCGGTTGCTGCCTTCTTCCAGTACGGCCAGCATCAGCTTTTCCCGGGTGCCGAAATGGTACTGGATTACTCCCCAGGTGACCCCCGCCCGATCCGCGATCGTATTCGAACTCGCCCGGTAGAAACCCTGTTCCAGGATGGTCTGGATCGCGGCCTCGATGACGTGCCGCCGGGTGTCTCGGTTCTCCTGCGCCGACTTCGCTGCCGACGCCGTGGATTGCTTCGGCGCCTGTCGCCGGGCGGGCGAATTCGGGCGGATCACTGGCTGGTCCTCGGCCTGCACAGCGGTCTACTTTACTGTGTCCGGTCGAGGGCGCGGGCGAACGTGTGGATAGGCTCCCGGTCGCCGGCATTGTTTCCGGCGCAGCTTGTCCGGAATATTTATACAATATTCGGTATGTTCGATGACTTCAGATTCGCTCGCGGCGCCGGGCACACGGTCGGCGGCCGGCGATGACATCCGATGCGGTGACCAGCGACAGCTCCGCGATCACGGTGACCGGGACCGCGCAACTCGAGGCGTGGCGGAGCCGGACCCTGCCGGCGGTCGAGCAGTTGGCCGGGGGAATCTGGTCGGTGCCGGTGCCCTTCCCGGACAATCCGCTGCGCTACACCCTGGCCTATCTCGTGCCGGGTACCGGCGGTGCGGTGGTCGTCGATCCCGGCTGGCGCTCCGAGGAGGGCTGGCAGGCCCTGGTGCACGGGCTGTGGGCCGCCGGGCTCGGGATCGACGATGTCGCCGGGGTCGTCGTGACGCACATCCATCCCGATCATCACGGGATGTCCGAACGACTGCGGGACGCCGCCGGCGCCTGGGTGGCCATGCATCCGGCGGAACGGGATTCGCTGCCCGCGCGCCTCGGGCAGCAGGATCGGCGGATCGGCTCGCGCGGGGAGATCGAGCGGTTGATGCTCATCGCCGGGGCGCCGGCCACCGAGACCGAGGCGTTCCTGCACATGCTCGATCAGGCCGACCGTCCCAGCTTCGAGGATCTGATCGAACCCGATGTCCTGCTCGAGGACGGCGATCCGGTCCCGCTGCCGGGCCGGCGGCTGTACGCCCGGTCACACCCCCGGCCACCTGTGCCTGCGCGAGCCCGATGCGCGGGTCCTGCTGACCGGCGACTGTGTATTGCCCCGCATCACACCGAATCTCGGCCTGCGGCAGGACGGCGCGTCACCGTTGCCGCAATTCTTCGACTCGCTGCGCCGGCTCGCGGACTACGACGACCACGAGGCGCTGCCCGCGCACGAATATCGTTTCGGCGGAATGGCATTGCGGTCCGAGCAGCTGCTCGATCATCACGATCGGCGCTGCCGGGAGATCGTGGCCGCGGTCGAGGCGATCGGCGACCCGACGATCTGGCAACTCGCCGAACGGCTCACGTGGTCGCGGCCGTGGGCCGAGGTCGGCCGGATGCAGGTGGCCGCGCTGGCCGAGACGATGGCCCACGTGGTGTATCTGGTCGATCGGGGGGAACTGGCGTGGTCGACGCCCGGCGGGCTGTTCGGGGGTGTGCCCCCCGCCCGGCTGTGCCTGGGACGAACTCGGATCAGTCGGCCTCGGGGCCGCCGATGATGCCGCGTGTGGTCAGCAACCCGACCACCTTCTCGGACTCGAGATGCAGCATGTCGACGAAGCCTTGTTCGGCGGCGGCGCCGTCATGATCCTTGACCGCACGCATGACGATGCGCAGGCCACGCTTCTGCAATTTGATCGCGTCGGGAACCTCGGCGAAATAGTTGCCGGGGATGATGCTGACCGCCATCAGCCGCACGGTCGCCGTGATCCGGCGCGATCCGGCGATCTGGAAGAGACGGGCGAGGAATTGCATGTTCAGCCGGGCGAACTCGTCCGGGTCGGTCGCGGCCTGCAGGGCGCGCTGTACCTTGCCCAGTTCGGCGATCGCCTCGTCGGAGCCGCGTTCGGCCGCGCGGCGGGCGCCGAAACCGTAGATGCGGCCCATCAATTCGTAGTGGTCGCGCGTGGAGTTCTCGTCGAGTCCCACGACGAACGCGCCGCGGTGCGGCTCGATCATCACCCAGCCCTCGCGGTCCAGCGCGATGACGGCCTCGCGGACCGGCACTCGGCTGACCCGCAGCTCCTCCGCGATCTCCAGCTGCGGGATGCGGTCGCCGACCCGTAGCCTGTTGTCGAAGATCAGGCGGCGAATGTATTCGGCGACCTGCTGGGAGCTGGTGGGGCGGGACAGCCCCTGAGACGGCACGCCGCCCTCGTCGAAGAACCGCAACGCTGAATTCGAGCCGGCGATGGTAGGTCTCCTTGTCGGCGCGCCGGACACGATGCCCGGCTGGATGATCCGCTCATTGAATATGCAATAAAATATACACAATCCGGTCCGGTATCGGCCATCGAGATGCTCCGCTGTCGAGACGGGCCGAGGCCGGGCCGAACTGTACGGACGAACCGAGGTGGTACGGATTTCGATCCGTGCCGCCCGACGGCAGGAGACGTCGGAATCGTGACGATGGAGACAACACCCGCGGACGCACCCCTGGCGGGCCTGCGGATCGTGGAATTCGCCAGCTACGTGGCCGGACCGTCGGCGGGAATGACGCTGGCGCAACTCGGCGCCGAGGTGATCCGGATCGACCCGCTCGGCGGCGCACCGGACTACCGGCGGTACCCCGTGTCGCGGGAGACCGGGGAGAGCCTGTACTGGACGTCGCTGAACCGCGGCAAACAGTCGGTGGAACTGGACGTCCGGTCCGCCGAGGGCCGCGAACTGGCCCTGGCCCTCGCGACCGCGCCCGGCGCCGGCGGCGGGATCGTGGTCGACAACGCGGTGGGCCGGCCGTGGTTCTCCTACGAGGCGCTGGCCGCGCGCCGGCCGGATGTGATCAAGGTGCACATCGGCGGCCGGGCCGGTGGTGGCCCGGCGGTGGACTACACGGTCAACACCGAGGTCGGCGTCACGGATCTGACCGGTCCGGCCGACACCCGCACACCGGTGAATCACGTGCTGCCCGCATGGGATCTGCTGGCGGGTTCGACCGCCACGACGGCGCTGCTGGCGGCCGTGCATCGGCGGGACCGGACGGGCGCCGGCGCGGATCTGCGGGTCGCCCTGGCCGATGTGGCGCTGGCCGGCGTGGCGAACATGGGATGGCTCAGCGAGGTTCGCGAGCGCGGGGACCGGGCCCGGCACGGCAATTTCATCTACGGCACCTTCGGTACGGACTTCGTCACCGCCGACGGCGGCCGGGTGATGGTGGTGGCACTGACCGGCCGCCAGTGGCAGGCCTTGTGCACGGCCACCGGAACGGCGAAAGTGGTTACGGCCCTGGCGGAATCGCTGGACGCCGACTTCGCCGACGAGGCCGACCGCTACGAGTACCGGGAGACGATCGCCGCGGTGATGCGCCCCTGGTTCGCGGCCCGCCCCACACCGGAGGTTGCCACGGCGCTGACCGAAGCGGGGGTGCTGTGGAGTCCGTACCGCCGAATGAGCGACGTGGTAGCCGATCTCGCGACCGGCGCGGCGAGTCCCGTTCTGGCCGAGGTCGATCAACCGGGTATCGGCCCGGTGATCTCCGCCCGCAGCCCGATCCGCGACGGCGACGGCTACGGACCCACCGCGGTCGCGTCGTCGTTGGGTGCGGACACCGCCGAGGTCCTGACCCGGGTGCTCGGGCTGTCCGAGCCGGAGGTGGCGGGTCTGCGTGCGACGGGTGTCGTCGGCGGGACCGGGTAGCGGAGCGGCGATCTACGCAGTGCCGGCGCGGTGAGCCGGGGTCAGGCGTGGATCTCGCGGTGGGCCGTTCGGATCTCCTCCTGAATTGCGGTGTGCAGTACGGCCAGTGCGTGGTCGACGTCGGCGGTCGCGATGGCGCCGTAGCCGAGGACGAGGCCGTCCGGGCCGTCGGTCATCCGGAATCGGGAGATCGGGAGGATGCCTACGCCGGCGGCTCGTGCGCGGGCTGCGACGGCGGCGGCGTCGACTTCGGGGTCGGCCCAGGCCGATACGTGGAGACCCACTGCCGAGGAGATGACGGTCAGGGTTTCGGTGAAGTGGGTGGTGAGCAGTTCCACGATGCGGTCGTGGCGGGTCTGGTATTCCCGGCGCATCCGCCGGATGTGCTTGGCCAGCAACCCTTCTTCGATGAAGCCGAGCAGTGCCACCTGGACGGGCTGGGGGGAGTGCCAGTCGGTCACGTACTTCGCGGCTCGCAGCGCGGTCCACAGTGGACCGGGGGCGGCCACGAAACCGACGCGCAGTACCGGGAGCATGACCTTGGAGAAGGTTCCGACGTAGATGACCCGGCCCGCGGTATCGAGGCTGTGCAACGGCTGGAGAGGTCTTCCGCCGTAGCGGAATTCGGTGTCGTAGTCGTCCTCGATCACCACCACGTCGCGGTCGCGCGCCCAGTCCAGCAGCGCTCGCCGGCGTTCCAGCGACATGGGCATGCCCAGCGGGAACTGATGGGACGGGCTGACGTAGACGATTCTCGTGCGGTCGGGCAGCAGGTCGATGCGCATGCCCTCCGAATCCACGTCGACACCGACCACTTCGGCGCCGAGGCTGCGAAACAGCTCGCGCACCAAGGGATAACAGGGGTTCTCGATGGCCACGCGGTCACCGGGCCGCAGCAGTACCCGTCCGACCATGTCCAGGGCCTGCTGGATGCCCTGGGTGACGATGATGTTCTCGGCCGTCACGTGCACGGCCCGTGAGACCCCGATGTGCCGGGCGATGGCCACGCGCAGTTCGGGCAGGCCCGCCGGGTCGATGGGCATTCCGCTGCCGATCGAGGAGGCCCGGTACGCCTGTGCGGTCAGGCGCCGCCAGGCCTCGTAGGGGAACAGGCGGACGTCCGGGATGCCCGGCCGCAGGTCGTAGGTCGGCGCGTAGGAGAAGAAGTTCGCGTCCGGCACCGTGATGTTCGCCCAGACCGGGGACGGTCGCACCGCCGTGACCTGCGTGGTCGCCGGGGCCCGGCCCGGCGGATGCGGGGTCGCCGCCCGGACGAATATGCCTGCGCCGACCCGGCTTTCGGCCAGCCCCTCGGCGACCAGCCGGTCGTAGCCGCCGGTCACGGTGTTGCGGGACACCGCCAGTCGGCGGGCCAGTTCGCGCGACGGCGGCAGCGGCTGCCCCGGACGCAGGCGTCCGTCCAGTACGGCGGCCTTGATCTGCCGGTAGATCTGACCGCCGAGATCTCCTCTGCCGGTGAGCGTGACGTGCAGGTCCACCGTCAGCCTCGACGAGGGACCGGCGTCACGACATGTGTGGCGGCCCAAGACCGCCCGGTATGCACCACGCCAACAGTAAAGCAGAGGTAAGGCCGGTCGGGCACGCCGAAGCGTGATCGACCGGCGTCGGAGCAGCAACTTCTCCGGTAGAGCCACGTTTTCTCCGGTCAAGCCCCATTGCGTCCGCGCGGCGCGCTGACCAGATAAGGCGCTACGCTGCTCAACTTCTCACATGTCTCCTCGAACTCGCGCTCCGGGCCGGACGCGGCGATGATGCCCGCACCGGCCCGCAGCCAGGCGGTGTCGCGGTCCTGGTACACCGCCCGCAACACGAGCGTGGCCTCCAGCGCGCCGCTGCCCGAAAGCATCACCACCGCACCGGAATACAGTCCGCGCGGGGAATCGTGGCGGAAGACGGCGTCGACACCCGCCCGCTTGGGAATGCCGGACGCGGTGACCGACGGGAACAACGCCTCCAGGGCGTCCCACGGTGTCCGGTGCCGGGCCAGCCTGCCGCGCACGGTGGAGGCCAGGTGCTGGACGCTGCCGCGCTCACGGACCGCCATGAAGTCGGCGACCGCGGTGGTGCCGGGTTCGGCGATCGATACGATCTCGGCGAACGACGTCTTCACCGACACCGCGTGTTCCACGATCTCCTTCGGGTCCGACTCCAGGCTGTGGCGGGCGGCCAGATCCGTTGCGGCGCCGCGTCCGAGCGCGCGGGTGCCCGCCAGCGGCTCGGTGGTGACCACACCTTCGTCGTCGACGGAGACCACCAACTCCGGGCTGAATCCGGCCGCCGCCAGCTCGCCGAGCCGGAGCAGGAACGATCGGGCCGGAGTGTTGTGTGCCCGGCCGAGCCGGTAACTGGCCGGCAGGTCCACGCGGAACGGCAATTCGACCCGGCGCGACAGGATCACCTTCTGGTAGCGGCCCGAGGCGATTTCGCCGACCGCCGCCGCGACCCTGGCCCGGTAGTCGCTCGGGTCGGCGCGGATATCGGCCGGATGTGCGGGCGGCAGCGGGCCGGCGGGCGGGGTCAGCAGTTCCACGATCGTCTCGATCTCGGCGGCCGTCGCACCGTTCACGGTCGTCTCCGATTCGGTGACCGTCACCTCGATGCGCGGAATGATCAAGTGCGCCAAGCGAGTTCCGCTGTGGAGATACTCCTGCGCGCCGAGCGGGTAGGCGCAGAACTCGAAGGCGATCCAGCCGTACGCGGTGCCCGAGGCCCCGGCGCCGCACACCGCGCGCAGCGAGTCGAGGGCTCGCTCCAGGGCCGCGACGGGCCGGCCGGTCCACCGTTCCCGGGTGAGTTCACCGCCGGCGGTGACTCGTGCCTCGTCCGAATCCAATTCGACGTGCCCGAGCGGCGCGGCCGCGAAAACCCAGGTGCCGGGCCGTTCGTAGACGACGTGGTCACCGAACCGGCCCGAGTCCGCCAGCCGTGACACGGCGGTCACGGGATCGAGTGTGGTGTGCAGGCGCAGAGATTCGGGGGCGGTCACGTGGTCCTCCATGTCAGAGAGTTGGGTCTGCGCCGGTCGATTCCGCGCTGAGCAACCGGTCGATGAGGTCGCGGACGGCGGTCAGCGACGTGAGCGAGGCGACTTCGGTCTCCGAAATCGTGAGGTGGTAGTGCTCTTCCAGCCTGGTCAGGAGTTCGAGCCGGAGCAGTGAGTCGACACTGAGCTCGTCCGCGAAGTCCGCGTGGTCGTCGATCTCGTCGGCGGGCAGTTCCAGGACGCGGGCGACCAGCTGCCGCAGGTCTTCCGGATCTACGTGTCCCGCAACGTTTTCCGTCATGATTCCTCCAGCTCGGGGGCCCCGGCGTGTTCGTGGACCGGGTGGCACCCGGCGGCGTCCGGTGGGTACAGGCGCAGGGTCACGGCATCGCCGTCGGGCCGCGCGCAGGTGGCGTACACCGGTCGCGGCTCGCCGCGGTCGAAATGCGCTACCGCCGCGGCACTCTGGAGCACGCCGAGCGCACCGGAACACTCCCCGAAACGCCGGGCCGGATCCGTCGCCGGGATCGGGGACTCGATCTCCGAGGACAGGCCCGCTGAGGTCAGCCACAGGCCCGGCGCGGGGCTCGCCACGCGCAGCGCCGCGGCCAGGGAATCGAGAGTGTCCGTGCGGAAACAGTTTCCGACGACGGCCCGCACGATCGCGCGTCGATTCCGCGCGTGCGCAGCGGTTTCGAGAATCAGGGCCGCGGCGCCGTCCAGGATCGGTTGCTCCGGGCCGATACCGAGCAATCCGCGCACCGGCTCGGTGTCCGGTTCGACGCCGACGACGACCGCCGTATCGGCGCGGCCGGCCCGGATGAGCGTGGCCGCCCAGTGCAGCGCGTCCAATCCGCCGGTGCGGCCGCTGCACAGGGTGATGTTCGGTCCGTGCAGCCGGTGCCGGATCGCGATCCACCCGGCGATGGCGTTCGACGAGACATGCGGCAGGCCCAGGGGACTGAGGGCGGCGGTGGACTGTTCCGCGATGCGATCGGTGAAGTCGCAGACACTGTCGAGGTTGCCGTGATTCGAGCTGACCACCGTGGCCGTGGTGCCGGCGGTCTCCACCGGATCGGTCGGCAGGCCGGCGTCGATGAGTGCCCGTTCGACCGCGCACAGCGCGAGCCGCGACGCACGATCCTTGTGCCGCAACCGCCGTCCGCCGAGGTTCGGCTCGGCCGTCGGATCGAGAGTGTCGGCCGCGAGCAGATCGGCGTTCGCCGGAAGTCCGCTGACGGTCAGGCCGACTCCGGTGACCACGACCGTCGAGCGCGTCACGGCGTCCCCTTCTCGATCACCGCGACCGCGTTGATGCCGCCGAAGCCGAAGGCATCGATCTGCGCGATCACCGGATTCGCCGGTGCGGCATCGCGAATCAGATTCAGCGTGGCCGCCTCGGCGATCGGATCGGTGAGGCCGAGAATCGGCGGCACCGTACCGCGGCGCATGGCGACCGCCGCCACGATCAGGCTGAGCAGGCCGGACCCGCCGAGGGTGTGCCCGGTCATCGATTTGATCGCGGTCATCGCGGGAGCCGGGGTGATCGCGCCGAAGACATCGGTCAGCACGGACGCCTCGACGGCGTCGTTGAGCTGGGTTCCGCTGCCGTGCAACATGACCAGGTCGATGTCGGCGGCGTCGACGCAGGCCCGTTGGTGCGCGTCGGCGATGACGTCGCGGATGCGCAGCGGGTCCGGCGCGGTGGCGTGGAGCGCGTCGCAGTTCATGCCGACCCCGCGCAGCCGCGCGTGCCGTCCGCCGGCGCCGGCCCGGCGCAGCACGACCGCCACCGCACTCTCACCCATGATCATGCCCGCGCGTCCGGTGTCGAACGGGCGCAACGCATCCGGCGTCCGGGTCTGGACGCGATCGATCGTGCCGAAGGCGCTCTCGCTGAGCGAGTCGGTACCCGCGACGATCACGGTGTCGGCGAGACCGAGCTCGATCGAATCGGCGGCCATGCCCAAGGCGCACAACGACGCCGCGCAGGCGCAGGCGATCGTGTGCACCTCGCCGACCTGGGGGATGTCCCGCAACGCGGCCGCGAAGTCGAGCCGGTCGGGGTCCAGCGGCTCCGCTGTCACGGCGGCCTCGCGCCACCACAGCTCCGCGGATCGGTGTTCCCGCAACGTGGTTCCGACCATCACGGGATACCGCGCGGTGTCGGCGGCCATCCCGGCGTCGGCCAGCGCCGCCTCGACGACGGTGTGCAGCCAGCGGGTCGCGCGGAACGGCCGGTCGCCGCCGTCGCCGCGGTCGTCGATCTCGTACGCGTGACGGGTCCGGTACTTCGCGGCGTCGAATGCGCGCAACGGCCCGATTCCGCTGCGGCGCAGGCACAGTGCGTCGAAGATCTCCTCGGGTGTCGTCCCGATCGAGGCGACCGCCGCCATGCCGGTGATGTCCCAGGACATCAGCTCGCCCCGATCGTCCGGAGCCGGTTGCGCGCGAGCTTGCCGGTCCACGTGGTCGGCAGGGCGTCGACCATCTCCACCCGGCCGGGACGCTTGAACGACGCGAGATCGCCACGCAGGGAGGTCATCACGGCCCGTCGTACGGCACCGGGCTCGTGGTCGCGCTGCGGGACGACGAACGCCACCGCCTGCTGCAGGCCGTGATCGTCCTCGATCCCGACGACCGCGCAATCGCCCACCCCGGCGACGGCACGGATCACGACCTCGATCTCGGCGGGGGAGACCTTGTACCCGCCCAGGTTCAGGAAGTCGTCGGCCCGGCCCAGGTACCGGATCGGACCGCCGCGTGCGCGCCGGACGATGTCACCGGTGTACGCGCCGCCGTCGGCGAAGGTCTCCCTGGTCGCGTCGGGCCGGTCGAGGTAGCGGCCCGCGACCGATGCGCAGGCGATGTGCAACCGGCCCTCGACCTCCTCGCCGTCGGGGAGGTCGTCGTCGAGTATCCGGCCGTCGCGGTCGCGCAGCGTGGCCGTCACGCCGGGAACGGGCACGCCGAGGGTGCCCGGCGCCGGATCGGCGGGTGTGGTCGCGACCACGATGTAGAGGAGTTCGGTGGTGCCGAGGCTGTTCACCAACGGCACGCCGAGGCGTCGCATGGTTCGCTCGCAGAGGTCGGCCGGGAGCGCCTCGCCCGCGGACACTGCCAGGCGCAGCCGGCTGTCGCGGGCGTCGAACGAGTCCGCGAGACCGGCGTAGAGCCGCGGCACCGAGAACAGCACGGTCGGCCGGTGCCGGTGCAACGCGGTCGCGACGATCTGGGCATCCACCGCGCCGTCGATCAGCACGGTGGTGGCGCCCGCGCTCAGCGGCAGCAGCAGCGAATTGCCGAATCCGTACGCGAACGAGAGTTTCGCCGTGGACAACACGACATCGGCCGGGGTCAATGCGGCGACGCGGCCGAATCCGGCGGGGACCGACAGCAGGGCGCCGGCCCGGTGCGGCACTCCCTTCGGCACGCCGGTGCTGCCGGAGGTGTACTGCAACAACGCTTCCCGATCCGGCGACCACCGCGCCTGCGGCGGCGGTTCGGGCACCGTGGCCGAATCGCGTTGCCGGAGGATCAGTTCGCGGAGGCGATCACCGTCCAGTCGCGCGGTGTCCGGCAGCACCGCGGTGACCGCGTCCCGCCGCCGCGCGGGTACGTCGAGATACCCGAACGCCACGCCGCTGTCGGTCGCGATGAATCCGATGTCGGTGTCCGACAACGCCGGATTCACCGGCACCGCCGCGCAGCCGTGCCACCAGAGCCCGAGAATCGCCACCACCGTCGTCACCGCGTCGTCCGCGAGGACCAGGCCGCGACATCCCCGCGCCACTCCGGCCTCCGCGAGCAGGGCCGCGAATGCGCCTGCCGCGGTGAACAATTCGGTGTAGCTGACGTTGCCCAGGGCCGAGTCGACATAGGCCACCGCGTCGCGGCGCGGCGAGTCCAGATGTTTTCCGACGAAGTGATCGACGAGATTCATTCGCGTGCACCAGCGGCGGCGCCGACGACCGCCAGCGCGTCGTTCAGCGAATCCATCTTCTCGACCGAACCGTCGGTCAGCCGCACCGAGAATTCGCGTTCGATGCGGCCGAGAATCTCGGCCTTCTCCAGCGAGGACGCACCCAGATCGTCGTAGAAATGGGCCTGCATATCGATCCCGCCGGGCTCCGTCTCGAGCACCTCGGCGGTAATGGTCCGCAGCCGTTCACGATTGTCGTCATTGTCGTCGTAGCGCTCTTCGGATGCGACCATCACAGTATCCCGGTAATTGTTCGTTGCAGCGTCGAACAAACCCGGCGGTGGGGGACGACACCGTAGTGGACAACGATATTGCCGACGGCGCCGGGCGTTTGCCCGGGCCATTCGATCCAACATCAATTTCTCGTACGGCATGCACCATATAATTTCCGGCCGGTAGGGAACAGTGCCAATATCGGCCGATCGCATTGGTCCGGTCGGTGCGCGGCCGGACTCCTCAGCCGTGGAGGGTGAAGTACGCGAGGCTGCCGAGGCCCGCGACCAGACTGTAGAGCGCGAACGGCGTGAGGGTCTTGGTCTCGAAGTACGCGGTCAGGAACTTGACCGAGAGGTAGGACAGCACACCGGCGACGACCGAACCGGCCAGGGCCGGGCCGAGGATGTCGTGATTCTCCGGGGTGAACAACTCCGGCGTCTTCAATACCCCGGCCGCCAGGATGACCGGGGTGGCGAGCAGGAACGCCAGGCGGGCCGCGTCCTCGTGGCGCAGCCCCTTGAACAACCCGGCGGCGATGGTCGCGCCGGAACGGCTGATCCCGGGGCACAGCGCCGCGATCTGCGCCGAGCCGACGAGGACCGCGTCGGTGACGGTGAGCCGCGACAGTCGCACGTCCGAGGCCCGGTCGGGGTCGGTGACCGGCAGGACCATGGTGTCGGCGGCGGACAGATCCGCGCCTGCGCCGGCGGGTGCCGGGACGTCGGCGCGGGGACGGCGGCGGCTGCGCAGTCGCTCGGCCGCGAACAGGACAATTCCGTTGAGCGCCAGGAAGATCGACGTCGGAATCGGGGAGCCGAGGTGGTGCCGGATCGTCTTCTCCAGGAGCAGGCCCGCCAGCCCGACCGGGATCGTGCCCACGATCAGCAGCACGCCGAGCCGGGCCTCCGGTGTGCGGATCCGGCGGGTGCGGGCGACATCCCACAGGCCGCCGAGGATCCGCACCCAGTCGCGCCGGAAGAAGATCACCAGCGCCAGCGCGGTGGCGACGTGCATCGCCACCAGCAGCGCCAGATACGGCGAGCCCTCGGCGGACATGTCCAGATCACGGGCCCATTGGCCGCCGAGCCACGCCGGCAGCAGAATGCTGTGCCCGAGACTCGAGATGGGGAACAGTTCGCTGACGCCCTGCAGCGCGCCGACGACGATCGATTCCGTATAGGTGACAGTCATGCACTTTCCTGTGGTGGGTGGGACGGGTTGCCGGACGCTGTCTGCCTACTGCTGTGCCGCCGCCGCGGCAGCCGCTCGCCGCCGCCGGTACGCCACGACCACGGCGGCGAGGATCGCCAGCCCGGCGACGGCGGCGACGAGGTAGCTCGGGCCGCGCAACACGTCTTCCAGGTGGTGCCAGTTCGCGCCGACGCCGTAACCGGCCAGCGCGAGGGCGGCGCTCCACGGCAGGCAACCGGCGAGGGTGTAGAGCCCGAAGCGTCCCGCGGGCATACCGGCGATGCCCGCGGGCAGGGAGATGAACGTGCGGATGCCGGGCAGTAGCCGGGCCCAGAACACCGAGGCGGCGCCCCGCCGGACGAACCAGTCCTGGGCACGGTCGATGTCGTCGGGGCGCAGCAGGATGTAGCGGCCCCAGCGGTGCAGGGCCGGTCGGCCGCCGTAGCGGCCCGCCAACCAGGCCAGATAGCTACCGACGAGATTGCCGAGGGTGCCCGCGGCGATCACCGCGACGATGTTCGGGTGCGGACCGGCGACGGCACCGGCGGCCAGCGCGCCGCCGAGCAGCATCGTGATCTCCGACGGGATCGGGATGCACGCGGATTCCGCGGCCATCAGGACGAATACGGCCAGGAGGCCGTAGGTGACGATCAGATGCTGCATATGCTCGTAATTCCTTGTCCGGCAATGGTATTGGACAGTGGGTGGGGGTTGCCCCGCGGTGCCGCGGGTGTGCGGCCGGCCGCGTGCACACCATCGCAACTCTCCGCTGAGAGAACGCTGAGAGCGGTTTCCCCGGGTCCCGGGTGTGGCGGTACGGTCCCCACCGATGGTCAGGAATGCCTACCCTAAGTCGCTCGGGTGGGTGTCGAGGACAACGAGGAGAAGCCCGTGACGACAGGAAATCCCCAGTGAATCCGAACCTTTCGCGTAGCGCGTGCGCTGTCGCGGGCCTGCTGGTCGGCGTCCCGCTCGCACTGACGGGGTGTACGTCCAAGCCGGGCTCGGCCGCCGGCACGATCGCGGTCACCTCGACCGAATCGGCCTGTGACGTCGGCGCCGCCGGCGCCTCGACCGGCCCGGTGACCTTCGCCGTCGCCAACAACGGCTCCAAGATCACCGAGTTCTACGTGTACGGCGCCGGCAACCGGGTGCTCGGCGAGGTCGAGAACATCGCCCCCGGGGTGACCGGCAAGCTGATCGTGGAGATCACCGATCCCGGCACCTACGAGACCGCCTGCAAACCGGGCATGGTCGGCAACGGGATCCGCCACACCTTCGAGGTCACCGGCGAGAAGAAGGCCAGATCCGATACGCCGGCCGATGTGGAACAGGCCAAGGTGCACTACCTCGACTACGTGCGCGGCCAGCTCGACGGCCTGGTCGACCGGACCACCTCGTTCACCGCCGCGGTGAAGGCGGGCAATCTCGACGCCGCCCGCGCTCAGTTCGGCTTGGCCCGGACCTTCTACGAGCGGGTCGAGCCGGTGGCCTCCTCCTTCGCCGAACTCGATCCCGCACTGGATATGCGCTGGGACGACACCGAGGACGGTAAGCAGCCGTTCGTCGGATTCCACCGCATCGAACGGTTCCTGTGGCCGCCGCAGCCGAGCCAGGTCGGGGGGAAGGGCGACGACATCACCCGGTCCGACGTCGACAATGCCAAGGCCACCGATACGAAGGAGGCGATCGCGAAGGAGGCCGACGCCCTGCTGGCGAGCGCGACCGCACTGCGCGACGAGGTGGCCAAGCCGTCGTTCACCTTCGAGACGCAGCTGTTCGTGAAGGGCCCGCAGGCCCTCGTCGACGAGATCGCCAAGACCAAGGTCGGCGGCGAGGAGGATCGGTACTCCCGCACCGACCTGTGGGATTTCGCCGCCAATATCGACGGTTCGGAAACCCTGATCGCGGACCTGCAGCCGATGATCGCGGCGAAGGATCCGAAGCTGATGGACAAGATCACCACCCAGTTCCAGGGCGTGCGCGACGCGATCGACAAGTACCGCCGAGGTGACGGTTACGTCGCCTACGACACCGTCGGCGCGGCGCAGCGCAAGGAACTGTCGGACCGGATCGACTCGCTGTCGGCGACCCTGAGCCAGGTCCCGGCGCTGGTGCTGGGACAGTAGCCACAGCGCCTGTTTCGAATTCCGACCGAGGAGAGGGGAGCGACCGCCGATGAGGGTGTTGCTCGTCGAAGACGAGCCCCGGCTCGCCGAGACCATCGCCCGCGGCCTGAGCGCGGAACGGTTCGTCGTGGTCGTCGCGGGTACCGGTCCCGAGGGTGCGCAGCGGGCGGCCGACGAGGACTTCGACGTCATCGTCCTCGACATCATGCTGCCGGGCATGAGCGGCTACCAGGTGCTGCGCGCCATCCGGGCCCGCGACCTCGACACGCCGGTGCTGATGCTCACCGCCAAGGACGGCGACCACGAGGTGGCCGACGCCCTGGACATGGGCGCCGACGACTACCTCACCAAACCGTTCTCGTTCGTGGTCCTCGTCGCCCGGTTGCGGGCCCTGCTGCGGCGCCGGCGGACGCCGCAGCAGGACCCGGTCCTGCGCGCCGGTGATCTGAGCCTGGATCCGGCGCGGCGGCTGGTCCAGCGCGGCACCATCGAGATCACGCTGACTCCCCGCGAGTTCGGATTGCTGGAATATCTGTTGCGGCACAAGGGTGTCGTGCTCACCAAGACCGAGATCCTGCGCAACGTGTGGGACGCCCACTACGACGGCCCGGAGAACGTGGTCGAGGTCTACGTCGGCTACCTGCGCCGCAAGATCGACAACCCGTTCGGCCGGAGCAGTATCGAAACCCGCCGGGGTGCGGGCTACGTATTCGGCGATTCCGACTGATCGCCGAGCGTCAGTTCGACCACCAGCCGGGCCCCGCCCGCCGGTGAGTCCTCGATCGTGATCGTGCCGCCGTGCGCGCGCACGGTCTCCGCGACGATGGCCAGGCCGAGACCGGTACCGCCGGAGGCGCGGGCGCGATCGTCCTCGAGCCGGACGAACCGCTGGAACACCCGCTCGCGATCGGCCCGCGGGATGCCGGGCCCGTCGTCGTCGACCACGACCCGCGCGACCGTGCCGGAACCGGCCACCGTCACCTCGACCCGGGTGCGGGCGTGCGCGGCGGCGTTGTCGGTGAGGTTGCGGATCATCCGTTGCAGCGCGGCCGGATCGCCGACGACCCGGGCGGGATGGAACCGGCCGGTCACGATCAACTCCGGATGATCGTGGCGCAACGTCGTCACGGTGGCGGCGGCCAGATCGTCGAGATCGACGTCCACGCCGACCGGCCGCGAGCCGTTCTCGTCGGCGGCGGCGAGGGTCAGCATGTCCTCGACGAGATCCTTGATCCGGTGTGCCTCGGGCAGCGCGGTCCGATCGATCATGTCGGTGTCGAGCATGCCCGGATGATCGCGGCCCAGTTCGAGCGCGGCGATCACCGTGGCCAGCGGACTGCGCAGCTCGTGCGAGGCGTCGGCGATGAAGCGCCGCTGCGCGGTGTCGGCGGCCTGGATGCGGTCGAGCATCGCGTTCATCGTCACCGCCAGCCCGGCGATCTCGTCGGCGGCCAGCGGCACCGGCACGCGGTCGCCGAGCCGCCCGGAACCGATCGCGGCGACCTGGCGGCGGATCGCCTCCACCGATCGCAGCGACCGGCCCACCAGGGCATAGGTCGCGGCGGCGGAGGCCAGCAGCACCAGCGGAGCCACCACACCCACCACGATCGCGACGTTGCGGACCGTCTCCTCGGCCTCCTCGTTGCTGACCGCGACCAGCACCGTGAACGTCCCCGGCGGCCCCGACCCGGTACGGGTCGCGGCCCGCACGTCGTCCTCGCCGGGCACCTCGATTCCGGTCACCGAATCCGGTACCGGGGTGAGCAGCGGCCCGGCCGTCGAGGCGCCCGGCGAGGCCCGCACGACCGCGCCGGCGGCGTCGATCACCTGGACCGCGACCAGCGTGCGGTCGCGCGCGAACAGGGTGTCGGAGACCTGGGCGGGGGAGCGTTGCGTCAACTGCCCGGACAGCTCGTCCGCCCGCGCGGCCGCGGTGGAATCGACCGATCCGAGCAGCGACCGGTACATCACCCACAGGGCCGCCAGCGCGCCGAGCCCGAACACGACCGCCAGCACCGCGGTGCTCAGGACCGCCGACCGCGCTCGCAGGCCCCAGCGGCCGGGGCGCGTCAGCAGCGACAGATCAACCATGACCGCCATCATGCACGGACGCGGACGGCTCTCAGCGAGGTGCGGTTTCGCGGCTCGCCCGCCGGGCGAGTATCGCGATGCCCGCGACCATCGGGACCGTCACCGCCAGCGAGATCCAGCCGGTGCCCAGGCCGAGTCCGTCGGCGCGCGAGGACGCGAGCCAATCGGTGACGGACGCGCCCAGCGGCCGCGTGACGATATAGGCCGACCAGAACGCCGCGACCGCGCCCATCCGGAACCAGCGGTGCGCGACGGCCGGAATGGCGATGACCACGGCGAACAGCACCGCCGAGGGCAGATAACCCAGATGCAGCGTGGCGGCGGTCAGATCCCCGGCCACCGTGCCGAGCGCGAACGTCGCCATCACCGTCGCCCAGTAGAACCCCTCACGCCGTCGTGTCGAGATGCTGTGCACGGAGAGGGTGCGCTCGCTGCGGTACCACAGGCCCAGAATCGTCGCGACCACGACGACGAACACGATCGTCGACGCGGGCAGCGGAACCCCGATGACGAAATCGACGATGTCGGCGACCATCGTGCCGACGATGCTCACCATCACGACCGCCGTCCAGTAGGTCCACACCCGATAGCCGGGGGCCCGGAACTGCCACCACAGGCTGACGATCAACAGCAGCAACCCGCCACCGACCGCCGCCGCGGGTGGCAGCGTGTTGACCAGGAAATCGGAGAACGTCTCGCCCATCCCGGTGGAGAGAATCTTGATCGCCCAGAACAGGACAGTGATCTCGGGAACCTTGACCGAATTCCGGCGTCCGGACGAATCGGTCACCGCCACAGCGTTTGTCACCCGCACAGGTTGCCAGCACCTCGCTGAGAAACCGTTGTGAAGTACGAGTTGCGTACCGGCGGTTACTGTGCAGGCCTTTGCTTCGCGTGCAGGTCGTCTAGCCCGCCGGAGCGGGCGCCGCAGATCTGCGGCGCCCGCGTCCGAAAGCGGTTCAGTCGGTGCGGACTTCGGTGCGGTCGGCGCTCCACAGGGTGTGGTAGTGGCCTTCGGCGTCGATGCGTTCGTAGGTGTGGGCGCCGAAGAAGTCGCGCTGGCCCTGGGTGAGGGCGGCGGGCAGGCGTTCGGCGCGCAGGGCGTCGTAGTAGGACAGCGACGAGCCGAACGCCGGAACCGGGATACCCAGTTGGACGGCGGTGGACACGACGCGGCGCCAGCTGTCGACACCCTGCTCGATCGCCGCACGGAAGTAGGGGGCCAGGATCAGGCTCGGCAGGTCCGGGTCGGCCTCGTAGGCTTCCTTGATGCGGTCGAGGAACCGTGCCCGGATGATGCAACCGCCGCGCCAGATGGTGGCCAGGTCGCCGGGGTGCAGGTCCCAGTCGTATTCGGCGCTGCCCGCGGCGATCTGGTCGAAGCCCTGCGCGTAGGCGACGATCTTCGACGCGTACAGTGCCCGCCGGATGTCCTCGGTGAATTGTGCTGCGTCGCCGGGCTTTCCGGCCAGGGTTCCGGCGGCCAGGCCCTGTGCGGCTTTACGCTGGGCGCGGGATCCGGACAGGGCGCGGGCGAAGACCGCTTCGGCGATACCGGTCACCGGGATACCCAGATCGAGGGCGGACTTGACCGTCCACCGGCCGGTGCCCTTCTGCTCGGCGGCGTCCACGATCACGTCGACCAGCGGCTTGCCGGTCGTGGCATCGATCTGCTGCAGCACCTGCGCGGTGATCTCCACCAGGTAGCTTTCCAGCTCGCCGGTGTTCCACTGCGTGAACACCTCCGCGATCTGGGCGGCGCTCGCGCCGAGCGCGTCGCGCAACAGGTGGTACGCCTCGCCGATGAGCTGCATATCGGCGTATTCGATACCGTTGTGCACCATCTTCACGAAGTGGCCCGACCCGTCCGGGCCGATATGGGTGCAGCACGGCACACCGTCGACCTTCGCCGAGATCGACTCCAGCAGCGGTCCCAGCGACTCGTAGGACTCCTTCGGACCGCCCGGCATGATCGCGGGCCCGTTCAATGCCCCTTCCTCACCACCGGAGATGCCCGCGCCGACGAAGTTCAGCCCGCGCGCGGCCATCGCGGCCTCACGCCGGATCGTGTCGGTGTACAGGGCATTACCGCCGTCGATGATGATGTCACCGGGCTCCATCGCCGCCGCGAGTTCCTCGATCACCGCGTCGGTGGCCTCGCCCGCCTTGACCATGATCAGCACCCGCCGCGGCTTCTCCAGCGCGCCGACGAACTCCTCGACGGTCTCGGTACGCACGAACTCACCATCGGTCCCGTGCGCGGCCAGCAGCGCATCGGTCTTGGCGACACTGCGATTGTGCAGAGCGACGGTATAACCGTTGCGAGCGAAGTTGCGGGCGATATTGCTGCCCATGACGGCCAGACCGGTCACACCGATCTGCGCGGTGGCTTTGGAAGAAGTCATGATCCAGATCATTTCACTCGTGGTCGCGGTGGACCGGAATCGCATGCCCCGCCTGCGGGCCACGCTCGTGGGCCGGCCGCATCAGCAGGCTCCGGAGGTGCTCGCGCGACGCATCGGGTCCTTCGGCAGTAACGTCGCACGAATTCGCGCACCTGGCGCTCGAAATCATGCACTCCGTTGCGCGAACAAGTCAACCTCGGCTCCTTGTACTATGCGTGAACCGCACCATCGGTGCGGCACGACCAGGTTCCGGGAGGCGACGTTGCTCGCGAGCACGCGACGGCGCGAAATCATGCATCGCCTGGGCACCGACGGCTATGTCGAGGCCAAGGCCCTCGCCGACGAACTCGGCGTCGACACGTCGACGATCCGCCGCGACCTCGACGCCCTCGAACGCGCCGGCCAGGCCCAGCGCACCCACGGCGGCGCCCGTCCGGTCCCCGGCGCGACCGCGAAGCTGCCCTACACCATGAAGGAGGGCGAACGCCGCACCGAGAAGGCCGCGATCGGCGAGACGGCGGCCCGCCGGGTGCGCGACGGTGAGACGGTCATCCTCGACAGCGGTTCCACTACCTTCGAAGTGGCCCGCGCGCTGCGCGATCACACCGGCCTGACGGTGATCACCAACGACCTGCGCATCGCCACCTACATCGCCGAAACCCCCGGCACCCGGCTGCTGGTCACCGGTGGCGAACTGCTGGGCTCGGTCTTCACCCTGGTCGGTGATCGCGCGATCGCGTTCCTGTCCGCCTACACCGCCGACTGGGCATTCCTCGGCGCTGACGCCGTCGACGTCGCCGCCGGAGTCACCAACATGAACACCCTGGAAGTCCCCCTCAAACGCGCCATGATCACCGCGGCCGGCCGAGCCCTCGTGGTGGCCGACAGCTCGAAATTCGGCCGCCGCGCACTCGCGAAGGTCGCCGGCCTCGACGAAATCGGCGGTGTGATAACCGATGCCGAACTGGATCCGGAAATCGCACGACAATTCGGCGATACCGTCATACCCGCCGGTCGGAATGTGCCGTGAGCGGACCGGTGATCGGCCGAATACCGCCCGGTTGCGATGAATTGTTTCTTCCGGATGGTCGTATACCCGGCCGTTCCCGTGTTATCGTGACGTGTCGAGAACGGTGATGTTCATGGAATCGGATGCGACTCACCGGTATAAATAACGCTCCCCGAGGGGGCTTGCTCATGAAATTGTACGTACCGGCGGGTGTCGTCCCTTACCCGCGTGTGGTGCATATCAACGATTATCATTTCTTCACGCACTTCGATACGGCGAAAGAGCTCAGTTCGAGTCAGCGTTCCGCTCCGCACGCGGTGGTCCTGATCGATTTCGATGATTTCGACGGCCTCGCGGAGTTCGCCGCCACGATCCAGCACCCGAACAAGTTCGACTACGGCGAGCTCGAGTGGGGTTGGAAGAGCGAACGGGAACTCTATCCGGTCCCGAACGGGAAGACGTGTCTGTCGCTGGACGGCGACAGTGTCGGCGATCTCATCTACATCGTCAAGCACGATACGAAGCCCAACGCCAAACTGGCCGAGAACGCTACTGCGGCAAAGTTTCTGGGCCGCCTGCCGGAGCTGCGGAAGATCATCGCCCGCCGGGCCCGCGACGGTGTGACCGGTGACAAGGTGTACCCGTTCACGTTCTGTCCGGCCCGCCTGCCCCGATATCTGTCGTTCGGCTACGGCAAGCAGGCCATGAGTGCCTTCATCGGCCCCCGGGAAGGACAGCACGTCCACGTGTTCTTCGCGCAGCCGGCCGATCAGAAGATTCCCGTCACCTCGCTGAAATTACGATTGACGGTCATATCGCTGCAGCTGACCTGTCGCACGAAAAATCATTTCGGCGAGGGCGAGGGCGAGGACGGCTGGCAGAGCGCTCCCGGCGCGGTAGATCAGGAGGACGCGCTGCTGCTGGAGGGTGCGGTCGCCGCGACGAGACGATCGGTCGTACCGGCGGAGGACGACGAGGAAAAAGCCGACCCCGCCATCGAGATCCGGAACTGGGAACCCGAGCCGACCGAGGTCACGGCGAAAACCCTGGCCGACCAGTACGGTCTACCCGAGTGGGTCGTGGAGAAATTGGTCGCGGAGTTGTCCGGCTCGGAGGAGCCGGCCTACGAAGACTTCCTGGGTTTCAGCGCCGAAAACTTCCACGACACGTACAAGAACGATATCGATCGAATTGTGGAAGAAGCGAAATCGGCCCAGAAGGGTAAGGGGAAGAAGAAGTAGCATTCGCGGCGTCGGCCGGCGAGTGGAGCGCGCACCTGCTCCCGGCGCCGCCAGGAAATTCCTGTGTGAAAGTGGTTGTCAGACAGTCGATTCCCGGTTCGCGGGTTGGTCCGGGCCGTGGCCTGCGGGGAGGAGGAGGTCGGCGAGTTCGTCGAGGAGGGTGAGGACGCGGTCGGCGGTGTGCGGGTCGGTGAGGGTTTCGGCGAAGACCTCTCGGGGTGCGCGGTGCCGGCGGGCTACGGCTCGTTGCAGCATGGGGGTCGCGTCGACCAGGGTGCGGCGGCGGTCGGCGGGGTCGGGGAAGGTGTTGAGCAGGCCCTGGTCGACCAGGCGGGCAACTCGCGCGGAGACGTGGCCCTGCGAGAAGCCGGTGCGTTCGACGATGTGGCTGATCGTGCTCTCCGGGTGCAGCAGCACGTCCTCCAGCAGCAGGCCCTCGGTGGATCCGCCGATCGCCCGCTCGTCGGGGTCGAGCGAGACGTGCTGCCGGGACAGCTCGATGAGCCGTTTCCCCAGGCGATGCAATCGCTGCGCATCCATCCCCGAAGATTACATCTTCTACGATGCATTACCGGTGATGCATTACCGGTCGGTGGCCGCCGCCTGTTCGCGCAGCGGTGCGTTGAGGATCGTGCCGGTGGCGTTGCGCGGTAGTTCGCCGACCAGCACGCCCGAATCGCTCTCGTGGATGAGCAGTGCGAGTTCGGCGTCCGCGCCGACGCCGGCCAGTTCCGATTCGGTCAGTCGCCAGTTCAACGGCACGGCGACGGCGCCGAGCACCGCGCACGCGTGGATCACCTCGAGGACACGAGTGTCGTTGCGGGACAACACGGCCACCCGCTCGCCCGCGGTGATGATGGTCGATCCACGAGACAACCGGCCGGCCCATGGCATCCTCCTTGTCGCGGCCCGGCCCTGCGAGCCGGGCGTCACGGCCACGATGGCGACCCGGCGGTGCGGTGCCAGACCGCGTGCCGGTGTACGGAACAGTGTGCGGTGGCAGCGATACCCCCGTTGTGGGGTGTTCTCGCCGGCCCGCGCCGGGAGAACATTCCGGAATGGACAGTGATTCGACCGCACGATCCCCCGAGAGCCATAGCGCACACCCGCCGTTGCGTGTGCCTGCCCGGGAAATTCCGGTGCCCACCTCGGTGAGCGGAGTGGCGCCGGCGCTGCTGGGGATGGGTCTTGTGATTCCGGCCGAACCGTGGCCGCCGGTGGCGGATCGGGCGGCGTGGCGGGAGATGATCGACAAGCGGGAGGCGATGATCCCGGTCGGCGCCGAAGGGCCGATGGTGTCGTCGATCTTCGGCATGGCCGACGCGGGGGTGCCCGCCGAGGTCGAGGACGTCGAGATCGACGGTGTCCCTGTGTATGTCGCGACGCCCGACGGTGTCGCGCCGGACGACCGGCGGGTGTATCTGGCCCTGCACGGCGGCGCGTTCATCCAGGGTGGCGGCAACATCTCCCGGTTGGGGGCGGTCATGACGGCGGGTACCGTCGGCGCGCGGACCTGGGCGGTCGACTATCGGATGCCACCGGAGCATCCCTTTCCCGCCGCGCTGGACGACTGCCTCACCGTCTACCGGCGACTGCTCGCCGATCGCAGTCCTGCGGACATCGTCGTCGGCGGGGTCTCGGCCGGTGCCAATCTCGTTGCCGCACTGATTCTCCGGGCCCGGGACGAGGGGCTGCCGCTGCCGGCCGCCGCGGTGCTGGAAACCATCCCCGCCGACATGAGCCTCACCGGCGACTCGCTGCACACCAATCGGGATGTCGACATCACGTTCGTCGGTGATCTGGAGCCCGTCGTCGCGTTGTACGCCGACGGGCACGACCCGCTCGATCCGTATCTCTCGCCGCTGTACGGCGATTTCACCGCCGGATTCCCGCCGACCGTGCTGACCACCGGCACCCGTGACTTCCTGTTGTCGGACACCGTGCGGATGCATCGCCGGCTGCTCGCCGCCGGAATCACCGCCGAGTTGCACGTTTTCGAGGCCGCCCCGCACGCCATGTTCCTGGGCATGGCTCCGGAGGATCACGAACGCGGCCGGGAGATCCGCGCATTCGCCGAACGGCACTGGGCCGCGCCGGCGCCCCGCAACTGACCACACCAGCAGAGGAGCTGCAATGTACGTGCCCGCCAAGGATATTCCCGTCCCCACGACGATCAGCAGTGCGGCGCAGGCCATGCTGGCGCTGGGCCGGATCGGTCCGGTGCACGACTGGCCCGACCGCGAGGACACCGACGGCTGGAAGGCGTTGATCGCCCGCGCCGAGGCGGCCACGCGGGCCATGACCGACGCGGAGGGGCAACACCTGCCCGCCACCTCCGAGGCGATCGAGGTCGCCGGGGTCCGCGTGTATGTCGTTACCCCGGACGGTGTTCCGGACGACGATCCGCGCGTGTACCTGTATCTGCACGGCGGCGCGTTCATCCAGGACGGGGGTGAGATCTGCCGGTTCTGGGCCACCTCCACCGCCGTCGCGGTGGGTGCGCGGGTGTGGGCCGTCGACTATCGGATGCCCCCCGAGGATCCGTATCCCGCACCGCTCGACGACTGTGTCGCGGTCTATCGGGCACTGCTGGCGGACCATCGTCCCGAGGACATCATCATCGAAGGCCCTTCCGCCGGAGGGAATCTCGCCGCGGCGACGATCCTGCGGGCACGCGACGAGGGGCTGCCGCTGCCCGGCGCCGCCGTACTGTTCAGCCCGGAACTCGATCTCACCGAGGCCGGTGACTCGTTCCAGACCAACCTCGGCCTGGATACCGTCCTGGTCGGCAGCCTGATGCCCGCCAACCGGCTGTACGCGGCGGGCCACGATCTGCGTGACCCGTACCTGTCGCCGATCTACGGTGATCTCGGCGCGGGATTCCCGGCCACGATGCTGGTCAGCGGCACCCGGGACATGTTCCTGTCCAACACCGTCCGGATGCATCGAGCACTGCGCGCGGCCGGTGTCGCCGCCGAGTTGCACGTCTGGGAGGCGGCCGGGCACGCGATGTTCCTGGGGAAGACCCCGGAGGACGCCGACCGCGCCCGCGAGGTGCGGCGCTTCGTCGACGAAACGTGGGCCCGCGCGAACCGTTGAGCCGGTGGCACATTCGCCGCGGCCGGCGAATGTGCCACGCCCGGAATCTCTCGGGTCGAGACCGCGCGATGGTTCGTCGCTGTCGCACTGTGTGTCGAACCTGTTGTGCGCCAAATACTTTCGGCCGAAAAAGACCCCTGTTCGGGGGTACCGGCTCGGTGTGACGTGCGTCATGCTTGCTCGCGACAGTCCGGCAGCGTCGCCCGGAATTCTGTGGAAGACCCACTCGCACATGGTCTCCGGGCGGCGCATGCGGTATCGCGGCGTTGTCCGGCCGCGGTACCGAAATGTACCGAGGAGAATTCCATGAAGCCGAGCTCCGAATATTCCGTGCAAGATTCGTCCCCGCCCGCATTGTATGTTCCGGGCCGCCGTATTCCCGTGCCGACCTCGGTGAGTCCCGAAGCGCAGACCATTCTCGCGATGGGGCAACTGGAACCACCGGTCGAATGGCCGGCCCTGGACGATCCGGCGGCGTGGCGGGAACTGCTCGCCGCGCGGGACGCGACCGCCCTGATGATGATCGAGCAGATGTTCCCGGCGTACGACACCGCGGTCGAGGATATCGACGTCGACGGCGTCCGGGTATACGCGATCACCCCCGCCGGCGTCGATCCGGACGACCGGCGGATCGTGCTCGACATCCACGGCGGCGGATTCGTCGGTGGCGGCGGCCCGCTGTGCCGGATGATGGCCGTCGGCCAGGTGACGCCGATGGCGGTGCGGGCCTGGTCGGTCGACTATCGGCTGCCGCCGGACCATCCGTATCCGGCGCCGCTGGACGACTGCCTCACCGCCTACCGCGCACTGCTCGGATCGCACCGGCCCGAGGACATCATCGTCAACGGCCCCTCCGCCGGCGGGAATCTCGCCGCGGCGATGATTCTGCGGGCCCGCGACGAGGGCCTGCCGCTGCCCGCCGCGGTCGTCCTCACCAGTCCCGTCGCGGATCTCACCGGAGCCGGTGACAGCTGGCAGACGAACATGGGTATCGAGCCGTCGCTGACCAGCAGCTTCACCGCGCCGTTCGGTCTCTACGCCGGCGGCCACGACCTGCGCGATCCCTACGTGTCGCCGTTGTTCGCGGATTTCACCCGCGGGTTCCCGCCCACCTTCCTGTCCACCGGCACCCGCGACGTGCTGCTGTCGGACACCGTCCGCCTGCATCGCGCGCTGCATCGCGCCGGGGTGCCCGTGGAACTGCACGTCTTCGAGGCGGCCGGTCACGGAATGTTTCTCGGCACCGCCCCCGAGGATCGCGAATACACGGTTCTGGTCCGCGAATTCCTCGGCCGGCACTGGGCGCTGTACGCCTGAGCCCGTACGGGTTCCGCCGATCGGCGGTCCGTTGTCATTTCCCCGTTTCCATTTCGGAGTCACGCATGTCCACTGCATCCACCACCCCGCCACCCACCGAGGTCGCCGATTCCGCTCGGCTCGACGGCGCCTCCCGGCTGCGCATCTTCACCGTGCTCGCGGTGATCGTCCTGTACACGGAAATAGCTCCGCTGCAATACATCATGGTGGCGGCCGCGCTACAGAAGGTGTCGGTGTCGTTCCCCACCGTCGGCGCGAATCTCAACTGGTCGATAATCATTCTGGGCCTGGTCGGCTCGGCGGTCTCGCCGGTGCTCGGGAAATTGAGCGACGTCGCCGGTAAACGGCGGATCTTCGTGCTGTGCGGGGTGTTCTTCATCGCCGGCTGCCTGATCGACGCGCTGACCAGCAGCTGGGCACTGTTCCTGATCGGCCGTGGGCTGCAGGCCTTCGCCGTCGCCACGATGATCATCGCCTTCGGTCTGATCCGAGATCTGATGCCCCGCAAGTACGTTCCGGTCGGGCTGGGGGTCGCGGCCGCCGGCGCCGGCTTCTCCGGCGTGCTCGGGCCGGTACTCGGCGGCTTCCTGGTCGACCATTTCGGCTGGCGCGCGATGTTCTGGTTCCTCGGCGGTTTCGTGCTGGTCATGACGCCGATCGTGCTGATGCTGGTGCCGGAGTCCCCGCTTCGGGTCCGGCAGCGGATCAACCCGATCGGCGCGGTTCTGCTGTCCGCGGGCACCCTGCTGGTGCTGCTGTATCTGGACAAGGGCCAGGACTGGGGCTGGGGGCGGCCGACGGCGCTGGCCTGGGTGATCGCGGGCGTCGTCCTGCTCGCGGTGTTCTTCGTCGTCGAATCACGCATCGCCACTCCGCTGATGGATCCGAAGTTGCTGCGCAATCCGCGGGTCAGCCTGGTGCTGCTGATCGGACTGCTCGGCGGGGCGCTGCTGGCCGTGCACGGCTACGCGGTGAGCTACATGACCCAGACCCCCGGCGCGGAACAGCTGAAAAGCACTGTCGCCCAGGGTGTTATCGCACAGGTGAAGTCGTCCAACGGCGTGACGTTGCCGGCCTCGGCGGTCAAGGTGACGCTGGATCCGGGCTACAGCTACGGCAACGGCTTCGGCCTGCTGTCGTACGCGCTGCATCTCGGGATGTGGGCCGGGCTGATCGGGATGATCGCCGGACCCATCGGCGGCCTGCTGGCGCGCCGGGTCGGGGCGCGCATCCCGCTGATCATCGGGCTGGTGTTGCTGACGGTGTTCGGCGGTGTCTTCGCGCTGGCGGTGCCGCACTACAGCTGGTCGCTGTTCCTGGTGTTCAGCGTGCCGTTCGGCGTCGGGTTCGGACTGTTCCAGGCCGCCACTCCCATTCTGCTGGTCGAGGGGGTGCCGGCCGAACAACAGGGCATCACCACGGGCATGTACGGCGTGACCACCGGCATGGCGGCCGCGATCGGCCTGGCCGTGACGACCGCCCTGCTCAACGCCAGCCCGGTGGTGGCGCACATCGATGTGATGGGTCACGCTGCGGCACAGACCATTCCGCAGGTCTTCGCCGATCGTGGTTATGTCGCTAGCTACTGGGTGCTGTCCGGGGCGACCCTGATCGCGCTGGTCGTCGCCCTGTTCATGCGGCACGGCCGCACCCCGGCGACCGGTGGAGCCACCGCGGACACCGCGGAATCCACCGTCTGACAACGGGTTCGGGATACTCCGGCACCGGTACCGTGACCACGGTACCGGTGCCGGAGTCGTATCCGCGTATTCGGATGTCGGCCCGATATCCCACGGTCGTGGTCGGAGAATTGTGCAATCGCCGAATATTTCTGCGGTCATGCGGTAGGTCGTGACCGCTCGGCGCATGGGGTGCGGCCTGGTCATCGCCGGTCTCCATGTGGATTATCCTTGACCGCTCCGTGGCGGACTGCTATCTATATAGAAAGCTTCGTTAGGCGACTGCATAACGAATCGCCGCAGTCCACCCAGACAGAGATCGGGGGCCGTGAAGAGTGTCTACCCCGACCGCCGCTGCCGTCACCGCCGAGCAGATCCGCACCCTCCACACGGAGATGCGCAGCATCGCCCAGAGCTGTACCGACCCCCTCGTACGATCCCGGCTCGGTGAGTTGTCCACCCGCCTGGTCCGGCTGATCTCCGCCCCGGGGGCCGTCGATGTCATGCCCGCGCTGGCCCCGCGGGAACTCGATGTCCTCGCCCAGGTCGCCCTCGGCCGCACGAATGCCCAGACGGCTCGCCAGCTTTCGATACAACCGGAGACGGTGAAGAGCTATCTGCGCAGCGCCATGACGAAACTCGCCGCGCACACCCGATACGAGGCGGTCGTCCATGCCCGCCGCCTCGGATTGCTGCCGTGACGCGCGGCGCCACCGGGCTCGCTCGACCACACGCGAAACATCCTGTAGTGCAACCATTCCCGGTGCCAGGCGGCGGCTTCCATGAAACACCCTGCGGTCCGGCCATTTCCGGCTCGACCCCGTGCCCGCGGTGATCGACGTATCGCCCGGAGAGAGAAGGTGCCGATGTCGGCAGCCCACGATTCCCGACCGGTGCTGAAGGTTCCGGCCCGCGATATTCCGGTGCCGGCCTCGGTCAGCGCCGAAGCGCAAGCCTTTCTCGCTCAGGGCCTCATGACCGCGCCGCCGTATCCGGCCGTCGACGATCACGCCGCGTGGCGGGAGCGGATCGCGCAGACCGAGATCGCGATGCAGCTGATGTACCTGGCCCGCGCATCCCGGGTCACCGCCGACACCCACGAGATCGCGACGGCGGGGCCGCGCGTCCACGTCGTCACGCCGCAGGGCGTCACCGGTGAGGACCGGCGGGTCTTCCTCGAGATCCACGGCGGCGCCCTCATCCAGGGCGGCGGTGAGACCTGCCGATTGAACGGCATCGCCGCCGCGGGCCAGGTCGGTGCCCGCACCTGGGCCGTCGATTACCGGATGCCGCCGGATCACCCCTATCCCGCGCCGCTGGACGACTGCGTCGCGGCCTACCGGACGCTGTTGCGCGAGCACCGTCCCGGCGAGATCATCGTCGGCGGTGGTTCGGCGGGGGCGAATCTGGCTGCCGCGCTGATCCTCCGGGCCCGCGACGAGGGCCTGCCGCTGCCCGCCGCCGCGGTGCTGCTCACCCCGGAACTCGACCTCACCGAGTCCGGCGACTCCTTCGGTACCAACGCCGCCGTCGACATCGTCGGGCGCCAGAGCCTGCTGCCGGTCAACCGGCTCTACGCCGACGGTCACGACCCGGCCCATCCCTACCTGTCACCGCTGTTCGGAGATTTCGCGGCGGGCTTCCCGCCCACCCTGCTCACGGCCGGTACCCGAGACGTGTTCCTCTCCAACGCCGTTCGCATGCATCGTGCCCTGCGCGCGGCGGCGGTCCCCGCCGAACTCCACGTCTTCGAGGCCGCCCCGCACGGCGGATTCTTCGGCACCGCACCCGAGGACGGCCTCGTCGACGACCAGGTCCGCCGATTCGTCGACACCCATTGGGCACCTCGGGACCGACGCGGTGGACCCGGCCGCCGCGACCGGCCGCGTCAGTTCCCGTTCCCGGGCTGGGTGTAGGCGTGACCGTCGACGGTGGTGGTCAGTGTGCCGGTGGCCTGGAAATTGTTCTGTAGCACTTGCGGTTTCATCGTGAAGCCGTCGGGTTCGCTCGTCGTCTTCGTCCCGGTCTGCCGGCCGGACAGGGTGAGGTGCTCGTGCAGGTTCACGCTGTGGTCGGGGAGTACGACGGCACTCTCGGTGCCGTTCACGACGTGGTCACCGTCGTCGCTGAAATCGGTGTAGGTCACCGTGATCGAGGTGAGTGGTGTACCGGTCAGTGCGATCCGGGCGGTGCCGTGCCGCGCGCCGGTGAGCGTATATGTGCCCGCCGCAGGGAGATTCGGCTTCGGCAGCGCCATGCCGGGGGTGTACGGGGTGCCCCACGGCACGTCGTCCGGAATCGGCGGAATCGTCGGGACCGGTTGCGCTTTCAGATCCGGGAAGCGCGCGATCATCACCCGGCTGTGCCGCCCGCCGGGCTCGGCCGACGCCGGGCACGGCAGCGGGTTGCCGCCACCGCAGGCCGGCGCGACGACCTGGTTCTCGGCGTAGACCACGCCGGTGCTGTCCGCCAGCCACGCCGGGTCGGCGGCGGCGTTCCAGTTCGGATCACCACCGGCGTTGATCTGCTGGCTGCGGTCCGCGGTGGCGTTCACGAGGTACGGAGCGAAGAACCGGCGCCGGCCGTTGTTGCGGATGCTGGAGACGTATCCGGTGGTGAACAGGTCGGTGATCGGCGGAACGCCGCGCAGGCCGGAGATGAAGTCCAGCCGCCCGGATCCCAGAACCTGTTCCGCCAGTGTCCATTTGCCGTCCGGCGACGCCGACATCGGATCGCTGTACTGCGCGTGGTCGGTCAGCAGCCGCGATCGCCCGGTCCGGTTGTCGGTCGCCCACAGGTCGACGCTGTCGGAATCGTGCGGGGTCAGGCCGACCGCGGCACGGCCGTCGGCGGTCCAGCCCCGGAACTCGCCGATGATGCCGGCCGGGTTGATCTTCAGCGCGTCGCCGTCGGTCACCCAGTACTGGTATTGCGGGGCCGGGTTGTACAGCGTGGTCACATTCGTCAGGTCGTAGCGCGGGACCAGCGGGTTGCCGGTGGCCGGGTGCGGGTCGAATTCCAGTTTGCCCATGAACCCGTACTGGATGGTGGCCGAGGGGCTCAGGTCGCCGTTGAATCCGGGGAAGTAGTTCCAGCCCAGGTGGGTGTCGTCGGGGTTGAGCCGCGGCTCGCGGTAGGTGCCGCCGTCGCCGGACCCGTCGGGGGTGATGTTCCAGCGGATCGGATAGATGTGGATCCGGTCCGGAGTGCACCGGTCGTCACTGACCTCGAACTCGCCGCAATCGAGGATGCTGTGCCCGAGGTAGACCCGCTTCCCGTCGCGGAAGCCGCGGATCGGATAGGTGAACTGCGAGGTGTCCACGCCCAGTTCGTCGGCCGCGGGCACACACGAGAGGCATTTCCACCCGTCGCCGTCGGCGAAGGTGCCGCCGTCGGTCCGGACCAGCAGCACCTGCTGCCCGGAGTAGATCGCGGCCGGGTCCGGCGCCGCCGGCGCACCCGCGAACCGGACGCCCACCAGGGTGAACTTGCTGTCGGGATAGAACCCGGTCGCGCCCAGGCCACCCCACTGCGCCGTCACGCAGCCGGTCCGATGCGGGTTCACCGCCTCGGTACACGATCCGGCGTCGTCGGTGGGGGCCGTCGGCGGCACCGGCAACTCGCTGATCGCGACCCGCTCGTGCAATTGCCGATCGGGCTGCACGCCCAGTGTCGTGGCGGTGGCGGCGGGTGCCGGTGGTGGCGTCGAGGTACTTCCGCAGGCCGCGGTCAGGCCGCTCATCGTCACCGCGGCGATCACCATCGCGATGGTCCGGAAACGCGTTCGAGCTTCAGCTGTTGTCAACACGACTCCTCCGCAGCAGCGGCGCCACACCGGGCAGGCCGGAACTGTTGTTCCGGGGCGAACTCCCCGGCTCGACGGATAATACATCGCTAACAATACATTGTTGGTGATGTGTAACCCGGTGCAGGTGCTGCGGTCGACCCGCGCTGCGTGCGGCCGGATCTATACGGCGTCCCGGTGCGCGGTGACCGGCTCGGCCAGCCGCTGGTCACCGCAGATCCGCTCCCACCGCTCCAGCGTCTCGTCGAGCCCGGCACCCAGGGGAGCGCCGGGGGTGAAACTCGCCGGCAGATGCCGCATACCCTGGATGACGCCGATGGTCTCGTAGTGAACGGTGCCGGCCGGGTCGCAGCGGAAATCGGGCATCCGGTCCAGCACGGCCGACAGCATCCGCTTGAACACGGTGCGGGCCACGTTCGAGCCGATACAGCGATGGATACCGAGCCCGAAGCTGTAGTGCCGGTTGCCTTTTCGTTCCAGATCCATCGTGCCGGGCTCGGGGAACACCGCCGGGTCGCGATTGGCCATGGCCCAGGACAACCAGAGCCGCTCGCCCTCGGCGAAACGCGTACCGGCGACCTCGCAGTCCGCCGCGATGGTCCGGCCGTCACCCGGCGCGGGGGTGAAGTACCGCAGGAACTCCTCGGTCGCGGGATCCAGCATCCGATCCCGTTCCCGGCTCAGGGTTTCGCGTTCGGCGGGATGCTCGGACAGCCATTCCAGCGCATGCGCGGTCAGGGCCGTGGTGGTGTCGAAACCACCGCCGATGATCAGCGTCAGCATGCCCAGTGCCTCGAGATCGGAGATCGGCGCACCCGCGAGCGTGGACCGGGCCACCGCATCGAGCAGCCCCGGCCGCGGATCCTGTTTGACCGCATGGTAATTCGCGAGCAGATCGCCACCCATGACCTGCAGCATCTCCTCCACCCGCGCCATATCCGGCGAATCCGGCGGTGTGTACACCGACGCGTGCGCCGGTTCGTTGTAGAGGCGCCAGTTCCGCAGCGGAATTCCCAGCATGGCCAGCGTGAGTACGGCCGGCACGATATTGGCCAGGTCGTCGACGAAATCGATGGTCCCCCCGGCGATCCGCTCGTCGAGGCAGGCCCGGACGACCTCGTCGATGAAAGGTACCCAGCGCCGCACCGCCGCCGGCGACAGATAGGGGTTGAGCACGGAACGCAATTCGCGATGCTCGGGATCGTCCATCTCGAGAATCCCGCCGCGGGTCAGCCCGGCCCGTGGCGGCGGCGGGATGGTGATACCGCGGTATCCGCGTCGCTGTCCGTGGACGTCGTTGTCGTTGGAAACGTGTGGGCAGCGGGCGAGTTCGAAGACCTCCCGATTGCCCGCGGCGACCCAGTGTCCGCCGTAGGTGTCGGTCCAGGCGATCGGACACCGGCTCGTCATCTCGTCGGCGATCGCGGTGAACTGTTCGCGATAGTGCGGGGTGTGCCGGTCGAAGTGGTAACCGGGTTGCCGGCGGGCATCGTTGTCTGCGGTGGTCATGGTTGCTTTCACTCTGTTCTCGTGCGATCGGTGGCGCTACAGCTGTGCCAGGCGTGGGGCGCTGCCTCGGGTACGGATCGACGCACCCGCCTGCCGGGTCAGTTCTCTGGAGCTGCCGAGTAATCCGTCCAGCACCAGAACCCGGCGGATGTGCCGGTGCAGATCGTGTTCGTCGGTGAAACCGATGCCGCCGAGCACCTGCTGACAGTGCCGGGCCGCGGTCGACGCGGCCTGCCCGGCCGCGGCCTTCGCCAGCATCGCGCCGAACTCGTCGCCGGCGGTGTGCATCGTGGCCTCGGCGCCCTCGAGTGCGACCAGGGTCTCCGCCAGCCGGTGCCGCACCGCCTGGAAGGAGGCGAGCGGACGGCCGAACTGCTTGCGGTCCAACGCATGTTGCCGAGCCAGCGCGAGCATGGCACGACCGGCGCCGATCAGCCACCAGCCCAGTGCGCGCCGGCCGGCGGCGAGCGGGGGTTGCTCGCCGGTGCCGGTCCGCCGGAGGGGCAACTCCCGGTCGACGACGGAAAATGTTGTGGTGGAGACGGTTTCGACATCACGCTCCCAGACCACCCAGGAGCCACCGGCGAACGGCAACGGCACCGCCTCGCCCGGCAGTGGTGCACCGGCAGCGTGCCGGACCACGTCGTTGAGGACGGAGGCCTGCGCGCCGGTCTCGCCGAGCAGCCGAAAGACCAGTGGCACAGCGATTTCCGGAATCTCTACGAGCATGTCGGGCCAGCCGAGGCGGTACAGGGCCCGGTCGAGCGCGGGACCGGAGGTCGTCGCCATGGTCCTGCGGAGCGTGCCGGCGAGCAGTGCGAGTTCGGGGCCGTCCACGATCAATCCTTTCCCAGGTCCAGCAGCCGGCGAGCGATGATGTTGCGCTGAATCTCCGAGGTGCCGCCGTAGATGGTCGCGGCGCGCGAGTACAGGAATTCCGTGCGCCACTCGCCGTCGTTCAGTTCCACTTCCCCTGGCAGCAGGTCGCGGGCCGTGTCGAACAGTGTCTGTTCGGCGGTCCCGAGCAGCACCTTGTCGATCGATGTCTCCGGGCCCAGCCGCCCGTGCTCCGCCAGCCGCGACTGGGTGAGCCGGGAACGGCACCGCAGGGTGTGCAACGCCAGATACGCGGCGCCGAGTTCGGCGTCGTCGACCGGTGTCGTGCGCGCGATCAGCCGGTCCAACCGGGTGAACAGGTGCGCACCCCGGTGCCAGAAGCACGTGGACCGTTCGTGCGGAAGCAGATCCATCGCCAGCTGCCAGCCGTCACCGGGCCTGCCGAGCATCCGGTCGGCGGGCACGATCACGTCGTCGAAGAACACCTCGGCGAAGTCGTCGACGCCGTGCATGGTCCGCAACGGCCGCACCGTGATGCCGGGGGTGTCCATATCGACGAAGAACGCCGTGATGCCGCCGTGGCCCGGTGCGGTGCGCGTCAGAACCACACAGCGAGTGGCGAACTGCGCCAGACCCGTCCACAACTTCTGCCCGTCGATCACCCAGTCGCCGCCACGCCGCCGCGCGCGGGTCGACAACGACGCCAGATCGCTGCCCGAGCCGGGCTCGGAGAATCCCTGGCACCAGTGTTCGGCGCCGGACAGCAACCGCGGCACCATCTCGGCGGCGAGTTCCGGTGCGGCATAGGAGATCATCGTCGGCGCCAGCACCTCGATCATCGAATAGGCGCCGGGCTCGGCGAGCCCGCGAGTGGCGACCTCCTCGCCGACCACCGCGCGCAGCAGCGCGGGCCCGCCGAGTCCGCCGACCTCGGCGGGCCAGCCGTACCGCATCCAGCCGGCGTCGTACAGCGCCCGGCGCACCCGCGACACCTGGGCCAGCTCGGCCTCGCGGGAACGGTCCCCGGTGGGGGAGAGGTCGTGCTCGTCCAGCCACAGTCGCAGCGCCACACGGAATTCGGTGACGCTCACCTCGGTCGGGTCCTCGATACCGGACAACGGCCGATCCGCCTTTCCCGAGTCGGTCAGACTTCCGTTGCGGCGCCGGTCAACCGGGCCACGATGGTGCGGAAGTCGTTGCTCTGGAACGACATGTCCTCGGCGCTGAGCGCGAAGTCGAGCGCGGCCAGAACCGCGCGTTCCAGATGCAGGTTCAGCAGCCGCTTGGTGCTCTCCACCGCCTGCTGCGGCAGGCCGAGAATCCGTTCGGCACACGCTGTTGCCTCGGCGACCGGATCGGCGACGATGTGGTTGACCAGCCCCAGCTCCCGGGCCCGGGTGGGGGAGATCCGCGCACCGGTGAAGGCGTATTCCTTGGCCAGCAGCAGGCTGGTGTGCAGGGGCCAGACCAGTGCGCTACCGTCGGCCGCCACCAGACCCACCCGCACGTGCGGGTCGGCCAGGTGCGCGGTCTCGGCGATGTAGACGATGTCGCTGAGCGCGACCAGGCTGCACCCGAGGCCCACCGCTGGACCGTTGACGGCGGTCACCACCGGGATGCGGCACCGGGCCATGCCCAGGACGAGTTCGCGGCCGTCGGCGATGCTCCGGGCCCGCAGCTCCGAATCCTGGCGCAGCTCTTCGAGATACGCGAAATCACCCCCGGCGGAGAAGGCGGCGCCGGCGCCGGTCGGTACCGCGACGCGGGCCGAGCGGTCCGCCGACAGTCGCGGCCACAGCGTCGCAAGCCCGTGGTGCAGATCGTCGTTCACCGCGTTGAGCCGGTCCGGCCGGTTCAGCGTGATGATCCGCAGCGGGCCGTCGGCCTCGACGCGGATTTCGTCCGGCATGTCGTACATTCGCAACTCCTCTCCCGGTGCGCCGTCACCAGATTTCGCTGGGGCTGTCGACCTTCAGCGGCCGCCGGTAGGAGAGGTCGTCGGTGTTCTGCGTGCCCTTCGAGTACTGCTGCTTCTTGAAGCCCTCCATGGCCAGCAGCGCGGCATTGCCGGTCAGCACCCATTCGACCGTGCAGCGCCGGACCGACAGTCGCCACACGTCGTCGCGCCGCTCCAGCCGATCGAGGTAACGTCCGCCGAGGATGGTGGAGGTCTCGGCGTCGGGGGCGAGCAGGGCCACCAGCACATAACTTTCGGCGTGCGCGGTGTCCCCGTCGATCTCGCAGGCGTGGGTGGTGATGTTGTGGGTGTGGGCCTGGGCCGCGTTGTCGTGGATCGGGTTCATGAACGCGGCGTAGTCCGGCCCCGATGTCACCTGGTTGCCGTGCACATCCCAGCTGTCGGAATGGTAAGCGCTGCCGAGCAATTCGACGTCGTGCCGGTCGCAGCCGCGTGCGTTGGCCGCGATGCAGTCGAGGATCGCGGTGCGGTCCATCAGATACCGGACGTCGCGGCGCAACCGGGCCAGGTCGTCGTTGGTCATGGAGGTCTCCTCTGCCGATCCCGATCGGGCGCCGACGCGCTGCGGCGGTGAACCGTCCCGCCGGATCCGCGATTGCCGATCGAACCGCTCGTCATCAAGTTGGTCGAATGCATAGCATTGCTGGGAGTTCGAGGTCAATAGGCACTGGTGAATGCCGTCTGAACGAGGTCAGTGACCGACTGTAGCAGCCAATAGTTGTTCGGCGATAGCATAAATTTTTGTACCGGGCGGCGGTCCGCTGAGGCAGAATCGACGGTATGAGAGCGATCCGTCATACCGCGTTCGGCGGTCCCGAGGTGCTGGCGACCGTGGAGGTCCCCCGGCCGGTCCCGCGCGCCGGACAGGTGCTGATCCACCTGCACGCCACGTCGGTGAATCCGGTGGACTGGAAAATGCGGTCCGGCAGCGCGCCGGCGGTCGGAAAGCCGCCTTTCCCGGTCGGTTTCGATGTTTCCGGCACGATCGTCGAGATCGGCGACGCGGTCGAGGCGTTCCGGCCGGGCGACGAGGTCTTCGGCATGGTTCCCAGCCCCACCGGCGCCTACAGCGAATACGTCCTCGCCCGCACCGAGGGGCTGGCCCGGCGACCGCCGAACCTGGACCACCTCCGGGCGGCCGCGCTGGCGACGGCCGGGCTGACCGCATGGCAGGCGCTGGCATTGTCCGGCCTGCGCGCCGGCGAGCGCATCCTGATCCACGGCGCCGCCGGTGGGGTGGGCCACCTGGCCGTCCAGTTCGCCGCGCTGCGCGGTGCGCACGTGATCGGCACCGCTCGTGCCGTCGACCACGACCTGCTGCGCGCCCTCGGCGCGGCGGCGGTGATCGACTACACCGTGACCGACTTCGGTTCCGCCGCAGGCGAAGTGGATGTCGTGCTGGATATGGTCGGCGGCGACTACGGTCAGCGGTCGCTGCGGTTGCTGCGGCCCGGCGGCCGCTACATCGCCACCCGCGATTCCGATGCGCGATCCGATCCGCGGCACCGGCGGGTGAACGGCCGGCCCTCCTCGGCCGACCTCGCCTCGATCGGCGCATTGGCCGAGGCCGGCCGGTTGCGGATCCGGATCGATCGCGTGATGTCGCTCGACGAGGTGCGCGACGCCCACCGGATCGCCGAATCGGGGCAGGCGCGCGGCAAGATCGTGCTGACGCCCTGGCGTGCGGCATCGTCCGATTGACAGTATCGGCTCGCCGATGTTAGACACTTGCATAAATAATGCTGCTGTTCTCGCGGCAGTACGGGGCACTTTCGCTCTTTATCGTTATGCATGTGCCGAATCAAGCCGGTGGGGCCGAGGCTCGCGCCGGGGGACCGGTTCGCGACGGGTGTACCCGCGCCGGTCGAAGGTCGGATCAGGAAGTGAGTAGTCGGATGGCTGGAAGAGTCGAGGGCAAGGTCGCCTTCATCACCGGTGCGGCGCGCGGACAGGGCCGAGCGCACGCGGTGCGGCTGGCTCAGGAGGGGGCCGACATCATCGCCGTCGACGTCTGCAAACAGCTCGACGGCGTGAAGATTCCGATGTCGACCCCGGACGATCTGGCCGAAACGGTGGCCCGGGTCGAGGCGCTCGGCCGGCGCATCGTCGCCGTCGAGGCCGACGTGCGTGACTTCGACACCATGCAGGCGGTGGTCGACCACGGCGTCGAACAACTGGGCCGCCTGGACATCATCGTGGCGAACGCGGGCCTGGCCAGCGACGGCGCCCGGCTGGACCGCATGGACGAGAAGACCTGGCGCGACATGATCGACGTCAACCTGACCGGCGTCTGGGTGTCGGTCCGGGTCGCGATCGGCCACATCATCGTCGGCAAACGCGGCGGCTCGATCGTCCTGACCAGCTCCTGCGGCGGCCTGCGCGGCGCCGAGTACATCGGCCACTACATCGCCGCGAAACACGGTGTGATCGGCCTGATGCGGACGCTGGCCCTGGAGATGGGACAGCGCAACATCCGGGTCAACGCGGTCTGCCCCAGCCAGGTCGGCACCCCGATGACGCTCAACGAGCCGACCTACCGCATGTTCCGCCCGGATCTGGCCGACCCCACCATCGACGATTTCGCCGTCGCCTCCCAGCAGACCCACGTCCTGCCGACACCGTGGCTGGAACCCGAGGACATCGCCGACGCCGTGCTGTTCCTCGCCTCCGACGAGGCCCGCTACATCACCGGCGTCGCACTCCCGGTCGACGCCGGCGCAATGCTCAAGTGACGCAACGAGTCCGGAGCTCCACCCGCAGTCGCCACGCCGCGCCGCCGAAGGCGTTGTACGTCAGCGAAATTCAACGAGGAGATACGCAATGTCCGCACCGCACATGCCCACCGGCACGGACCCGGCCACCCGGCGACTACTGATCGATGGCCGGCTGGTGACCGCCGAGGGCACGTTCGCCTCGACGAACCCCGCAACCGGTGAGATCGTCGGCTACGCGCCCGATGCCACACCGGCACAAGGCAATGCGGCCATCGCGGCCGCCCGCCGCGCCTTCGACGAGACGACGTGGGCGACCGACCCCGAATTCCGGGCGCACTGCCTGGACCAGTTCCACCGGGCCCTGATCGACAACCTGGAGGAACTGCGCGAGTTGACCATCGCCGAAGTAGGCTCCACCCGGATGCTCACCCACGCCGGTCAACTGGAGGATCCGATCAAGATCGTCCGTTACTATGCCGATCTGCTGCCGCACTATTCGATGACCGAGGACCTCGGCACCGTCGAATTCAACGGCCGGCAGCACCGGCGGTGGGTGGAGAAGGAGGCGGCGGGCGTCGTCGCGGCGATCGTCGCCTACAACTACCCGACCCAGCTCGCGCTGGCCAAACTCGCCCCCGCGCTGGCCGCCGGTTGCACCGTCGTCCTGAAGGCGGCGCCGGACACCCCGCTGGTCACCCTCGCACTGGGAGAGTTGATCGCTCGCCACACCGACATTCCGGCAGGCGTGGTGAATGTCGTGTCCGCGGCCGACGTGGCACTGGGCGAACTGCTGACCACCCACCCCGACGTCGACGTCGTCAGCTTCACCGGCTCCACCGCGGTCGGCCGCACGATCATGGCGGCCGCCAGTAACACCCTCAAGCGAGTGTTCCTGGAACTCGGCGGCAAATCCGCGCTGATCCTGCTCGACGACGCCGACTACGAGAAGTCCGCGCTGTTCGCGGCTTTCGGCATCACGATCCACGCCGGCCAAGGCTGTGCCCTCACCTCGCGCCTGTTGGTCCCCCGCAAGGATCACGACCGAATCGTGGAGCTCGTCGCCGCGAGTTTCGCACGCGTCCGATCCGGCGACCCGGCCGCCCCGAAAACCTATATGGGCCCACTGATCAGCGAACGCCAGCGCGACAAGGTCGACGCCATGGTCCAGCGCGCGGTCGCGGCGGGTGCGCGATTGGTCACCGGCGGCCGGAAGGTCGATCCCGGCTACTTCTACACCCCGACCCTGCTCGCCGGCGTCGACCCCGACAGCGAGATCGCCCAGCAGGAAGTCTTCGGCCCGGTCCTCGCGGTCATCCCCTTCGACGACGACGATGACGCGGTCCGCATCGCCAACAATTCGGCCTACGGCCTGTCCGGCGGCATCTTCGGCACCGAGCAGCGCGCCCTCGCGGTGGCCCGCCGCATCCGGACCGGCACCTTCGCCATCAACGGCGGCAACTACTTTCACGCCGACGCTCCCTTCGGCGGCTACAAACAGTCCGGCATCGGCCGGGAAATGGGTGTGGCGGGTCTGGAGGAGTTCCTGGAGCGCAAAACGCTTGCGGCGGTGTGAAATCCGAGGGTCGGCACCGTGTGCGCGGCCGGTGGGGCCGGACCGCGGGGTCGGCGATCGTGGTGGGAGAAAGTTCGGCGTAGGTGTCGATTTCACCGATGGCTCTTCGTGTAGAGGGTGCACGGGCCGCGGACTAGCGGTCCGCAGGAGCAAGGGAGCATGATCATGCGCCGGATCAACGCCACGTTGTCCGTCACCCTCGACGGAGTCGTCCAGGGCCTCGGCCGCCCCGACGAGGACACCCGCGGTGGCTTCACCCACGGGGGCTGGGGCGGCAAGTACAACGACCAGGTCATGGGCCACGAGATGGGCAAGGGCATGGCCAATCCCACCGACATGCTGTTCGGACACCGGACCTGGAACGACTTCATCACCGCCTGGGGCACCCGTACCGACGACAACCCGTTCACCACGCACATGAACGCGGCCACCAAGTACGTCGCCTCCAGGACCCTGGCGAACGCGGACGCCTGGCAGAACTCGATCCTGCTGTCGGGCGACGCCGCCGAGACGGTGGCAGAACTCAAGGCCGAGCCGGGCCGGGACCTGACGATCATCGGCAGCGTCGCACTGGTCCGCGACCTGCACGCCGCCGGCCTCGTCGACGACTACACGCTGCTGATCCACCCGCTCACCCTGGGTTCCGGCACGCGGCTGTTCCAGGGCCCCGCCCCACTGACCGAGTTCGACCTCACCAGCAGCGTCACCACCACCAAGGGCGTCATCATCGCCGGCTACACGCGCAAGCAGTAACCCGTGCCGAGGCGTTCACCACCGGCCTGCCGCCCAGCCGGAACCGTATCCGGAAGGGCGGCAACGGGTTCGGCGGGGAGTGGTAGGGTTGCCGGTCGCGGAGGTATGCGATCGGCAGGCGGGTGTCCCAGGCGATGAGGATGTCGTCGGGGAACACCCGGATGCCGCGGATGTTTGCCGTCAGTCCCGGCGGATCGGCAGGATCACTGCCGAGGGTCGGGCCGGGTCGTGGTGGACGGTCTGGTCGGCGGGGCGCAATTGTGTTGCGCGGCCGCGTGGTTCGCCGGTTCCCGGGTTGCGGTTGTAGCGGGGGAACGCGCCGCTGGAGACTTGGACGCGGATGCGGTGGCCCGGCTCGAACCGGTAGGCGGTGGCGAACAGTTTCACGGTCGCGCAGGTGTCGCGGTCGGCGTCGGTGAGGCTGGTCAGGCCGTCGGTGACGTTGAAGGAACGGCCGTCGGCGTTGACATCACAGACCCGCACGAACACGTCCGCATACGGCAGGCTCGAGCGGAACCAGATCTCGGCCTCGACCTCGCCGATGACCTCGACGGCATGTTCCAGCGGCGGGGTGGTGTAGGTGCGGACATCCGGACGGGCCTCGAGTTCGGTGTTGTCGACGCTGCCGGTGTTGAACTGGAACCGGGAGCCGCCGACGGCCGGGGTGGGGTCGGCCGGGTCGTAGCGGTAGCCGTCCGGGGCCGATTCGGCGGGGGGCTCGGTCGCCAGGCCGCCGTCGGGTTGCAGGTGGAATCGTTGCGGCGCATAGCCTTCCGGCGGCCAGGTGCGGAAATCCCGCCATTCGCGGGCGCCCTGGACGAACAGTCGCACGGGTTCCCGCTCGGTGGGTTGCTCGCCGCGCGCGTGGGCCATGCCGAAGTCCAGCAGTTCCAGCATGCCCATCTCCATCGGCGCGGCGGTCATGCTGTGCGCCCACGGGCCCACCGTCAGCCGGGCCGGGCGGCCGGCGGCCTGCAGGGCCTTGAAGTCGCGGAGCTGGCCGGGCAGGAAGAAGTCGTGCCAGCCGGCGATGGAGCTGACCGGGATGGTCACGTCGGCGACGCGCGCGCTGTGATCGGCGGGTGCCCAGAACGGCGATTCGGAATCGTGGGCCAGGGAGTGTTGCAGGAAGTCGACGCGGTGACCGACGGCGCGCCGGTCGGCCTGATCGAGCGGCAGTTCCCGCATGAGCCGGAGCATCTTGCGCCGTCCGGCCAGGCCGGGATGCTTGAGCAGCGCGAGCGGATGTTCCTGGCCGTCGGTGACGAAGCTCCACAGGAACGGGGTTTCCAGTGCGAAGCCGTCCGGGCGGAGGAAATCCAGCATGACCGCGGACTCGCTCTGGATCGGGATCATGGCTTTGACCTGCGGTGGCACCTTGTCGGCGACGGCCCATTGGGTGTAGCCGAGGTAGCTGGGGCCGTAGAGGATGATCGCGTCGCCGAACCAGGGTTGTCCGAGCACCCAATCCAGGGTGTCGAGGCCGTCCTCGCGTTCGTTGCGGATCGGGTCGAAGGTTCCGCCGGAGCCGAAGGTGCCGCGGGAGTTGGTGACCAGCACCTGGAATCCGCGCCGGGCGATGGGCCGGATGATCGGTGTGGTGGTCAGCGTGTGGCTGCCGTAGGTGGTGCGGATCAGGACGGTCGGCAGGCCCTCGCCACCGGACTCCGGTGCCCAGTGGTCGGCGACCAGTTCCACTCCGTCGCGCATCGGTACCCGCAGATTGCGGGTGACGGTCACCTTCTTGGTGAGCGCCGGCGGATACTTCGGTGTGAGCGAATCGAGCATGCGCTGCAACGGATTTCGTTTCACGCCGCTACCCCCCACTGCCGGTCGCAGAACCGGCGGATCTGTGCCGAGCGGTCCTGATCCTCCGGCGCCATGCCGAGGAACATGAAATGCGGCGCCGCCTCCCAGACGTGCAGTTCCGCAGGCACTCCGGCGTCGAGCAGTTTCCGGTGCAGGCGCACGGTGTCGGAGAGCAGGAAGTCGCGGGTGCCACTGGTCAGGATCGCGGGCGGGAAACCCGCGGTGTAGTCGCCGAACAGCGGGGAGACGTACGGGTCGGTGCGGTCGTGACCGTCGGTGTAGAGCGCGAAGACGGTCTCGAGCTGGTCCGCGCTGTAGGAGACATCCAGCCCGGTGTTGGTGTGATGGGTGTCGCCGGCCTTGGTCACATCCGTCACCGGAGTGGTCAGCACGGCCGCGCGCGGCAGCGGCAGCCCCTCGTCGCGAGCGCGGAGAATGGTTGCCGCGGTGAGGTTTCCGCCGGCGGACACCCCGCCGATGATGATGTCCTCGGGCCGGTGATGTTCCAGCAGCGCGCGGTAGGCGGCGAGACAGTCGTCCAGCGGGGTGGGGTAGGGATGGAACGGGGGCATCCGGTAGTCCACGGCCCAGGTCCGGGCGCCGACCATACCCGCGGTCATGATCGCCCCGAGCCGGGACAGCTCACCGGCACCGTAGATCCAGGCGCCGTGCAGGGCCAGGTAGACCCGGGGATCGTCCTCGGCGACGCCGTCGGGAACGGCCTGCCAGACACCGAAGTCGCCGAGCTCGATCCGTTCGGTCTCGCTGTGCACGCCGGTCTCTGCCGAGCCGAAGACGGACGACACCATCGGCGCCGCACCGCCTTCGGGGATCATCGCCAGGATGTCGTCGATGTAGCCCTGCACTGCCTCGCGGTCTTCCAAAGGCGGCCAAGGCTTTTCGGGCAGGGCATTACCCATGCCGATGACCGACTGCGCGATCTCGCTGAGACCGGCCGGAATCGGTACCTGCCGTTCGGGAATCGTCACCGGGGGAGGGGAACTGGTCACTGGTATGCACTCCTTTGTGTCATGAGAGTCGGATATCCGGTCAGCGAATCGAGGAGCCGATGCCGAGCCCGCCGTCCACGTCGAGGACGACGCCGGTGATGTATCCGGCGGCGGGGGAGGCGAGGAAGGCCGCGGCCTCGGCGATGTCGGCCGGTTGCCCGGTAACGCGTTGCGGCACTTTGCCGATCAGCTTGTCGCGCGCCGCGGCGTTCATCGAGGCCAGCATCGGCGTCGCGATCAGTCCGGGGGCGATGGCGTTGGCGGTGATGCCCTCGCGCGCGGTCTCCAGCGCGAGGGTGCGGGTCAGGCCGACGATGCCCGCCTTGGCCGCGACGTAATTGGCCTGGCCGTAGTTGCCGCGCCAGCTCATCGAACTGAACGAGACGATGCGGCCGTAGCGGCGGGCCCGCATGTGCGGGATCGCCGCTCGCGCGCAGAAGAAGCTGCCGGTCATCGAGACATCCACCACCGCATGCCAATCCGCGTCGCTGATCGCGGTGATCCGGTTGTCCCGGATGATTCCGGCATTGTTGACCAGCACGTCGAGGCGACCGTGGCGGTCGGCGACGTCGTCGATCCAGCCGGTCACCCTGGCCGAATCGGTCACATCGAGGCCGACTCCTTCGGCGGTTCGGTCGAATTCGGCACACAGCTGGGCTGCCGTAGCGGCAGCGGCGTTCTTGTCGATGTCGCCGATGACCACCGTCGCGCCCTCGGCGGCGAAACGATGCGCCATCGCCGCACCGAGGCCCCGGCCGCCGCCGGTCACCAGGACGACCTGATCGGTGAAGCGGGTCATGCGGGTTGCTCCGATCGGGAATCGGCGGGGCGCGCGACGAATTCCCGTAGCGCGGTGGCCACGTCGTGCGCGGCCCAATGTGCCTCGAACGCCGCCAGTTCCAGTGCGAGCGCGTCCTCGGCGGGCAGGGTGGGTGTCCGGGCCAGCAGCCGCTTGTATCCGGTCTGCGCCGGGCCGTGCACGGCGGCAAGGGTTTCCGCGAGCCGCCGCGCGGTGGCCGCGACCTCGGACTCGGCCACCACCTCGTGCGGCCAGCCGGTGCCGGCCAGCCGGTCGGCGCGGAGCAGTTCGCCGGTCAGCGCCAGCCGGCGCGCCGTGGCGTGCCCCAGCAGCTGCGGCATCCGCACCGCCGCACCGGCCGCGGGCAGCAGGTTGTTGCGGATGTGACCGTCGCCGATCAGCGTGCCGGCCGCGGCGACCACCAGGTCACAGGCCAGCGCCAGTTCGATGCCGCCGGCCACGGCATGGCCGTGCAGCCCCGCCACGACCGGTAGTGGGCTGGTCTCCAACCGGGTCGCAAGCTCGGAGACGGTGCGCAGGAACGCGATCGGCGGCTCACCGCGGTCGTGCAGTGCCAGCAGATACCGCAGATCGGCGCCGGCGCAGAAGCTCGGGCCCGCCCCCAGCAGCACCACCGCTCGCGTGCCCGGATCGTTCTCGGCCTCGGTCAGCGCGCGGTCGAGGGCCTCGATCACGGTGGCGTCGAGCGCATTCCGGCGTTCCGGGCGATTCAGCGTCAGCACCCGGACCGGACCCTGCCGATCGATGTGCAGCACCTCGGATCCGTTCACCGCGAACCGCTTTCGCCGAGCGCCTCGGCGCGGCGCTGCCGGCGCAGTTCGGCACGCTGGATCTTGCCGCTCGGGGTCTTCGGCAGATCGGGCACGAAGTGGATCCGGCGCGGGTACGCGTGGGCCGCATAGCGGTCCTTCACCCACTGCTGCAACTCCTCCGGCGATACGGGGCTGTCGGCGGCGGTGACGACGAACGCCTCGACGACCTCGCCGCGGGCCTCGTCCGGCGCCGCGATCACCGCGCACTCGGCGACCGAAGGATGCTGTGCCAGAACGGATTCCACGTCGAAGGGGCCGATCCGGTAGCCCGCCATGATGATCACGTCGTCGTCGCGTGCGGAGAACCGCGCCACGCCGGTGGCGTCGATGCTCGCGGTGTCGCCGGTGAGGTAGTAGCGGCCCGCGCCGACGAAGCGGCCGTGGTCGTCACCGTCGGCATACGCGGTGAACGTCATGTGCGGGCTGTCCGGCACCACGATGGCCAGCCGTCCGACGGCCCCCGGCGCGACGGGCTCGTCCCGGTCCGGATCCAGTACCGTCACCGACCATCCCGGCAGCGCCACTCCCATCGCGTTGTCGGTCACCGGCACCGCCACCGACGCGTCGTGCGGGAACCCGATCGGCATGCCGACCTCGGTCTGCCCGTAGTGGTCGTGCACCCGGCCGCCGAGTGCGCCGGTAGCCCAGGCGTTCACCTCCGGCGTCAGCGGTTCACCCGCGCTGGACATGCACGCGATGTTCAACTCCCCGTGCCGGATTCGGCCGGAGTTGCGCAGCGCGCGGTACACCGTCGGGGCGGCGGCGAAGTGGGTCACTCGCAGTCGCGACAGCACCTCGACGGTGGTGTCGGCCGAGAAGCCGCCGCGCAGCAGGATCGTCGGCACCCCGGCGGCCAGCGGCGCGGCGATCGCGGCGTAGAGGCCGTAGGCCCAGCCCGGATCGGCGGCACACCAGTACCGGCTGCCCTCGCCGACGCCGAGTGCGAACTCCAGATAGCTGTGCCAGCCGGAGAGGTACCGCACCGGATGCACGACCCCCTTCGGCGATCCGGTGGTGCCGGAGGTGAACATGTGCACCAGCGGACCGTCGCCACCCACCGCGACCGATCCCGGTTCCCATTCCTCGGCCCCGGCCAGTTCGGCCGCCGCGGCCCCGGTTTCGAGCACCTCCCAGTCGCCGGCGCCGATCTTGTCCAGCTGGTCGGCGTCGCCGATCACCAGCCGGGTGCCGGCGCGGCGCAGCCGGTCGGTCACCGCGGCCTCGGCGAACGCGGTGAACAGCGGGACGTGGACGGCGCCCACCCGCCAGATCCCCACCAGCACGGTGAGCAGATCGGCGCTCTTGCCCATCAGCGTCGCCACCCGGTCGCCGGGCCCGATCCCACGGCGGGCCAGGACCGTGGCGAACCGGCGTGACGATTCGGCGAGCTGCCCGTAGGTGATCGTGGTCTCCGTCAGATCCGCATCGAGGATGCGCGCCGCGACGGCGTGCGCGGGGTGCCGATCACACAGCAGCGCGGCGACGTCGAGCGACGATGCCGAGTAGTCCCGCACGAGCTGTGCGGTGTGGGCGGCCGGGTCGGCCATCGAATCTCCTCTTCCATCGGGTACCGGGCAGCGTCGATCACCCGTTCGCTCGTGGCCGATCCCGGCCCCGGATCGCGGGTACCGGTCATGGGATGTTCCGGGGGTGTCGCGGTCTCCGCCGCGCGTTGCTGGGCGAGTGCATAATTTCTGTGGCACAGGTCTAACATCCGGCATGTTCCAGGTCGAGGGTGCTGTCGATACATGGATGGCGATCGCCCAAATCTCTCGGATTGCGTGCTCGACATGGCTCGGGTCGGCGCTCGGGTCGTGCGACGGCCGGTACGGCTCCGGCCGGATCGGAACACGACAATATTATACGGTCGCATAATGGCATGTGCGGGAATCGAGGACCATTTACCCGGCTCTTGACAGTCTTTGAATCTCAGTGTTAGACACTTGCATAAGACGATGGAGGTCGATGTCCGGCATCGGGTCGCGTGCTCCGGGCGAGCCGATCTCGGCCGGCCGCGGACCCCGCCGTGCGGTGCGTCGGTGGAAATATTAACGGCCGCAACCACATCGGCGACTCGATCGCCACACTCTCCCCGCGTCGCACGTGTCCGCGTGCACGCCTGCGCACGTTCCGTGCGTGCCACGACGAGGAAGGAATCCGGATGACACTGCAATGGGTGCTGGACGAGATACGCAAGCGGCCCGGTACGGGCGAGGTCGTTCCGATCATCGATCCGGTGACCGAGGAACAGCTCACCGAATTCACCGACTGCGGGGCGGCGGCCGTCGACGAGGCGGTGGCGCGGGCGCGGGCCGCCTTCGATTCCGGGGTCTGGCGCGGTATGCCCGGCAGCGAGCGGGCCAGGATCATGTGGCGGGTCGCGGATCTCATCGAGCAGTACGCCGACGACCTCGCCGAGATCGACTCGCTCAACACCGGTATGCCGCTGGCGCAGGCACGGGCGATCATGCCCTCCTCCGCCGAACTGTTCCGCTACTACGCCGGTTGGTGCACGAAGGTCGACGGCGACGCGCACGACGTGCAGATGACCGGCGGGATCTCCGGCGCGCACGCCGACCTGCACACCTACACCCTCAAGGAGCCGTATGGTGTTGTGGGACAGATCATTCCGTGGAACGGACCGGTCTTCATCGCCTGGGGGAAGCTCGCGCCGGCCATGGCCGCCGGCTGCAGCAGCATCCTCAAACCCGCCGAGGAGACGCCGCTGTCGGCCCTGGTGCTGGAGAAGATCCTCGCCGAAGCGGGTGTCCCCGAAGGGGTCGTCACCGTCCTCACCGGCTACGGCCACACCGCCGGCGCCGCGCTCGCCGCGCACCCCGGCGTGGACAAGATCGCCTTCACCGGGTCGACCGAGGTCGGTAAGCAGATCGTGCACGCGGCCACCGGCAACCTCAAGAAGGTCCTGCTGGAACTCGGCGGTAAATCGCCGGTGCTGATCTACGACGACGCCGACCTGAAGACCGCGATCCCGATGGCGGCGATGGGCATCTTCGTGCACTCCGGCCAGGGCTGCATCTGCGGATCACGCATCTTCGTGCAGCGCGGTGTCTACGACCGGGTCGTCGAGGGGCTGACCAAGGTCGCCGACACCGTGAAACTCGGCGGGCCCAAGGAGGAGGGCGCCGCGATCGGGCCGCTGATCAGCCAGAAGCAGCTCACCCGCGTCATGGGTTTCATCGACGAGGGCAAGGAGGCCGGCGTCGAGGTGGTCACCGGCGGCCATCGGCTCGACCGGCGGGGTTACTTCGTGCACCCGACCGTCCTGACCAATGTCGATCGCGGTATGCGCCTGTACCAGCAGGAGATCTTCGGGCCGGTGGTGACGGTCCTGCCGTTCGATGACGACGACGAGGCCGTGACCATGGCCAACGACACGACCTACGGCCTCGCCGCCACCGTGTGGACGACGAATCTGGGCCGTGCGCATCGCCTCGCGAAGCGGCTGGAGTCGGGGACGGTCACGCTCAACTGCCAGTTGGTGTTCGATCACGCCGTACCCGTCGGCGGTTACAAGCAGTCCGGCTGGGGCTACGAGTACGGCCGCGCGGGCATCGAGACCTATCTGCAGACGAAGTCGGTCCTGACGCAGCTCTGACGAATCTCATTCGGCGGCAGGTCGTTCGGGGAGAGTGACGGTACGGCCCGGCGTTCCCTCGAACCGGCCGAGGAAGTCCTCGACGAATGCGAGGGCTTCCTTGTGGCCGAGCGTGACGCCCAGATCGGTCTCCATGATCAGCGAGCGCGCGGTGCTGGCGATCAGGAACGACACGAGCAGCGGCGGCACCGTCTCCAGGTCGACGCCGTGGCTGTGCAGGATGAAGGTGAGCGCCGCGAGCTGACCCTCGCGGAACCGCTCCGCGTACGCGGCGATCTCGGCGCGGATCTCCTTGCGGTGGTTGGACAGTGCCATGAATTCCAGCAGCAGCGCGGTGCCGTGCGGATCCGAGGACAGCTCCCACAGGGTGCGCATCGGTGAGGGGGAGGTCAGCGCCTGCCGCTGGCGCGCGAAGTTGGCCTCCGCGCCGCGCCGGAACACGGCCAGGAACAGTTCGTCCATCGTGGGGAAGTAGTAGTGCACCAGCGCCGAATGGACGCCGGCCTTCGCGGCCACCCGCCGGGAGGTCGCGGCGGCGTAGCCCTCCTCCAGCATGATCTCGGCGGTCGCCGCGATGAGCTGGTCCCGGGTCTCGGTGTCGTCGACGCGGCGGCGCCGTCGGGGCGCGCTCATCGGCGGGCCCCCTGCCGGTGGGCATCCCCCTTCGGCCATCCGCCACGGTCTACCACGGTGTTGTTCATATGCTGAATCTATCATTGGGCACTCGCCTATCACTCGGTAGCGGGTTCGTGGCCTGCCGGAGAGGCCGCACCGCGTACCTTGACAGTCCCGAATCCACGATGTTAGACACTTGCATAACATATTCCGGGCAGCTCGGACGGATTCGGCGCCACCGGCGGACATCGGCGCGATGCCGAAGGAACGAAAGCGGTACTGCGAAATGAGTGAATCGGAACCCGGCGGCCGCCTCGCCGGGAAGGTCGCGGTGATCACCGGAGCGGGCTCGGGCATCGGCCGGGCGAGTGCCCTGCTGTTCGCCCGGGAGGGGGCGAAGGTGGTGTGCGCGGATATCAGCGGCCGCGAGGAGAAGACCGCCGCCGAGATCGGCGCCGCGGCAATCGGTGTGCGGGTCGACGTGGCGAATTCGGTTGCCGTACAAGGCATGATCGCCGCCGCGGTCGACACGTTCGGACGGCTGGACATCCTCTTCAACAACGCCGGATTCAGTGGCGAACCGGCGCCGTTGGCCGAGATCGGCGAGGACGCCTTCGACGCGGTGGTGGCGGTGAACCTCAAAGGGGTGTTCCTCGGTATGAAGTATGCGATCCCGGCGATGCTGGCCGCCGGCGGCGGATCGGTGATCAACAACGCGTCGGCGTCCGGGCTGGTCGGCTGGAAGAGCCTCGCGGTGTACTCGGCGTCCAAGGGTGGCGTTGTGCAGATGACCAAATCGGCCGCGCTCGACTATGCGAAGCAGGGCATCCGCGTCAACGCGATCTGCCCGGGGATGACCTGGACCGGCCTCGCCGGCGGTGCCGAGGACAGCGCGCCGCCCGCCGGCATGGTCCCGCCGCAACCGCTGAACCGCTGGGGAATGCCGAACGAATCAGCCACTGCCGCACTGTTTCTCGCCGGTGACGAGTCGTCGTTCATCACCGGTGCGGCGATCCCGGTGGACGGCGGCTACGTCGCCCGCTGATCCGAGCCATCCGTGAAGAAGGTATCGAGATGACACAACCGTTCCGCTTCGCCGTGCAGGCGACCCGCGCGGCCACGGCCGCCGAATGGCGGGCCACCGCCGGGAAGGTGGAGGAGCTCGGATATTCGACCCTGTTCCTCGCCGACCACTACCTCGGTAAGGGACAGGCGGCGAAGGAGGCCATGTGGCCGCCGCAGCACCTGGCGCCGATCGTGGCGATGTCCGTGGCCGCGGCGGTGACCAGCACCCTGCGCGTCGGCTGCCGGGTGTTCAATGTGGACTACCACGTACCCGGCGCGCTGGTGAAAGAGGCTGCGACACTGGACCTCCTGTCCGACGGCCGCCTGGAGTTCGGCATCGGGGGTGGATGGAGCGAACCGGAATACCGGGCCATGGGTATCCCGTTCGAACCCGGGCCGCGCCGGATCTCGAAACTGGAGGAGGTCGTCGCGCTGTTCAAGGCGCACAGCACCGGCCAACCCCTGGACCTGAAGGGCGATTTCGTCACCGCCCGCGACTACGCGGGGCTGCCGCTGCCGGTGCAGCAACCGCATCCGCCGATCCTGATCGGCGGCAGCCGCAAACGGGTGCTGTCGCTGGCCGGCCGGGAGGCGGATATCGCCTCGATCAACAATGTGCCGTTCGAGCCCGTCGACGCCGCGGGCCGGACCCCGCAGCAGGAGGCGGTCCGGCGGCTCGGGTTCATCCGCGACGGCGCCGGAGATCGCTTCGGCGACTTGGAGATCGAGAGCTCACCGTTCTTCACCGCGATCACCGGCGACCCGGCGACGACCCTGGCCGGGATCGCGACGATGCTGCGTGTGCCCGCCGAGGGGCTCGGCGATCATCCGAATGTCCTGGTGGGCACCGTCGACGAGGTCGCCGACCGGCTGCGGGAGCGCCGGGAAACCTTCGGCGCCAACTACATCACCGTGCAGCAGAGCGAGATCGACGCCTTCGCCCCGGTCGTCGCCCGCCTGGCCGGACAGTAACAAAGGACAACGTATGGGACGCACAGCAATTGTCACCGGCGCCGGTTCCGGTATCGGGCGGGGGATCGCGCACCGCCTCGCCGCCGACGGTTTCACGGTCGCCATCGTGGAACTGAATCCGGTTGCCGCCGAACAGGTTGCCGAGGAAATCCGCGCGAAAGGCTACGCGGCGACCGCGGTCGGCGGGATCGACGTCTCCGACCGGGCCCAGGTGAACGCCGCGGTGCAGCGGGTCCGGGAGGAATGCGGGCCGATTCTGGTGCTGGTCAACAACGCCGGCATCGCCACGTTCAAGAAGTTCCTGAACATCACCGACGACCTGTGGGACCGGATGCTCGCGGTGAATCTGTCGGGGCCGTACTACTGCTGTCAGGCCGTGGTGCCCGATATGGCCGAGGCGGGTTGGGGGCGGATCGTGAACATCTCGTCGTCCAGTTGGCAGTCCGGGCAGCAGTTCCAGACCCACTACGTCGCCTCGAAGGCCGGTCTCGTCGGCTTCACGAAGGCGCTGGCACTCGAGTTGGGCCCGGCCGGGATCACCGTGAACACGCTGCCGCCGGGATTCGTGGACACACCCAACATGCGTGACGCCGCCGACCGCGGACTGTTCGGTGGCACGGTCGAGGAGCATGCCGCGCGTACTCCGGTGCGGCGGCCCGGCCGCCCGGAAGACCTCGCCGCGGCCTGCTCGTTCCTGGTGTCCGACGAGGCGAGCTACATCACCGGCCAGGTCCTCGGCGTCAACGGCGGACGGAACACCTGATGCGAAACACTTCCGGCCCAGGCGATTTCGCGGCCCGGCCCCGGTGGCGGCTGACACCGCTGCCCGCCGCGCAGTGGACCGACCGCACCCGCGAGGCGCTGCGCGCGCTGATCCCACGCCACCGCCGCACCCCGGAGGGCTCCGGCACCGCGATGTCGACGCTGGTCCGCCACCCGGATCTCACCGAGGCATACCTCGGTTTCGGTGTGTACCTGATGTTCCGGTCCACGCTGCCGGACCGGATCCGGGAACTGGTGGTGCTGCGGGTGGCCCACCGCAACGCCTGCGCCTACCACTGGACCCATCACCTACCCCAGGCCGCGGCGGCGGGCATCTCCGACGCAGAGGTCGCCGGAATAACGGCCGGCACCCTGGCCGACCCCTTCGATCAGCTACTGCTCGACGCGGTCGACGAACTCGAAGAGAACTCCTGCCTCTCGGATCGAACCTGGACCGCATTACAGCAGCGGCTCGACGAACAGCAGGTGATGGATCTGGTGTTCACCGTCGGCGGATACGTCCTGGCAGCCATGGCCTACAACACCTTCGGCGTCGTCCCGGAGAACGAGTCCACCGCCCGATGATCACCTCGTGGTGACCGAAGAGGAGTTCCGATGCAGCTGACATTCGACGCGGAAGTCGAGGAATTCCGGGCCGAATTCGCCGCATTCCTGGACGAATACGCCCCCGCCGCAACCGAAACGCGGGAACGGTCCCGATCCAGCTCCCACGTGCCCGACTGGGCCCGCCACTGGCAGCGGCGGCAATTCGACCACGGCTGGCTGGTACCCGGCAACCCGCACGGCTTCGGCGGCCGGAACGCGACGGTGCTGCAACAGTACGTCCACCGCGAGGAACTGGCCCGCCGCCGAATCATCCAGAGCTACAACGAACAAGGCATCGGAATCATCGCGGCATCCCTGCTGACGTTCGGCACCGAGGAACAGAAACAACGCTGGGCCGTGCCGATCCTGCGCGCGGACCGCACCGCCTCCCTGGGAATGAGCGAGCCCGAGGCCGGCTCGGATCTGGCATCGCTGCGCACCCGCGCGGTCCGCGACGGAGACGAGTACGTGGTGACCGGCCAGAAGATCTGGACCTCCGGCGCTCACGACGCCGACGTACTGCTCACCTTCGTCCGCACCGACCCCGACGCACCGAAACACCGGGGCATCAGCGTGCTCCTGATCCCCACCGACACCCCCGGAATCACCCGCCGCCCCTTCGCTTCTCTCTGCGCGATCGACGAATTCGATTTCAACGCAGTGTTTTTCGACAACGTCCGGGTCCCCGCGGCGAACCTGATCGGCGCGGAGAACGACGGCTGGCGCGTCGCGAACGGCTCCCTCGGCCACGAACGCACCATGCTGTGGATGACCTACGCCGACCAGATGCAGCAACTGGTGGAGGAATTCACCCCGACCACCCGTTCGGAACAGGACGGGTTCGCAACCCTGGCCATGGACCTGCAAGCGCTCCGGCTCCTGGGTTCCCGGACCCTGGCCGCCGCCGCGCGCGGCAAGGAGGACGCGGCGAGCATGTCGATCCTCAAACTGCTGGGCTCCGAGGGAATGCAGCGAGCATCCGAACACGCCCTCACGGCCCGGGAAACAGACGGCCTGCTCAGCGGATTCACCGGCCCGCTGAGCCCCCTGAACAAGGACGATTTCATCGACAGCTGGTTCAACCGCTACGCCCGTACATTCGCCGGCACCATCGCCGGCGGCACCTCCGAAATCCAGCGCGACATCATCGCCCACCGCATCCTCGGCCTACCCCGCCGGTGACAACCGAATCACACCGTGCGCGAGGGGAATTCCCGGTGGCAATTTACCGTGGGGCGACCGGACTCACCGTCCGGTCTGAGAGCGTCGAACTCCTCGACGGCATCCACTCGGGTTCGGTCCTCGGGTCGGGGATTCTACAAATTCGCGTCCTGGGGGCGGGTGTGGACGACGAGGACGGTGGGGGTGTCAGCGGACAGGGCTGTGGTGAATTCTCGTTCGAGGTCGGCGGTGGTGGTCACATCGGCTGCGCGGCAGCCGAATCCGCGCGCCAGTGCCGCGATGTCGAGGCCGGGGAGGTCGAGGCCCGGGACGCCCGGGGTGTGTTCGAGTTTCGCGAACGACTTGAGCACGCTGTATTCCCCGTTGCGCATCACGACGTAGACGATCGGCAGATTGTGTTGTGCGGCCGTGTAGATGGCTTGTACGGAGTATTGGAACGAGCCGTCGCCGATGAGTCCGATGACCGGGCGGGTGACTCCGCGGTGCCGGTCGGCGAGTGCCACGCCGACGGCCGCCGGAGTGCCCCAGCCGATTCCGCCGCTGGCGGTGGCGAAGAACGATCCGGTCCTGGTGGTGGGGAGCCACTCGACCTGCTGCGCCATCGTGGAGGTCGATTCGTTGACGATGGCCGCGTCGGCGGGGCGGACCCTGCTCAGGGCCGCGTACACCTCCGGCGGGGTCAGCGGGGTGTTCGGGGTCGCGGGCAGCGCATACGGTCGCGGCATCGGCTCGGGAGCGGTGCGGGCCGAACCCGGTGCGACCAGGTCCAGGAGTAGTTCGATCGCCGATTTCGGATCGCCGAGCAGGCTGTCGCCCACCCGTGCCGCGGCGGCGATCGCCGGATCGGCGGTGATCTGCAGCAGTTCGGTGTGTTCGGGGAGGTAGTCGCCGGGAACGTAGGGGTAGTAGCGGAACACCTCGGCGCCGATCACGACCACCAGGTCGTGCCCGGTCAGCCGGTCGCCGACGGTCTTCACCGACATGCCCAGCGGGCCGGCGAAGAGGGGGTGGTCCTCGGGGAACGAGGCGCGGTCCAGCAGCGGGGCACCGTAGACGGTAGCGCGCAGTTTCTCCGCCAGCGCGACGGCCGCGTCCCAGCCGCCGGCCCGGTCGACCTCCGGTCCGAAGACCAGCGCGGGGCGGCGGCTGGCGGTGATGCGGTCGGCGAATACGCGCAGCCGCTCGGGGTCGGGGACGACGCGGTCGCTGACCGTCCGGACCCGGGTGAAGCCGGGCAGCGGTCGTTGCCAGTCGTCCATCGGTATCGAGAGGTGGACCGGTCCCGCGGGTGGCTGCCGGGCCTCGGCGTAGGCGCGCATGAAGGCCTCGGGGACATCTTCGGCGCGAGCCGGTTCGTAGGACCACTTCACCCACGGCTTCGGCAGCGTGGTGGCCTCCCGGTTGGCGAGGTACGGCTCGCCGATCACCAACTCGCGGTGCTGTTGCCCGGAGGTGACGATCAGGGGCGTATTGCCGTGGTAGGCGGTGACCAGGTTGCCCACCGCATTTCCCATGCCGGCCGAGGAGTGCAGATTGACCAGTGCGGGCCTGCCGGTGACCTGTGCGAAGGCATCGGCCATCGCGATCACGGACGCCTCCTGCAGGCCCAGGACGTAGGTGAAGTCCGCGGGGAACTGCTGGAGGAACGGTTGCTCGGTGGAGCCGGGATTACCGAAGACCGTCGTCAGTTCCAGGGTCCGCAGCAGGTCGTAGGTCACGCTGTGCACAGTGGATCGCTCGGTCATGGTCGCCGCTTTCTTTCCGGGGCCGTCACAGGGCCGGGGAAGCCTGCCGGAGGGCAATGCGCCTTGCTGAGCGTCCAGTATTCGGTGCGGCGGGCCGATACCGGGGGACAACGAAGCGGCCGGCGTGAACTGTGGTCGTTCGGTGACCGATCCGTGCGATCACGGCGTGGTGCCGGTCAGGGTTTCGACGAGTCGGTCCGTGGCGGTGGGATCGGCGTACGGCAGGAACAGCGACGGCTCGATCAGTTCGACCTCGAGCACGCAGAATCGGCCGGTGTCGTCGCGGACCAGGTCGACCCGGGCATAGGTCGGTGTCCCGACGCGGTCGCAGACGAGATCGACTGCGGCTTGGGCTGTTTCGATCTGTGCCGCGGCCGCGGTGTGCGCGGTGTTGATCTCCGGCGCGAACATCTCGTCGATCGTGCGCGCGCGGGGGAGTTCGACGCGTTTGACGGCGGCGTGGCTGAATCGTCCGTCGAAGAAGATCAGTGGCCATTCGCCTTCCGTGGCAACGGATTTCAGTAGTGGCTGCACCAGGGCGGTCTGGCCGGTGGCGTGCAGCCGGCCGATGTGCTCGACGGCGGTCCCGGTCTGGTCGGGCCAGTAGGCGGCGGCGTCGCGGCTGCCGGCGCCGACGGCAGGTTTGACCACGAATTCGCCGGCGGGGAAGGTGGCGGTCGCGCCGGGGTGGACGAAGGTGGTCGGGGTGACCGGCACGCCTGCCGTATCCAGTTCGGCGAGGTATCGCTTGTCGATGTTCCAGCGGACGGCCGCCGGCGTGTTCACCAGGTCGCTGACCCGGTCGACGTGGTCGAGCCAGGTCAGGAATTCGGGCAGCCGGTCCGTGTAGTCCCAGGTCGATCGCAGGACGACGCGTTCGAAACGTGACCAGTCCACCCGGGGATCGTCCCAGTCGAGCACGTCGACCGTTACGCCGTTGCGGCGCAGCGCCGCCAATGCCAACGGTTCGTCGTCGTCGCGTCCCCGAGCGTCCCGGGCTGTCACCCATGCGAGCCGTTCGATCATGTGGTCACGATATCCAGTCGGTTCCGCGTCGCCGGTGCGGCGGGTCCGTCCTCGATTCACGTGACAGCGCTGCCGGGGCCGCGCCCGATAGCGTCGGAACGACCGCGTCCGGCCGGTGGTGGAGCCGAGTACCGCCTGCTCGTGTGACCGGTGGGAAAGTGAGGTACGCGAGCCATGCGCGCTGCCGTCGCGGGGGCGGTCGACATCTCGGGACCGCTGTATCGGGTGACGGCCGGGCACGACCCGAGCCGGGTCGCGGTCCGGTGCCACGGCGGCGCCGAGTTGACCTACGGGGAGCTGGAGCGGCGCTCGAACCGGTTGGCGCACATGCTGATCGCCGCCGGGATCGGGCCGGGTGCGATCGTCGCCGTGCTGCTGGAACGCGGGCCGGAGTTGGTCGCCGCCGAACTGGCGATCATGAAGGCGGGGGCCGCGTGGATGCCGCTGGATCCGCGGCATCCGCCGGCCCGGCTGGAGTTTCAGGTCACCGATGCCGCGGCGGCCTTGCTGCTGACCACCGCCGACCTCGCCGCATCGGCGCCGGACATCCCGATGTGGCGGCTGGACGACGCCGCGGCGCGGGTCCGTGTCGCCGAATATCCGGATACGCCACCGGATGTCGACGTGGCGGCCGACGATGCCGCGTATCTGATGTACACCTCCGGATCGACCGGTGCGCCGAAAGGGGTGCTGGTCTCCCATCGGTCCGCGTACGCCTACTGCCGCAATGCCGTCGAACAGCTGAAACTGACTGCGGCCGACCGGATTCCGCAGATCGCCAATCCGGCGTTCGACGTGACCGTCTTCGACTGTTACGCCACCCTGCTGGCCGGCGCCACCCTGATCGCCGCGGGACACCACACGTTCACCGATCCGGCGGCGCTCACCGCGCTGCTGTGGGACGAGCGGATCACCGTCGCCTACGTCCCGCCGGCGATTCTCGGTGTGCTCGATCCGGGGAGGCTGGCCGGCGGCCCGCTGCGCGCGCTGTTCTGCGCCGGCGCGGTGTTGAGCACCGACGTGGCCAATCGCTGGGCCCGGCCCGGTCTGGCGATCCACAACGCCTACGGCCCGACCGAGACCACGGTGATCTGCACGAGTCATCCGCTGCCCGCGACACCGCTCAGTGGTCCGGTGCCGATCGGCACGCCGCTGCCGAATCATCGAATCTACGTGTTGGACAGGCGTTTACGTCCGGTGCCGATCGGCGCGGCGGGTGAGTTGTACATCGCCGGCAGCGGAGTCGCGCTGGGCTACCTCAATCGTTCGGCACTCACGGCGACGCGGTTCCTGCCCGACCCGTTCGCGCCGGGGCCGGGACAGCGCATGTACGCCAGCGGCGATCGGGGGCGGTGGCGATCCGATGGTGTCGTCGAATTCCTGGGCCGGGTCGATCGCCAGGTGAAACTCCGCGGCTATCGGATCGAACTCGGCGAGATCGAGCACGCGCTGGCGGCCCATCCGGCCGTGACCCACTGCGCGGTGCTGATGCGGGACGACACCTATCTGGCCGCCTATGTGACCGGGGCGGCCGGCGGCGCCGAGCCCGATGCCGCGCAGTTGCGGGATCATCTGGCGGCACGCTTGCCGGCCTATATGGTTCCCACGGTGTTCGTGGTGCTGGCGGCGCTGCCGTTGACCTCGAACGGCAAACTCGACCTCGCCGCGCTGCCCGATCCGGAAGCCGTTTCCGCCGAACATGTTCCGCCGCGCACCGACACCGAGCGCTGGCTCGCGCGGACCTGGCAGGAGCTGCTGGGGGTCGACGAGGTCGGCGCCGGTGACAATTTCTTCACCCTCGGCGGCAACTCACTGCACGGCACGCAGCTGATCGCCCGCATCGGTGAGCAGTTGCGCGTCGAGCTCGGTCCCCGGCAACTGTTCGGCACGCCGGTGCTCGGTGACCTCGCGCAACTGCTGGACGCGAGCGAGGCCGCGCCCGTCGCCGATGCCGTGACGGCGGTGGCGCGGGGCGAATCGCTGCCGTGCACGCATCAGCAGGAGGGATTGTGGTTCCTGCATCGGATGGATCCGGCGTCGTCGGCGTATCACATGTCGGTCGTGCTGCGCCTGGCCGGCCCGCTCGATATCGCCGCGCTGACGCGGGCGGTGCAGGATCTGGTGGTCCGGCACGAGGCGCTGCGGACGCGATTCGTCGAGGTGGCCGGCCGGCCGCGGCAGGTGATCGATCCGCCGCGGCCGCACTCGCTGCCGGTGACCGAGGTCGGCAGCGCGCGGATCCGGCAGTGGGCCGCGGCGGAGGTGAATCGGTCCTTCGATCCGGCGGCCGGGTCGCTGTTCCGCATCGCCCTGGCGCGGCAGGCGCCGGCGGATCACGTGCTGGTACTCGTGGCGCATCACATCATCGCCGACGGCTGGTCGATGCGGATCCTGACCGGGGAGCTGTCCGAGTTGTACGCGGCGGCCTGCCGTGGCGAGTCCGTCGAGTTGCCCGCGGTGCGGGTGCAGCCGGCCGATCACGCGGTGTGGCAGCGTCGCCGGTTCGACGCGGCCGAGACGAAGCGCCAGGTGGACTACTGGCGCGGAGCGCTGGCGGGGGTGGCGACCGTCGAGTTCCCGGTCGATCGGCCGCGGACGCTCCGGCACACCGGCGCCGGCGCCGCTGTGCTGCGGCGCTTCCCGGACGAGCTGACCGCCACGGCCCGCGGGTATGCCCGCGACGGCCGGGTGTCGTTCCTGGCGGTGTTGCAGGCCGCGCTGCTGATCGTGCTGAATCGGTACACCGGGCAGCACGATCTCACCGTCGGGTCGATCTTCTCCGGCCGTACCCGGGCCGAGTTGGAGCCGGTGGTGGGGTTCTTCGCCAACACGGTGGTGCTGCGGACCGATGCCGGCGGTGATCCGAGTTTCGCGGAACTCGTGCGGCGCTGCCACGACACCGTTCTCGTCGCCACCGAGCGGCAGGACATTCCCTTCGGCCTGATTGTCGACGCGCTGCAGCCGGAGCGGGTGCCCGGCCGCAATCCGTTGTTCCAGATCAGCCTGAGCCTGCAGCCGGCTCGTGGCCGGAGCGGGGATATGGCGCTCGGGGCCGCGACCGTGGCGGCGATCGACGTCTTCGAGAACTCCGCGCGCTTCGACCTCGCGCTGGATGTGGTGGACACCCCCGACGGCGGGCTCGAGCTGTCCGCGGAGTACGCGACCGAACTGTTCGACGCCGATCGGATCGAACGCCTGCTCGGCCATCTGCTGACCGCGCTGGCCGGCGGGCTCGCCACCCCGGATCGTGCGATCGGTTCGCTCGCACTGCTGTCCGACGGTGAGCGGCGACTGCTCGCGGCGTGGAACGACACCGGCCGTGACACGACGTCGCGGACACTGCCGGACGGCTTCCGCCGGGCCGCCGCGGCACATCCGGCGGCGATCGCGGTGGTGTCCGGGGACGTCCGGCTCACCTACGCGGAATTGCGGGGCCGGGTGCTGCGGCTGGCGCGCCGGCTCGCCGCCGGGGGTGTGGCGCCGGAAACGGTGGTGGGGTTGGCAATTCGGCGTTCGATCGATCTGGTCGTCGCGATGTACGCGATTCTGGAGGCGGGTGCGGCCTATCTGCCGATCGATCCCGACCATCCCCCGCAGCGCGTCGCGGCGATGGTGGCGGCGGCCCGGCCGCTGCTCGTGCTGAGCACGACCCGGGACGCCGTCGTGGTCGACCGGGTGCCGGTGATCGATGTCGACGTCCCGGCACCGGCCGAATTCTCGGATGCCGAGTGGGGGGCCGGGGAACGGCCCGGCCCGGTGCGGCCGGACCATCCGGCCTACGTGCTGTTCACCTCGGGATCGACCGGCCTGCCGAAAGGGGTCGTGGTCCCGCACGGCGCGATCGCGAATCAGATCGATTGGATGATCGCGCATTTCCGGATCGGGCCCGGTGACGTCTATCTGCAGAAGACCGCGACCGTGTTCGACGTCTCGCTGTGGGGGTTCTTCGTACCGCCGGCGGCGGGGGCCACGCTGGTGCTGGCGAGCCCGGACGGCCATCGGGATCCGGGGTACCTCGCCCGGACCATCGCCGAAAACGGTGTGACCGTCACCGATTTCGTGCCGTCGATGCTGTCGGTGTTCGCGGCGCGGGCCACCGCCGGCGAGCTGCGCACGCTGCGCCGGATCCTGTCGGTGGGTGAGCAACTGTCGCCGGAGGTGGCGACCGCGGTGCGGTCGCTGCCGGGTGTCGACGTACACAATCTGTACGGCCCGACCGAGACGGCGGTGGCGGTCACCGATCATCGCTGCGACGATGCCGATCGGTTCGAGGTGCCGATCGGCGCGCCGGTGTGGAACACCCGGTTCCACGTGCTGGATTCCCGGCTGCGGCCGGTACCGCTCGGTGTCGTCGGTGAACTCTATGTCGGCGGTGCGCAGCTGGCCCGCGGATATGCCGGCCGGCCCGGTGGCACGGCCGCGCGATTCGTGGCCGACCCGTTCGGCGGGCTCGGCGGCAGGCTGTATCGGACCGGGGATCTGGTGCGCTGGAACGCCATCGGTGAACTGGTGTTCCGCGGCCGGATCGACGATCAGGTGAAGATCCGCGGGTTCCGGGTCGAGCCCGGGGAGGCGGAGCGAGCGTTGGCCCGGCATCCGGACGTGATCGAGGCCGCCGTGGTGGCCCGGCCCGCAGCGACCGGTGTCCGGCTGGCCGGCTACGCGGTCCTCGCCGGTGGCCGGCACGGCAGCGGCGGCGCGCTGCGCTCCTATCTGCTGACGCAGTTGCCGGAATACCTGGTCCCCGCCTCGATCCTGGTTGTCGAACAGTTGCCGGCGACACCGAGCGGGAAACTGGACCGGAAGGCGCTGCCGGAACCGGCTTTCGTCGCCGAGACGGGATATCGGGCGGCCCGCACCGAACGTGAGCGGAGTTTGGCCGCGTTGTTCGCCGAAGTGCTCGCGGTCGAACGGGTCGGGGTCGACGACGGATTCTTCGAACTCGGCGGAAATTCGCTGCAGGCCGCACGACTGGTCGGCCGCATACGGTCGGAATTGGGTGTCGATATCCCGATCCGGACGGTCCTGGAAGCCTCGACGGTGGCCGAACTCGCGACCCGCTTCGACAACGAGGCCCGGGAGTCGGATTTCGATCGGGTACTCGTGCTGAAGGACACCGGCGCGCGGGAGCCGCTGTGGTGCCTGCCGCCCGGCGGCGGCCTGGGCTGGTGTTATCAGTGGCTCGGCGAGTATGTGACCGACCGGCCCGTGCACGCCGTCCAATCCCGCGGAATCGACGGCGATGCGGTGGTGGAATCGTTTCCGGCACTGATCGAGGATTATCTGCAGTGCATACTCGGCCGCCAGCCGCAGGGGCCTTTCCTGCTGCTGGGCTGGTCGCACGGCGGCACGGCGGCGCACGCGGTGGCCTGTGAACTCGTGCGGCGCGGCCATGCCGTCGAATTTCTCGGAATCATCGATGCGGCGCCGGAATTCGATTCCGAGGTGGATACCGGTGATCGCGGGATCGTCGTCGAGGAGCGAATCGAGGAACGGATCAACGACCGCGTCGGACACGATGTGGACAGTCCGCGACTGGAGGATCTGGTACAGCGGGTACGGCGTGTGGCACTCAACAATGTGAGATTGCTGGAGAACTACTACGCGCCGGTGTATTCCGGCGCGGCGACGATATTCGCCGCGACCCTCGACGCCGACGGCGGTCCGATCGACGGGGTCACCGACACGTTCCGGACGTTCTGGCGGCGGCACGTCGAGGGGGAACTGCGGATCTTCGGAATCGACTGCGCGCATTACGATTTCATGCAACCCGCGCCGATGCGCGAGATCGGCCGCCGGCTGGGCGGGTTGCTGCCCTGACCCGGCAGGCCACGCGGTCCGGCCGGGTGCGGGCCGGTTCCGGCCGGCCCGCGGGACGGTCCTACTCGGCAGGCGGGCGATCGGGCCAGGCGGGTGCGGTGGCTTCGCGGCCCGCGGATACGCCCGGGTCCGGTCGATACGCCGTGACGCTCACGTCCTCCGGCGGCGCGACCAGCTGGCCGAGCAGCGCGGCGCGGGTGAGCTCGGCCTTGTTGCCGACACCGAGTTTCACCCGGATGCGTTTCACATAGGTGTCGACGGTGTGCGGGCTGATCCCGAGCCGCGCGGCGACCTGTCCGTGGGTCAGGCCGTGGGCGATCTGACGCAGCACCTGCTCCTCCCGCCGGGACAACCGCGCGGCGGTCTCGGCGGGATCGAAGGCCGCGCGCAGCGAATCGACGGCGCCGATCGCGGTCCCGGATGCTACGTGTTGTACCGCGCGGATGATGCTGTCGCCCGATTCCGACTTGCTGATCACCGCGGAAGCGCCGGCGCGCAGGTAGATCTCGTCGTCGGTGGCGGCCTCGTTGTTCAGGATCAGCACCGCGGTGGATTTCGCCGCGGCGGTGACCGGGGTCAGATCCTCGCGCGGGATGGCTGCGGCGTCGATCAACGCGGCGTCCGCCAGCCAGAACGGGTCCTCGTGTGCCGAGGAACGCACGGCGACGACTTTGATTCCGGCGGTGGTCAGAGTCTGGCACAACCCCATGAGAAACAAGGGCGATTTGATGAGCAGGTCGGTCCGAATCACAAGTAAGCTCCCCAGCGCTTTCGTCGCGGTTGTCCCTGTGTTCGGCAGCCGGTGCGGCAGTACGGCCGCGGGCCCCCGGATGGGGAGTATCACATCGTTGTGTTCACCCTCGCGCACAGGTAGCGCGAATACATCCCGTGGTGCGGGACGATCGGAATTCGAGAGAATTCAATTCTCGTAATCGGCACATATGTCCGACAGGGCTCGGAACGAGCCGGAAAAATTTCGAGTCTACGGCAGCGGCGCCGGTCCGGGTCCCGCGCGCGGCTGCCCGCCACACACCGACCGTTCGGTCGAATACTGCCTCGTGTGCAGATGAAATTTCAGATCCGGCATTCAGCCCTCCCTGTGCCGGCGACCGGTTCTTCTCCGGTAGGTGCTCGGTGCGGAGGACGGAATGTAACGCCTGAACCGTCTTCCCGGGTGAGTGCCCCACGCACAGCGATCCCGGTTGGATTTCGAAAGTGTTAAGGTCGCATGTCCGATTATTCCGTACGACCATATCGCAGCCAAGCGGATCGGGCAGAGTTTTCTTTCTACACACCTCGAAGTAATCAACTGATACCCAGATCGCGCCGATCCATTCGCGCTGCCGCGTCCCAGAAAGCTGGGAGGAGCCGACGGCCTGCCGACCGAGAACGATGGTTATCGACAAATGCTCGTGAGAAGAGGGCGTGCCGTGCTGAGTGATGACCAGCTGGATACCTATTACGAGGACGGGTTCGTCGTCGTTCCCGACGTTCTCGGACCGGCGCAGCGGATACGGCTGCGCGCGGAGGTCGAGCGGCTCTACACCGTGGACCATCCCGGCCGGGTGCTGGAGAAGGACGGCCGCACCGTCCGGGCGGTGCACGGCTGTCACCGGACCAGTCCACTGTTCTCCCGGCTGGTCCGGTTGCCGTTCCTGGTGGCCGCCGCCGAGCGGATCCTGGACGGCAAGGTGTACGTCCATCAGAGCAAGGTGAATGCCAAACGGGCTCTGCACGGCGACATCTGGCCGTGGCACCAGGACTATGTCTTCTGGGAGCGCGAGGACGGCATGCCCGCGCCGCGCGCGACGAACATCGCGGTATTTCTCGACGAAGCCACCGCGCACAACGGGCCGCTGTTGTTCGTGCCGGGTTCGCACCGTCTGGGTACGGTCGCGTCGGGCCGGCGCGGCGGCGACGGGTGGAAATCCAATCTCGCCGCCGACCTCGACTACGCACTGACCGCCGAACAGCTGACGCCGCTCATCGCGCGCCTGGGCATCCGGGCCGCCACCGGTCCCGAAGGCAGTGCGCTGCTGTTCGATCCGCGCCTGATCCACGGCTCCGGCGCCAACATGTCGCCGGTGGATCGGCAATTGGTGATCATCACCTACAACAGCGTCGACAACGTACCGGTGGAGGTGCCGAATCGGCGGCCGGACTTCCTGTGCGAACCCGACTCCACCGCACTGGAACCGCTCATCGACGAGTTCTGATCGAGGCGGCCACCTCGCGGATGGTGCCGGTCAGCACCTCGGTCGCGTCGGGCTTCTCGCGCAGCGTCGCCAGGCATTCGTCCAGCAGCCGGAAGGCGAGCACGGACTGGCCGCCGAGCCGCGCGAAGCTGTCCAGGACGCTGACCGGGTCGGTGTCGAGCACCCGGCGGTAGATGTCGACCAGCGCCGCTTCCAATTCGTCTGCGGGAGGCACGATCTCGCGGTCGTCGCCGGGAGCGGGCAGCGCCGCGAGCAGCGCGGCCCGGTCGACCTTGCCGTTCACCGTGGCCGGGATGCGGGGCACCGGCACGATCCGCGCGGGCCGCATATGGGCCGGCAGCCGCTGCGCCGCGTGGTCGCCGATCGCGGCCGGGTCCAGGTCGCCCGGTACCTCGGCCGCGGGAACCACGAAGGCGTACAACCGAATCGGATCACCGTGCACGAGCACCGCGCAGTCCGCGATCGCCGGATGCGCCACCAGCACCGACTCGATCTCGCCGGGCTCGACGCGCCGGCCGCCGATCTTGATCTGCCGGTCGATGCGGCCGAGATGTTCCGCCACGCCGTCGTCCCGGTACCGGCACAGGTCGCCGGTGCGGTACATGCGCGCGCCGGGGGATCCGTGCGGATCGGCCACGAACCGCTCCGCGGTGGCCGCCGGTGCGCGCCAATACCCGTGCGCGAGACCGATATCGCCCGCGATGTAGGCCTCGCCGGTCAGGCCGACCGGCACCGGTTCGAGCGCCTCGTCCAGGATCGCGAGGCGGAAATTCGCCGCCGGCCGGCCGAGCGGCACCGGGGCGTCGCGCTCGGCGGGCAGCGGCATGTCGGTGACGTTGCCCGCCTCGGTGGGTCCGTAGCAGTTCACCAGGGTGGCGCCGGGCAGCCGGGTGTGGAAGGTGTCCCGGATCCGGGCCGTGATCGGCTCGCCGCCGCACAGGGCCCAGCGCAGCCGGCCCGCGCGCGCGGCCGTCACCTGTTCCAGGAACGGGGCCATCACCGTCGGCGGCAGGAAGATCGCCGACACCGGATGGCTCTCGACCAGCCGGGCCAGGTGCCGCGGGTCCCGATGCCCGTCCGGCGCGCAGATCACCAGGCACGCACCGTGATACAGCGGCCAGAAGATCTCCCAGATCGAGACGTCGAAGCCGGGGGAGGTCTTGAACACCGCGCAGTCGCCGGCGGCGAACGGATATCTGCTCTGCATCCACGCCAGGTGCGCCAGCGCACCGGCGACCGGATAGGCGACCCCCTTGGGCCGGCCCGTCGTGCCGGAGGTGTACAGGATGTGCAGCAATCCGCCTGCGGTGGAGGGGAACTCGACCGCGCGGTCGCCGGTCCCGATGGGTTCGGCGGTGACGTCGACGATCTGCCACGGACCGGGACCGATACGGTCCCGGGAGGTGTCGCCGGCCAGCACGTGACCCGGCGCCGCGTCGGCGAGCCGGTAGGCCAGCTGGGCATCCGGCAGGTCGGCGTCCAGCGGTACGTAGGCCGCGCCGGTCCGCACCACCGCGTGGATCGCGACGACGAGCGGGATACCGCGAGGCAGCAGGATGCCGACGCGGGTGCCGGGGCCGGCGCCGCGTTCGAGCAGTGCGCGGGCCAGGCGGTCGGCGCGGATGTCCAGCTCGCGGTAGGTGAGTCGCGTGCCCTGCTCGTCCAGCAGGGCCACGGCGTCGGGGGTGCGGGCCACCTGCTCCTCGAACGGCCCGGCCAGGGTGCGATGCCGGATCTCGGGCCGGCGGGAGGGGTTGAGGCCGTACAGGATTCGCGCGCGTTCGGCGGTGTCGAGCAGGGGTGAGGCGGTCATCGGCGCGTCGGGAGCGTCGGCCAGGCCGCTCAGCAGGCGCACGTAGGTGCGGGCCCAGCACAGCGCGGTCGGCGCGTCGGCCGCCTCGCCGCCGCATTCCGCGTACACCCGCCGGCCGTCGTCGGAGACGATGATCGTGGCGTCGACCTGCCGGTCCGCGGCCTCCCCGGGGGTCGGCGCGACCCGCAGCTCACCGATCCAGTCGAGCGCGGCGCGGAAGCTCTCGGCCGGGTCGACCCGGCCCGGCGAGAGGGCCTCGCGCGGACCCTGCACCAGCCGGACCCGGCGCGTCGCACCGGGCCGGGACAGCCGGCCCGCCAGCACCATCGCGGCCACCGACAGCGGCACGAAGTCGTTCGTCCCGGCCGCCGCCGCCAGCGCGTGCAGCGCGCGGGTCAGCGAGTCCGGGATCGTGAGGGGACCGGCAGATTCCGATGGCATCGACATCTCGCTTCTCGGTGCTATGTCCGGTTTCCCACCCAACCAGGCCGCGGTCGCGCGGTCGTGTCCCCCGTTTACCCGACACCCTCGCCGGCCGTCGCCGATTCACGTGACGTCCGGACGAGGTCGCCGGATTCTAGCGTCGAGGCAGGAAAGGCAGGGCCGCCGTGGCGGTGTGCGACCGGAGGCGAAGCATGGACATTGTCGCGCGGCCGGTTACCGCCGAGCCGGGCTCGCTGTTCCCGATGACATCGATCGGCGCGGCGGCGCGCACGGCCGGTGACCGGGAGGCGCTGATCGATCGCGGCGAAACCCTCACCTACGCCGCGCTCGCGGCGCGGGCCGGTGGGCTCGCGCAGCGGCTGCGGGCCGCCGGAGCGGGGCCGGAACGGCCCGTGGCGGTTCTGCTCGACCGCTCCGCCGATACCGTGATCGCGATGCTGGCGGTGCTGGCCGTGGGTGGTGCGTACTGTCCGCTCGACGCGAGCGCACCCCCGGCGCGGATCGCGGGGATGACGGCCCGCGCCGGTTGCCGGATCGCGATCGCGGACGGGGCCGGTGCGAGCCGGTTGCCGTCCGGGATCGTCGTGGTCGAACCCGGCGGGCCCGCCGGTGCGTTCGAACCCGTTGCGGTGCAACCGGACACGCTCGCTTATGTGATGCACACCTCCGGTTCGACGGGGGTGCCGAAGGCCGTCGCGATGACCCGGGGCGGGCTGGCGCGACTGATCTCCTGGCAGCTCGGCAGCGGTGAAACCGGCCTGCGGACACTGCAATTCACCGCGACGTCGTTCGATGTGACCTTCCAGGAGGTGTTGTCGACGTTGGCCGGTGGCGGCTGCCTGGTGGTGGCGCCGGAATCGGCTCGCCGCGATGCGGATGTCCTGCTGGAAACCATGGTGCGGCACCGAGTACAACGGATCTTCCTGCCGTACGTCGGACTGCAGCTGCTGGCCGTGGCGAGCGAGCGGTCCGGTACGGTGCCGAGTTCGCTGCGGCACGTGGTGACCGCCGGTGAACGGCTCATCGTCACCCCGGCGATCCGCGCCTTCTTCGCCGCGCTGCCGGAGTGCCGGTTGGACAACCACTACGGGCCGACCGAGGCGCATCTCGTCACCAGCGCGACCCTCGGCGCCGACCGGGCCGCGTGGCCGGAGGTGCCGGGGATCGGCACCGCGGTCGGCGGGGTGAGCTGCCACGTCCTGGACGAGAAGCTCGGTCCCGTGCCGGACGGTGCGAGCGGGGAGCTGTACGTCGGCGGAACCGGTGTGGCCCGTGGCTATCTCGGTGATCCGGCACGGACCGCGGAACGATTCGTGGCCGATCCGTTCCGGGCGGGCCGGCGGCTGTACCGGACCGGGGACGTGGTCACCGCGACCGCCGACGGCTACGAATTCCTCGGCCGCGCGGACGAACAGCTCAAGGTGCGCGGCTTCCGCGTGGAACCGGCCGAGGTCGAGCACGCGCTGTCGAGCCACCCGCGGGTCGACGCGGCCGCGGTCGGCCTGCGCGCCGTGGGCGACGGGATGCCGGTGCTGGTCGGCTATCTGCAGACCGACGGCCCGCTCCCACACCGGGAACTCACCGAACATCTTCGGGAACTGTTGCCCGCGTACATGATTCCCGTCAGATACGTCTCGGTGGCGACCCTGCCACGAACGGCCACCGGCAAACTCGACCGGCGCGCACTGGCCGGCTCCGCGCTGCCGGAGGTCCCGGGCCCGGTCGCGCCGGGGTCGACGGGACGGGTTGCATCCGACGGGTCGCCGGTGCCGGTTGTCGCTGATTCCCCGATGAAGCCGGATCTTCCGGCTGCACAGGCGGTTTCGGCGGCGGGGGAACCGGGGTCGTTGACCGACCTCGTGACCGCGGTCTGGACGCGGGTGCTCGGGCACGACGAATTCGACGGGGACGAGGACTTCTTCGAGGTCGGCGGCGACTCGCTGCTGGCGACCTGGGTGGTCGCCGAGCTGGCGCAGGCGCTGCGGCGGCCGGTGGAGCTCTCGCTGTTGCTGGAGTACGGCACCGTCGACGAACTGGCCGCGGCGCTCGGGTCCGGCGGCGCGACCGCGGTGGTGCCGCAACGGTCGTCACAGATCGTTACCCTGCGGCGCGGGCCGTCGGCGCGCAGCGTCTACTTCGTGCATCCGCTCGGCGGTGAGCTGCTGGCCTATCGGGAACTGGCCCACGCCTCGACGGCGCCGGTGCGGCTGCTGGGGATCGGCTGGACCGGCGAGCCACCGCCGTTCGGCCGCACGTTGGCCGAACTCGCGCGTGGTCATGTGGCACAGCTGCGCACGATCGAACCGGACGGGCCGTACCGGCTGGCCGGCTGGTCCTTCGGCGGCGTGCTGGCCTACGAGATGGCCCAGCAGTTGCGGGCCGGCGGCGCCGTCGTCGAATTCCTGGGTCTGTTCGACGCCAACCCGATCATCGATCCGATCACCGGGCTGCCGATGGCGGACACCCCGTTCCTGGACCTGCTCGACACCGTGGTGGCGCGCCTGGACGATCCGGCGGCCACCGGCGCCGAACTGCGCGCGCTGACCTCCGGGCCGACCTGGTTGCAGCTGATGGGGGCACCGGTCGCGGCCGGCGCCTCGACCGGATATCTGCGCAAGGTGCTCGACACCGCGCGGACCTGCATGAACGCCGCGATGCGATACCGGCCCGACCCGTATTCCGGTCCGGTGCACTTCTTCCGGCCGACCGGGGCCGATCCGGACGCCGGCGCCGCGGTGCTCGCGGCCACCCGGCAACTGTGCGTCGGGTCGCTGCGGATCGTGCCGCTGCCCGGCGAGCACCGGACCTTCATCCGCGGACAGCACGTCACCGCAGCGGCGGCGCAATGGGACGCCGCCCTGGCACAGGTCGGCGCGGAAGGGAGCACGAACCGTGGCACTCGCGACTGATGCGGAGATCTTCGCCGAACAGGGGTACATCGGGCCGTTCACCCTCTGGGAACCCGACGAGATGACCGCGTGGTGGAAGCAGCAGCGCCGGGCCCTGCTCGACCCGGGCAACACGGCCCGCCGGGTCTTCGACAATCCGGTGAACTACGACCGGCACCTGGACATCCCGGGACTGAGCAGACTCGTCACCGAGCCGGAGATCGTGCGGCGCATGCAGGCGATCATCGGGCCGGACGTGTTGTGCTGGCGCACCGAGTTCTTCCCGAAGAATCCGGGCGACTCCGGCACCGGCTGGCATCAGGTCGAGACCTACGCCATCGGCGAGACCAGCCAGGGGATGCTCGAGGCGACCGAGCACTCACCGGGTATCCCGATGGAGTTGACCTGCTGGGTCGCCTTCACCGAGGCGTCCCGCGAGAACGCCTGCATGAAGCTGATTCCCGGCAGTCACCGGCAGTGGCGCTACGACGAACACGCGCCGATGCGCTGGAACGCCGCCGCGGCGGACAACTCGTTCTTCGGCTACGACTACGCCGACATCAAGATCGACAAGGACTGGGATCCGGAGCAGGAGAACGTCCGGCACCTGGAGATGCGCGCCGGGCAGTTCTTCCTCTTCACCGCGCGGACCATCCACGGCTCGAATCCGAACATCGGCCGCCGGCAGCGCATGGGATTCGCGATCCGGGTCGTGCCCACCCACGTCCGGGTCTACGGCGGCATGACCGAATTCGACGAGTTCGGCCATCATTTCGACCTCGACCGGCACGGCTGCGTGCTGGTGGCCGGACAGGACCGGTACGGGCTCAACCGGATGGCGGCCACGAACGCCTGGGGTGAGCCCTTCGCTCCCGTGGAAAGGACCGTGTGACCCGATGCGCACCCAGTACGTGGCGGCCGTCGAGCTGGACCGGGACCGGCTGGCCGAGGATCTGGACCGGGCGGAGGAGTTCCGGTACTCCGAGGCCTACAGCAACTATCTGATCGGCGGCCCGTGGAAGAGCGCGATGCTGTGGGCCACCGGCGGCGACAGCGGTACCGGACTGCTGACCACCTACGCCTACGACCGCGCGCCGGATTTCACCGAATACGGTCGCCGGCTGCCCTATCTGGGGGAACTGATCACGAATACGGTCGATGTGAGCCGGTTGCAGTTCGTGCGGCTGGCCGTGTTCTCCGACAGCGTGATCGTCCCGCACCGCGACTTCCTGGAACTGACCGATCTGCCCGAGGACGCGCGCTCGGCGCATCGGGTGCACATCCCGCTGATCACCCACGAGGAGTGCTTCTTCAGCGAGGACAACACGGTGTACCGGATGCGGGCCGGTGAGATCTGGTACTTCGACGCCGCGCGCATCCATGCCGTGGCCTCGCTGGTCGCCGCGCCACGCATCCACCTGATCTTCGACTTCACCGACCGGCCCGGCGACCGGCCGCTGATCGTCCCGGAGCGCGAGCCGGTCGGCGACCGCATCCCGGACCACTCGGCCGTGCGGCGGCCCGCACTGCCGGACAGCCACCGTGACGATCTGCTGCGTCTGGCGGATCTGCTCACGATGGACACCTTCCGCGAGGTGTTCAGCATCGTCATCAAGACCCATTTCCGCTGGGACGGCGGCGAGAACTTCGCCTGGGACACGATGTTCGCGCTCGCGCGCGCGTGCCCGGACCCGGCCGTATTGCCGCACACCCGCGAACTCTTCCAGTACTACACGCTCGACCGCACCGGTAGTAAGGAGTAACGACATGACCACGAGGCTCACGGTGAACGACCGGCTGGCGGCCAGCCCGGTATACGGGGCTTTCCGCGACCACCCGTTCTTCCGGGCCGTGGATTCCGCCGAGCTGACCAAGGAGCAGGCCGCCACGCTGATCGAACAGTGGTGGCACCCGCTGCACTACTTCCCGACCTTCCTGGCCCGCTGCGTATCCGTCCTGCCGGACATCGCCGCCAAGAGCGCCATCACCCGAATCCTGAACCAGGAGACCGGCGGTGGCGAGGTGTCGAAGGCCCACGAGGTCATCTACGCCGACTCGATGCAGGAGTGCGGTTTCGATCGGCAGCGGGTCGTCGGGACCCGGCCGTTCCCCGAGACCGCGGAACTGGTCGAGGGCTACCGCCGGGCCTCCGAGGGACCGGAGACCGGCCTCGGATTCATCTTCGCCACCGAGAACACCGATCTGCTGATGGTGTCCAGCATCGGCAGGGCGATCGAGCGCACCACCGGCTACACCGACAACCAGTGGGTGGCCATCCACGTCGAGCAGGAGCCCGATCACATCGAGGAGGCCGACAACGCACTGCTCACCGGGTTCAGCCCCGAGCAGGAGGATTCCGTGCTGACGGCGGCCGACGAGATGTGGCGGCTGTGGACGGCGTTCTTCGATCGGCTCGCGGCCGAGTCCGGTGTCGGCGCCGGCCGCTGAGGCAGGCGGCCGTGGACGACGTACGGGCCACCTATCTGCGCTTCCCGGGCTGGACCCAGCACTTCTGGACCTGGCAGACCGGCCGGGCCCTGCCGGGTCAGCGACCGCTGATCCGGCACACCTGGGCCAGTTATCTGGCGCTGACGCTGACCTGGTTCCTCCTCGGCCTGACCGTGTCCACGCTCGCGGTGGCCCTGATGTTCCCGTTCTGGTACCTCGCCCTGCTCGCCGGGTGGCTGCTCACCGTGCACGGCGAGCGGGTGATGGTGCTGGTGATCGCGCATCAGGCGCTGCACCGGCGCTTCAGCGGTAGCCGGCGGTGGGACGGGTTCTGGGGTGAGGCGGTCACCGTGCTGTCGATGTTCCACACCTTCGGCGACTTCGAGGCGGAACACTTCCACAACCATCACCGCCGCGAGGTGTTCGCCACGCCGGTCGATCCGCCGGTGCAGAATCTGGTCGAACTCGGCTTCCGGCCCGGGATGAGCCGCGAAAAGCTCTGGCGGCGAGCATGGTTCGTCTTCTTCTCGCCGATGTTCTACTGGACCGGCTTCGTCGGCCGGCTGCGCAGCAATCTGCGCAGCCGGGGTTGGCGCATCCCCGCCGCCGCGCTGTGGGCCGGATGGTGGCTGTCGCTGCCGTTCTGGCTGCCGCACGGCACGCTGGTGTTGCTGCTCGCCCTCGTCGTGCCGGTCATCCTGTTCGCGCAACTGAGCGCGTTGCTGGACCGGCTCGGCGAGCACGAATGGCTCGCACCGCGCGATCCCGCACTGGGACACCGCTTCTACACCGCCGCCAACACCTCCGCGCGCTACTGCGGCTCACCGGTGCCCGCGCGCGGCGCCGGGGTGCCGGCCTGGTTCGGCTGGACCGCGGCGACGCTGTGCTACCACCTGCCGTCCCGGCTGCTGGTGGTGGTCGGCGACCTGCCCAGCCACGACCACCATCACCGGTATCCGGCCACACCGGAGTGGACCACCGCCGCCTATGCCCGGCAGCGCGACATCGACACCGGCCCCGAGGGTCCGGCGTACCGCGAGGTGTGGGGGATGGGAGCGGCGGTCGACCGGATGTTCCGCAGTCTGGCCCAACGGGAGGAGAACCTCGGGGATGCGGCATCACATCGTTGACACCTTCGCCGACGCAACACATCTCGGCAATCCGGCCGCGGTCGTCGAGCTGCCGGAATTCGCGCCGACGGCCGAGATGCAGGACAGCGCGCACCGGATCGGCCTGCCGACCACCGCGTTCGTGGTGGCGGCCGCGGCCGGGCAGTACCGGGTGCGCTGGTTCACCCCGTACAAGGAACTGAACCTGTGCGGGCACGCGACGATCGCCGCGACCCGGGTGCTGCTCGGGGACCGGACCCGGCTGACCTTCGTCTCCGACAACGGTGTGCTGCACGCCGAGCGGATCGGTGACCTGGTGTCGATCGATCTGCCGGCGGCGGCGCTCACCGCGTGCGATCCGCCGCCGGAGCTGCTCGCCGCGCTCGGCGTGCGGGCCGTGGCCTGCGTGGTGTCCAGCGACGACATCCTGATCGAGGTCGAATCGGCGGCGGTGGTGGCCGCGATCCGGCCCGATTTCGCCGCGCTGGCCCGGCAGCCGTACCGCGGTCACATCGTGACCGCGCGCGGCGCGGACGACGTCGATTTCACCTCCCGCACCTTCTTTCCGGCACTCGGCGTCGACGAGGACCAGGTGTGCGTGACCGCGCACTGCAAGCTCACGCCGTACTGGGGACGGCGGCTGGGCCGGAACCGGCTCACCGCGACCCAGCTGTCCCGGCGCGGCGGCCGCCTGGCGGTGCGGGACGCGGGGGATCGGGTCCACGTACTCGGTTCGGCCGTCCTGCGCGGCGCCTGCGACGAACTGCCCGAACTGCTCGAGGAGAGACGATGACCGCGCACACCATGGCGCTGCTGGTCGGGGATCTCGTGGTGATCGCGGTGTCGGCCCGGCTGCTCGGGCTGCTGGCGCAGCGGCTGGGACAGCCGGCCGTGATCGGTGAGATCCTCGGCGGAATCCTGTTCGGCCCCACCTTGTTCCACGGCGCGGTGACCCACGCGCTGTTCCCGGTGGCGGTACAGCCGACGCTGACGAATCTGGCGAATATCGGCATCGCCGTCTTCATGTTCTTCGTCGGCCTGGAACTGGACCATTCGATGCTGCGCGGCCAGGGCCGCATCGCCACCAGCGTGGCCCTCGGTTCGACGCTGGTGCCGTTCGGGCTCGGCGTGCTGCTGGCGTGGCATCTGCTCGGTCACCATCCGAGCAGCCGCCCGACGGCGTTCGTGCTGTTCTTCGGCACCGCGATGGCCGTGACCGCCTTCCCGGTGCTGGCCCGGATCCTGACCGGCCGCAACCTGTTGCGCACGCCGATCGGCGCGCTGTCGGTGACCAGCGCGTCGCTGGCGGACATCCTGGCGTGGACGCTGCTCGCGGTGGTGACCGCACTCGCCGGGCACAACGCCGGTCTGTGGCAACTGCTGCTCATTGTCCCCTTCGCCGCGGTGCTGCTGCTGGTGGTGGGACCGCTGCTGACCCGGCTGGCCGCACATGGCGACGGTGATCGCGCACCCGGCCCACTGCTGACCGGACGGTTCGGCGCGCTGGTCGCGGTGCTCGCCGGCGCGGCCGGGTTGTGGGTGTGCGCCGAGGCCACCCAGTGGATGGGCCTGCACCTGATCTTCGGCGCCTTCCTGTTCGGTGTGGCGGTGCCGCGGACCCGGGGGCCGCTGGCCGAACGGGTGCTGCCGTGGGTGCACCGGATCAACGGGTGGCTGCTGCTGCCGATCTTCTTCATGATCGCCGGTATCAAGGTCGACCTGTCGAAGGTCGACGGCACCGCACTCGGTGAGCTGGCGCTGATCCTGCTGGTCGCCGTCGGCGGCAAGGGCATCGGGGCCTTCGCCGGAGCCCGGCTGAACGGGGCCCGCACCCGGCATTCGGTGGTGCTCGCGATCCTGGCCAACACCCGCGGGCTGACCGAACTGATCGTCCTGGTCGTCGGCCTGCAACTGCATCTGCTCGACACCCCGCTGTACTCGCTGATGGTGGTGATGGCGCTGGTGACGACCACGATGACCGGGATCCTGCTCTCGATCGTCTATCCCGAGTCGCGGGCCCGCGCCGACCTCGCGCCGCGGATCGCCGATCCCCGGCCGGAGGCCGTGCCGTGACCGCCGTGCGCGGCGGCTGGCTGCAACGCGAACCGGCGGCCGCGGCCGCCGCGCGGGTGTTCTGCATTCCGCACGCCGGGTGCGGCGCCGGAGTTTTCGGCAACTGGCCGGCCGTCCGGGCCGGGGTCGAATTCCTGCCGATCGAGCTGCCCGGCCGGCTGGCCCGCTTCGGCGAGACGATGCCCGCGACCTTCGAGGAACTGGCCGCCGACCTGACCGCCGGGCTGCGGCCGTATCTCGACGTGCCGTATGCCTTCTTCGGCCACTGCTGGTCGGCGCTGGTCGCGTACGAGGCGACCGCGCAACTCGAACGGTCCGGCGGACCGCCGCCGCGGCGGTTGTACGTGTCCTCGCAGCTGGCGCCGCAGGACGGGCCGGTCGGCAAGATGCTCGGCATGGACGACGCGGAACTGTCCACCGAACTCGAGGCGATGATCCGCGAACAGGGCAACACCCCGCATCCGGAGCTGGTGGCGATCTACCTGAAGGTGCTGCGGGCCGATGTCGAGATGAGCCGCCGCTACGTCGTTCCCGATCCGCCGCGGCTGGACTGCCCGATCGTCGCGATCGGCTGGACCGAGGACGAGGATGTGGCACCCGCACTGATGGCGGGCTGGCCGGTGTGCGGCGACACCGGTTTCGCGCGCTTCCCCGGCCGGCACCACCGGTTCGTCGACGCGCCGGACGAACTGCTGAACCTGTTGTGCCACACCATGAAAACCGCAGGCCGAGGCGACGGTCCCGGCTTTACGTGACATCACGGGAGGTCCGCGTGACTCCTAGCGTGGCAAGGGTGGACATCGAAATCGCATTGCTCGAGGCGTGGATGCGCGACTACTACCACAAGGTCGACCACGACATCGGGAGCAGCGGGGTCCGGGACCTCACCATGGCGGAATTCCGGCAGTTGTGCGGATTCGAGATGTCCGAACTGGACTCGATGATCTTCCACGACAGCGAGAGCTACGGCGGCAGCGTGCTGCGCGGCGCGCTCGCCGATCGCTGGACCGGCGGCGACCGGGATCGCATGATGGTCACCCACGGTTCCAGCGAGGCGATCTACCTGGTGATGCAGCTCGCGCTGGCCCCGGGTGACGAGGTCATCGTGCCGACCCCGGCCTATCAGCAGTTGCACGACATCGCCGCCGCGGCCGGCGCGCGGATCACCCGGTGGCCGTTGCGGTCGCGCGACGGCTTCGCCGCCGACCTGGCCGAGCTGCGCCGGCTGGCCGCGTCGGGTCCGAAGATGATCGTGGTGAACTTCCCGCACAATCCGACCGGTATCTCGATCACCGCCGCCGAACAGCGGGAACTGGTCGAGATCGCGGCCGGGGCCGGGGCGATCCTGGTGTGGGACCACGCTTTCGGCGAACTGACCTACACCGCGGACCCGTTGCCGCTGCCGCTCTGGTACGACCGGTGCATCGCCTTCGGCACCTTCTCCAAGAGCTACGGCCTGGCCGGGCTGCGGGTGGGCTGGTGCGTGGCGCCGCCGGAACTGCTGGCGCGGATGGCGGTGCTGCGGGACTACATCGCGCTGTACGTCTCGCCGATCCTCGAATTCTTTGCCGCACAAGCGGTCCGGAACGCAGACCGCATCGTGGCACGGCAACGCGAACACGCGGTCGGCAATCTCCGGCTGCTGGGGGATTGGGCCGCGAGCGTGCCCGAACTGGTGCGGTTCACCCCGCCGGCCGGCGGGGTGGCCGCCTTCCTGGAGTTCCACGGTCAGCCGGATGTGGTCCGGTCCTGCCGGCGGCTGGCCGAGCAGCACCGGGTGCTGGTCGTCCCCGGCGCCTGTTTCGGCCCGGAATACCGGGACCACGCGCGGCTCGGCTTCGGCGGTACCGCCGCCGAACTGACCGCGGGACTCTCTCTGCTGGAACAAGTCCTGCGTGCGGACGCGGGGATGGTGGTGAACAGATGACCGACCTGCAAGGCCGTATCGCGGCCCTGTCCCCGCAACAGCGAGCCCTGCTCGAACAGCGCGTGGCCGAACTGGCCCGCACCCGCGGTCCGGCGCCGGAGGAACGGATCGCGCCGCGCGATCCCGGCGAGCCCGCGCCGCTGGCCTTCCAGCAGGAGCGGGAGTGGGCCATCGCGCAGTTCCGGCCCGCCAACAACATTCCCGGCGCCTTCCGGGTCGACGGCGATCTCGATCCGGAGCTGTTCGGCCGGGTGCTCACCGAGGTCAGCGACCGGCACGAGGTGCTGCGCTCCACGGTCGAGTTGCGCGCCGACGGCACCCGGGTACAGGTGACCCATCCGCTGACCCCGGTGCCCGCGCCGGTCGTCGACCTGTCCGCGTGCACGCCGGCGCAGCAGCGCGCGGAGGTGTTGCAGCGCTGGACGATCGAGGTGTTGCAGCCGTTCGACCCGAAACAGCCGCAGCGGCTGCGCACCACGATCCTGCGGATGGGTGCGCGGGACCACGTCGTGCTGATCACCACCGACCACACCGCCGCCGACCTGGTGTCGATGGCCATCCTGGTGCGCGAGGTCGCGACGCTGTACGCGTTGCGCCGCAACGGATCCCGTGACGAACTGCCGCCGCTCGAGGTCCAGTACGCCGACTTCGCGGCCTGGCAGCGGGAATTCCACGCCAAGCGGGTCACCGAGGAGGTCGAGCACTGGCGCGGCATCCTCGACGGGGTGTCCGGTGTGCTGACCCTGCCGAGTGATCGGCCCTATCCGGCCCGGCCGATGTTCGCCGGCGCCGCGCACGTCGTGGACCTGTCGTCCGAATCCTCCACGGCGATACGCACATTCATCGAGCGCGAGAAGGCGTCGCCGGTCGTGGTGTTCCTGGCCGCGCTGTCGGTGCTGCTGTACCGATACCTCGGCCGCGCGGATCTGGTCATCGGCGAGATCGTCTCCGGCCGCAGCCGGGCCCAGCTGGAACCCCTGATCGGCTGCTTCGTCACCGCGCTGCCGCTGCGCGTGCAGGTGTCCGACGACATGACCCTGCGCGAGGTGGTGGCGGCGGCCCAGAACACCGTGCTCACCGCGTACGACCATCAGGATCTGCCGATCGAGCGCCTGATCGACGAGCTGAACCTGGGCCGGGAGGCGTCGCAGACCTCGCTGAGCCACATGTGGCTGGACGTGCGCACCCCGGAGAGCGAACTGGCGATCCCGGGCCTGCGGATCGCACCCGAGCCGATCGAGGTCACCATGTCGGCGGCGCCGCTGACCCTCGACGCCGATCCGAACCGGGACCGGATCCGGCTCCAGTGGGTCCACATGACCGAGATGTTCGACACGGAAACCGTTGTGGTGCTGGCGGATCAGTTCGAACGCGTACTGCGGCAGCTGGTCACCGACCCGCAGCGCACCGTCGGGGCCACCGAACTCGCGGTGGCGGCGCCGGCGGTGACAGTCGAAACTGCCGGTGACACACCGACATTCGTGGAGCTGTTCCAGCGCCGGGTGGCCGTGGCGCCGCACGCACCCGCGGTGATCCGGGACGGCGTCGCGACCGGTTATCTGGAGCTGAACGCCGAGGCGAACCGGCTGGCACATCGCTTGCGCGAGTACGGGGTCGGCGCGGAGACGCGGGTCGGCATCCTGGTGGGCCGCTCGGTGCGGCTGCCGATCGCGATCGTCGCCGTGCTGAAGGCCGGCGGCGTCTACGTGCCGCTGGATCCCGGCTATCCGCCGGAACGCATCGCCTACATGCTCGGCGACGCCGGCGCGCGGGTGCTGATCGCCGAGGACGAGCTCGCCGCCGCGCTCACCGAAGCCGGTGTGGCCCTGCCGGATACCGTGCTGCCACCGGCCGCACCGGAGCATTCCGCCGAGAACCTCACCGGCACACCGGATCCGGCGTGGGCCGCCTACGTCGTCTACACCTCCGGCTCGACCGGCCGGCCCAAGGGCACGGTGATCGAACATCGGTCGCTGGCCGTGTTCGCGCGCGACGCGGTGGACCGGCTCAGGCTCGGCTCCGGCGACCGGTTCCTGCAATTCGCCTCCGCCGGTTTCGACGTCCTCGTCGAGGAGCTGTTCCCGACCTGGCTGGCCGGCGGCGCCGTGGTCATCCCGGCGCAGCACATCATCAGCGGCGGTGTGGATCTCGCCGATCTGGTCGAGCGCGAGCGGCTGACCGTGATGGAACTGCCGACCGCGTACTGGCACGAATGGGTCCGCCAGCTCGACCGCGCCGAACGCGTTCTGCCGGAACATCTCCGGCTGGTGATCATCGGCGGCGAGCGGGTGCTGCCCGACCGGGTGACCGCGTGGCGGCGGCAGCGGGTGCCGCTGCTGCACGTGTACGGCCTGACCGAGACCACGGTCAGCTCCACCTTCTTCCGGCTCGATCCCGCCGATCCGGTGCACGACTGGCCGAATCTGCCGATCGGCACCCCGCTGCCCTCGGCCGATCTGCGCATCCTGGACAACCGGCTGCGGCCGGTACCGACCGGCGCCACCGGTGAGCTGTACATCGGCGGGGTCAGCCTGGCCCGCGGGTACGCCGGCCGGCCGGGGCTGACCGCGCACCGGTTCGTCGCCGACCCCGATCCGGCCCGTCCGGGCCGACGGCTGTACCGCACCGGCGATCTGGTGCGGCGGCGGCCCGACGGCAATCTGGAATTCCACGCGCGCGCGGACACCCAGATCAAGATCCGCGGATTCCGGGTCGAGCCGACCGAGATCGAGTCGACGCTCGGCCGGCATCCCGAGATCGCCGAATCCGTGGTGACCCTGTTCGAGCCGGCCCCCGGTGATCGGCGGCTGATCGCCTATGTGGTGGCGCGGCCCGGCGCCGCGCCGACCACCGCCGCGCTGCGCGGTCATCTGGAGCGCGAACTGCCGCCCTATATGGTCCCGGCGGCCTTCGTGCCGATGGACGCGTTGCCGCTGAACGCCAACGGCAAGGTGGATCGCGCGAAACTGCCACTGCCCGCGGAGATTCGGGTCGAGGCCGGGGAGGAGTACGTCGCACCGCGGACGCCGGTCGAACAGCAGCTGGCCGAGATCGTGGCGGCGGTGGTCGGGCTCGGCGAGGTCGGTGTCCACGACAACTTCTTCGAGATCGGCGGGGACTCCATCCTGGCGATCCAGGTGGTGGCGCGGGCCCAGGAGTCGAATCTGCGGCTGTCGCCGTACGACCTGTTCGAACGTCCGACGATCGCGGCGCTGGCGGAGGTCGCGAGCACGCAGCCGCTGATCGACGCGGATCAGGGTGATGTGACCGGGCCGGTGCCGCTGGCCCCGGTCCAGCGCGCGTTCTGCCTGGCCCGGCCGCAACGGCCGCAGCGCTGGAACACCGCGATGCTGCTGGAACTGCCGGACCCGGTCGAGCCCGGGACGGTCCGGGCGGCCGTGGAACGGCTGCTCGGTCACCACGACGGACTGCGGCAGCGGTTCCTGCTCGCCGGTGAGCGGACCCGGGTCCGGATCGCACAGCGCGGCGACCGGACTCCGTTCACGGCGCACGATCTGACCGAATTCGACGACGCTGCACAGGATTCGCGGATGGCCGAGCTGACCGAGGAACTGCGGTCCGATCTGGATCTCGCGGTCGGTCCGATGCTGCGCGTCGGGTTGTTCCGGCTCGGCCGGCGGCCCGACCGGTTGCTGCTGATCGTGCACCGGCTGGTCGCCGATTCGACCTCGCTGCGAATCCTGCGCGGCGATCTCGCCATGTTGCTGGCCGCCGGTGCGGACGCGGCGCTGCCGGCCAAGTCGACCTCCTGGCAGTCGTGGATCCGGCGGCTGGTCGCGCACACCGGTAGCGACGAGATCCAGGGGCAGCGCGCGTACTGGACGGAACTGGTCACCGCACCGGCGGGTGAACTGCCGCGGGACCTTCCCGCCGGGAATCGCGCCGCGGATACCGGTGGCACGGTGCGCGTGTCGGTGGCGGCCGGGCCGCTGCGGGCCGCGTGCGAGGCGCTCGCCGGTCGCGCCGACGAGCTGCTGCTGACCGCGCTGAGCCGCACCCTGTCCGGCTGGACCGGTGCGGACCGGCACCTCGTCGATATCGAAAACTACGAGCGCCCGACCATTTTCGAGGATGTCGATCTGGGGCGCACGATCGGCCTGCTGTCCTCGACGCATCCGGTCGCGCTGACCGGCACCCCGGATGCCCCGCCGGAGACGACGCTGAAGCAGGTCAAGGAGGCGCTGCGCGCGGTGCCGTCGGCGGGGATCGGCTGGCAGTTGCTGCGCCGGGACCGCGACGCCGTGCCGGCGCCGGTGATCGAGCTCGGGTTCGACTGGCTCGAGGAGACCGTCGTCGCGAAGGGCACTGCGGTGCCGCCGGTTCCGGACGAGTCCGGCATCTCGGTATACCGGCCGTATCCGATTGCAGTGCAGGCGATCTCGAGCGCGGACGAGCTGGTCGTGCACTGGTACTACGACGAGCGCCGCTTTCGCCGGGAGACCGTCGAGCGGCTCGCCGAGCGGCATCTCGCCGAACTGGGTGCGCTGATCGACCTGCGCGACGGCCCGGCCGCGGCCCGCACGCCGTCCGACTTCCCGCTGGCCCGGGTGGATCAGAGCCAGCTCGACAATCTGCTCGGCCGGTTCTAGGGGGATCGCTGTGGAGTTCAGCCTGTTCTTCTTCGCGGACAATGCGACCGGTAGCGACAACTACCGGCTGTTACTGGAGAGCGCGCGGTTCGCCGACGCGCACGGGTTGTCGGCGGTGTGGACCCCCGAACGGCATTTCCACGCCTTCGGCGGCCTCTATCCGAATCCGGCGGTCACCGGCGCCGCGGTGGCCGCGATCACCGATCGGATCGGTATCCGGGCCGGCAGTGTCGTTGCGCCGCTGCATCATCCGCTGCGGATCGCCGAGGAATGGTCGGTGGTGGACAATCTGTCCGGCGGCCGGGCCGGGCTGTCGTTCGCCTCGGGCTGGCACGCCGCCGATTTCGTGCTCCGGCCGGAGAACTATGCCGACCGCAAGGCGCTGACGGTCGAGACGGTCGACACCGTGCGGCGGCTGTGGCGCGGCGAGGAGGTCGAATTCACCGACGGCGCAGGGGAGATCAGGCCGACCCGGATCTTCCCGGCGCCGGTGCAGCCCGAACTGCCGGTGTGGCTCACCAGCGCCGGATCGCCGGAGACCTTCCGGGCCGCCGGTGGTCTCGGCGCCGGACTGCTCACCCATCTGCTGGGCCAGGATCCGGTGGCGCTGGCGGGCAACATCTCCGCCTACCGGCAGGCGCTGCCCGGCGGCGAGCCCGGACAGGTCGCGCTGATGCTGCACACCATGCTCGGCCCGGATCGCGATCGGATCCGCGACCAGGTCCGCGAACCGTTCGGCGACTACCTGCGCAGCTCCGCCGATCTGATCCTGCGCGCCGCGGCCACGCTGCTGCCGCCGGACGTCGACATCACCCGGCTGCCGGAACGCGATCGGGACTTCCTGATCCGGCACGCCTTCGAGCGGTACTTCAGCACCGCGGGCCTGTTCGGCACCGTCGAGGACGGGGTGGCGATCGTCGACGCGCTGCGCGCGATCGGGGTCGACGAGATCGCCTGCCTCATCGACTTCGGCGTGCCGCCCGCCGATGTCCTGGACTCGCTGAAATATCTGATCGAACTGCGCGACCGGGTTTCCTGACCGAGCGCGACCTCGTCCCGGGCCCGCGGCGACGCGGCTCGGGACACCGTCCTGCGGAGGCACTGTCCGGCCGACACGGCAGAAGGTCCCGTGAAAACGATTCGCGTGGAATCGGATTCACGGGACCGTCGGCCGATGCCGTGGTGCGGCAGCCGATGTCAGCCCACGTCCAGGCGACGCGGCCGGAAGACCACCTCGCTGGGCAGTGAGGCGAAGCCGCGCTGGTGCGGGGAGTGCACGCGGCGGGTGCCGGCCATGTCGATCTCGTACTCCGACACCACCGCCCCCATCTCCTCCAGCGCGATCCGCATCTCCAGCCGCGCGAGCGCGGAGCCGAGGCAGTGGTGCGGGCCGTGGCCGAAGCTGATCAGATCGGTGGTGTCGCGATCGATGTCGAACACCTCGGGATCGTCGAACACCCGCTCGTCGTGATTGCCGGAGGCGGGCAGGATCGCCACCCGCGCACCGGGTTTCAACTCGATGCCGTGCAGTACGGTCGCGGTGGTGACCGAACGTGCCGTCATCTGGCTGGCCGAGTCGTAGCGCAGGGTCTCCTGCGTCCAGTCGCCGGCGCGGCCGTCGAGGCCGGCTCGCTGCACCTGCGGCAGCCGCGCGCCGTGGTACCAGGCGTTGCCGATGGTCTTGCCGGTGGACTCGTTGCCGGCGCTGATCACCAGGAACAGGAACGCCACGATCTGGGTGTCGGTGTGCTTGACGCCGTCCACCTCCGCTTGCAGCATCAGCGAGGTCAGGTCGGTACCGGGCCGGCGGCGCAGATCCCGCACCAGGCCGACGAAGTAGTCGGCCAGGCGCAGCGCGGCGGCCACGGCGTTCGGGCCGCGTTCCTCCGAGCCGTCCTCGCGCTGGTTCAGCTGATCGGTGTCGGCGCGGATCTGATCCCAGTCCTCCGCCGGTACGCCGAGCATCTCGCACACCACGTCGTTGGGCAGGCCCGCGGCGTAGTCGGCGGCGAAGTCGAACCGGTTCTGGCCACGCAGCGGCTCCAGCCGGTCGCGGGCCAGTTCCCGGATCCGCTGCTCGAGCCTCGCCACCTTCCGCGGCCCGAACGCCGCGCCGACCGGCCCGCGGTACACGGTGTGATCGGGTGGGTCCATGGCCAGGAAGAAGCTCGTCTTCACCGCGTGCGGGCCCCAGAGCTCCTGCTCCAGCGAGATGCCGTTGGTGTTCGAGAACAGCTTCGGATTACGCAGTGCCGCAACGATATCGGAATGCCGGGACAGTGCGTAGAAATCGCGCCGCTCGTTGTAGTACAACGGCGCGTGCGCGCGCATCCAGGCGTAGGTGGGATACGGATCCTCGTGGATGCGGTAGTCGAACGGGTCGTATCCGCGCGCCGCCACCTCGTCGTCGAAGACGCCGGTCGCCGCATCGCCGTCGGGGACGACGGGTGTGCCCATGGGATTCTCCGGAGGACTCAGGCGACCACACGCAGGTCGCGATACGACGCGGCCAGCGCTGCGGCCCCGGCCTCGACCACGTCGAAGGGCCGGGCCAGCGACAGCCGGATGAACCGCAGGCCCTCTTCGGGAGCGGCCCAGTGGAACGGTGCGCACGGCAGGACGTGCACGCCACGGATCAGGATGTCCTTGTACAGCAGCGACGAGTCGGGGCCGTCCTCGGGCAGCGCGACGCGGGCCACGCTGATCTCCGAACGCGGGTCGGCCAGCCGCAGCCCGACCGGTTCGATCGCCTCCCGGACCGTTGTCCGGTTGCGCTCCACCAGGTCTCGGGCCCGCTCGTAGCCGCCGGCGATCCAGTCGGCGGCCAGCGCGGTGACCAGCTGCAGCACGACCGGCGAAGCGGCGAGCAGGGATTCGGAGAAGGCCCGCTCGATCGGCAGCCGGTTGCGCTCGCTGTAGGCCAGCATCCCGATCTTGAGTTCGTGCACCGGCCACAGCTTTCCGGTGTCCTCGATCGTGATCCACTCCGCGCCTGCGGCATCGAGGATCGCGTAGGTGTCGTACTGGGCCGCGCGGACCTGGCCGCGGAAGCTGGCGTCGATGATGACGATCTGCCCGTGCCGGGCTGCGTGCTCGGCCAGCGACCGCAGATGCGCCTCGGGAGTGATCAGGCCGGTCGGGTTGTTCGGATGGGTCACCACGATCGCGCGCACCGGCGGCAGCGGCCAATCCTGCTGCAGCAGTTGATCTTCCGACATCGGCTGCAACACCAGGCCCCGGGTGGTGAACAGGTCCGCGATGTTGTCGAAGGTCGGGTGCAGGATCGCGATCCGCGCGCCGTGCGGCAGCGCGCGCGCCACGATGTCGGTGGCCAGGGTCGAGGAGTAGCAGCTCAGGATGCGGCCGGTGCCGACCGGCGCGCTGTGCTGGCCGATCGCGGTGAGGAAGGCGCCGTGCGCTTCTCGCTCGATGTCCCGGAAGGGACGGCGCGTCGCCGCGGCGAACATGCCGGGAAGGTTCGCGACGATGTCGGCCTGTTCGGCGGAGAGGCCGAGTCTGGCATGTCCGTCGGTGAGATTGAGGCCCGCGCCCGGATCGGTCAGCGCGTCGACCTCCATGATGGTCAGATTGGGAAGTTCGGTCATGAGAACACGTCCCTCGTACGTTGCCTGCCTACAGCTGGGCGGCCCGGTGGCGGGCATGTCGAACCCGCCTGCCTGGAACGTTAGGCGGACCCCCGGCCAGGCACTTGTCCCTTCTATCGGGGACCGATGCAGGTGTGCCCCGCGCTCGTATGCTCCGGATGTTCCCGGGTGAAAGGAGCGAGAGCGTGCATCATCTGGCACTGACACCGGACGACAACGAGGCGGTGCTCGCGGTCGTCGCCGAGCCGGCCGCCGCCTACGCGCGGATCGAGGATCCCGAATTGATCAGGCGGGCACCGGTATTGGCCCGCACGCTGCCGGAGCACATCCTGGAGTTCCTGGAGCGGTTCCGGGTCGACGAACCCTCGGCGCTGTGCCTGATCTCCGGTCTGGACATCGATCAGCAGCGGCTGGGACCGACCCCGCGGCACTGGCACGAGGTCGGCGAGCGGCGCTCGCCGTCCTTCCCGCAGGAGATCTTCTTCCTGCTGTGCGCGTCGGTGCTCGGCGACGTGTTCGGCTGGTCGACCCAGCAGGCCGGTCGCATCATGCACGACGTGCTGCCGATCGAGGGGCACGAGAACTACGAAATCGGTTCCAACAGTTTGCAACACCTGTCCTGGCACACCGAGGATTCGTTCCATCCGTGCCGCGGCGACTACGTGGCGCTGATGTGCCTGAAGAATCCCGACGCGGTGGCGACCACGGTGTGTGACGCCGCGGATCTGGACTGGTCGGCGCTGGACACGGAGGCGCTGTTCGAGCCGGAATTCACGCAGATGCCGGACAATTCGCATCTGCCGTCGATGGACGGTCCCACCGGGGACGCCACCGTGGACCGGCTGCGGACGCGCAGCTTCGACCTGATCCGCTCCTGGAACGACCGGCCGATCAAGCGGCCGATCCTGTCCGGCGCGCGCGACGACCCGTACATGGCGCTGGACCCGTACCACATGAAGCTGGACGGCTGGCCCGAGCGGTCGTTGCGGGCGTTCGAGGCGTTGTGCGAGCAGATCGAGGTGAATCTGCGCAACGTGAGCCTGCGGCCGGGTGACACGGTCTTCATCGACAACTTCCGGGCGGTCCACGGCCGCAGGTCGTTCCGGCCCCGCTACGACGGCTCCGACCGATGGCTCAAGCGCCTCAACGTGACTCGCAATCTGCGCGGGTCGCGCGGGTGGCGGCGGACCCCCGACGACCGCGTCATCTACTGACTGTCCTGTGAATCGGGGAGGCGCGGACGGCCCCGCGCGCGGCCATCATGAAGCCGACGGCCCCGGACCGAGAGGAGCGATCATGAGCACGGTCGACACCGAGCCCGCGGTACTGCCGCACGGGGTGCGCACATTCACGATCCTCTCGATCGGGCAGTTCGCCGCGATCTGCGGGGTCACGCTGCTGAACTTCGCGGCGGCCTTCTCGGTCTACCGGACGTATTCCATTCTGGTACTGGGGATCATCTACGCGATGCCGTTCGTGATCCTGGTGCTGGCCTCGCCGCTCACCGGTGCGCTGGTGGACCGCTGGGGGACCCGGCGCGCACTGCTGGTCAGCAACGCCGGCGGCCTGGCGCTGGTGGCGACGCTGGTGCTGCTGCCGATCGAGCACACCGTCCCGGCCTGGCACGGGCTGATCATCATCGTCAGTGTGCCACTGCTGAAGGCGCTGCTGCTGCCGGCGTACGAGGCGTCCGTGCCGTTCCTGGTGCCCAAGCGACATATCGGCCGCGCCAACGGAATGCGGATGTTCATGAACGGATTCGGCGCCGCGCTGGGCCCGATCGCCGCCGGACCGGCGCTGGACGCCGTCGGGATGACCGGCGTCGGCCTGATCGCGGCGGCGACGGTCGGTCTCGGCCTGGCCACCGTCTGGTTCGCGACGATTCCCGCTGCCCCGCAACCGGATTCGACCGGGACCGGCCCGGCGGCGTGGTTCGCCGAATTCCGGGTCGCGTGGGATCGGGTGCGGGCTCGCGGCGGACTGGTCGACCTGCTGATGTTCTTCGCCGTGGTGAGTTTCGGCATCGGCTTCGTCGAGGTCCTGCTGCCGCGCCTGGTCGACGGCTTCGGCACCGCCGCCGAACTGCGGGCCGTTCTGCTCGTCGCGACCGCCGGAATGCTCATCAGCGGTGTGGCCGTGACGATCTGGGGCGGGCCGCGCCGCCGGGTCCGCGGCCTGCTCGAGTTCTCGCTGCTGCTGGCGGCGGCGATGATCGTCGGCTCGCTGCGGCCGAACGTCGCCCTGATCGCGGTGGCCGCCTTCGTCTTCCTGTCCTGCACCTCGGTGATCCTCGGCAACGTGCAGACCCTGCTCAACGTGAAGGTGGAACCGGAATTCCAGGGCCGGGTGATGGGCCTGAAGAACGCCGTCTACGGCGTCGCGCTGATGGCCGGTAACACCCTGGCCGGCTTCGGCGGCGGCGTGTTCGATCCGCTGGTCGGTCACGACCGGGTGGACTCCGGCGCGCTGACGCTGTTCATCGGCGGCGGCCCGGCCCGGGGTTTCGCACTGGTCCTGATGGTGACCGGAATTCTGGTCGCGCTCTTCGTGATCGCCGCCTACCGCTCCCGGCGCCTGCGCACGCTGGAGGCGGATCTCCCGGACGTGACACCCGAGGACCTCGCCGCGCGGCCCGAGCGCTGAGGAGTCCGCCGTGACGCAACCACCGAACGGTTTCCGCGCCTTCGTGATCCTGTGGTGCGGACAGTTCCTGTCGCTGATCGGATCCGGGCTGTCCGGCTTCGCGCTGGGGGTGTACGTCTACCAGATCACCGGCTCCGCAACGACTCTCGGCCTGATCTTCGCGCTGGCCGCACTCCCGTTCCTGCTGGCCTCACCGTTCGCCGGTGCGCTGGTCGATCGCTGGGGGGCCGGACGCGCACTGCTGCTGGGGAATTCGGGCGCCCTGCTGGTGATGCTGACGCTGGCCGCGCTGCTGCACACCGGCGCGTTCGCGCCGTGGCAGATGATCGTCATCGTCGCCGCACTGTCGATGGTGTCCGCACTGACCGCCCCCGCCTTCGACGCGGCCGTCCCGCTGCTGGTCCCGAAGGACCGGATCGGCCGCGCCAACGGAATGCGCCTGGTGGCCCTGGCGACCAGTCAGGGCCTGGGTCCGGTGATCGCCGGATTCCTGTTGCTGGCCATCGGCATCGACGGCATCGTGCTGATCGACTGCGTGTCGTTCGGCTGCGGCATCCTGTCCCTGCTGTTCGTGACGATCCCCCGGGTCCGGCCGCAGGACGCCACGACCGCCGTCGGCTTGTCCACGCTCCTGGCGGATTTCCGCGCGGCCTGGCGGTACATCGCGGCCCGCCGCGGGCTGGTGGCACTGCTCGTCTTCATGGCGGCCCTGGAATTCTGCGCGGGCTTCGTCGATCTGTTGATCAACCCGCTCGTCCTCGCCTTCGCCTCCGCCGGAGCCCTCGGCGCCGTCCTGTCGATCGGCGGCGCCGGCATGATCGCCGCCAGCGTCGCGATGACCGTGTGGAACGGCCCGCGCCGCCGGATCCGGGCCCTGCTCGGATTCTCGATGCTGCTCGCGGCGGCAACCGTTCTCGGCTCGCTGCGGCCGAGCCTGCCCCTGGTCGCGCTCGCCGCCGTGAGCTTCCTCGGCGGCCTCGCCGTCGTCATCGCCTGCAACCGCGCCATCTGGCAGACGAAGGTGGAACCGCAGCTCCTCGGCCGTGCGATGGCGCTACAGGGCATGGTGGCGTCGGTCCCGCAACTGATCGCCTTCGCGCTGGCGGGCTGGATCTCCGGGCACGTGTTCCTGCCGCTGGCCGGCCGGCAGCAGGTCCGCGCACCCCTGCTACCGGTCCTGGTCGGCCACGGCCCCGATCGCGGATATGCCCTGCTGCTCATGACGATCGGCATCCTGCTCGCCGTCTGCGTCACCGCCGCCTGGCAATACCCGCGACTGCGGCACCTCGAGGACGAACTACCCGACGTCACCACCGCGGATCTCGCCGATTCGGCGTCGACGTAGGTCCGAGCCGGACGTCGATTCGTTCCGCGGTCCTGTTGCTCGCCGCCGTCGAGGCCCGGAGGACCTCCGGGCCTCGACGCTGTTCCGGTCACCTCGGCCGAGCGCTCCGGCTCACCGATTCCAGCTGTGCAGCACGGTTTCTCGTTCCCCGGCCGACATGATCTCGACGTCCTCGGCGAGCGTGTCCGGGTCGGCCAGGCCCGCGGTGAGGGCGGCGGTGTAGTGGTCGGCCAGGCGGTGCATGCGGTCGGCGTCGAAGAGTTCGGTGGAGTATTCGAGGGTCAGTTCCAGGTGGTCGCCGGTGTCGGAGGCGTTGATCAGGATGTCGAAACGGGCGAAGTCGTCCTCGGATTCGATCGCCGAGGCGGTGACGCCGCCGAAATACAGGTCGCCTGCCTGAGTTTCGGCGGGCTGGAGGGTGAAACTGATCTGGAACAACGGGTTTCGGCCGTCGACGCGTTCCGGTTGCAGGGCGTCCACGACCATGCCGAAGGGGACGTCCTGGTGATCCGCGCCGTCGAGGACCACGCGGTGGCAGCGCTGGATCACCTCGGCGAAGGTCGGGTCCGCGCTCAGATCGGTGCGCAGGACCAGGGTGTTGGTGAAGTAGCCGACCACCGGTTCGATCGCCGGTTGGGTGCGGCCGGAGAAGATCGAGCCGACGGCCAGGTCGTCCTGGCCGGTGTAGCGCTGCAACACGATCAGCAGCGGGGCCTGGAGGACCGCGAGGAACGAGACCCGGTGCTGCCGTGCGTAGGCGCGGGCCGCCGTGACCAGGTCGTCGGGGAGGGGATGGTCGAAGGCGGCGCCGGCGCCGGTCGGCTGGGCCGGTCTCGGCCGGTCCGTGGGGAATTCGACGGTCGGCAGGTCGGCGAGCGCCTGCCGCCAGTAGTCGAGCTGGCGGTCCATTTCGGCCGAACCGAGCCGATCGCGTTGCCAGACAGCGTGATCGGCAGGTTGAACCGGCACCGGAGGTAGTTCCGTACCGGCGTACAGGGCGGTGAGTTCGTCGGCGAGGATCGCCGCCGACCAGCCGTCGGCGATGATGTGGTGCACCACCAGGACCAGGGCGAACTCGTCGGGTGCCGTCCGGGCCAGGGTGACGCGGAACAGGGGTCCGGCGCCGAGGTCGAACGGCCGATACGATTCGCGTTTGGCCCAGTCCACGACCCGGTCGGGGGTCAGCTCGGTGATCGGCAGCGCGAAATCCTCGGGTGCCGGGTCGACCACCTGGCGGGGGAGGCCGTCGTGGTCGACGAATCGGGTGCGCAGCGCCTCGTGCCGCCGGAGCAGGCCGAAGACGGCCCGGCCGAGCGCGGCGACGTCGAGCGAGCCGTGCAGCCGCATGGAATACGCGAGATGGTAGGTCGGCGCGGTCGGGTCGAGGCGGTGCAGGAACCACAGGCTCTCCTGCTGATAGGTGCAGGGCAGCCGGTCGCGGCCGATGACCGGTTCGATGGGAGCGCGGCCGGGTGCGGCCTCGGCACCGTCGAGCCGGTCCGCGATCTCGCCGAGGGTGGGACCGGTGAACAGGTGCACCAGATCCAGTTCGACGTGCAGGTGTTCGCGGATGCGGGCGATCAGCTGGGTGCCGTGCAGGGAATTGGCGCCGAGATCGAAGAAGTTGTCCGCCGCCCCGACCCGGTCCACGCCGAGCAGATCCTGCCACTGGGTGGCGAGCCAGCTCTCGGTGGCCGTCCGTGGCTCGAGGTAGGTTTCGGTGCGCCGAGCGGGGTCCGGGAGCGCGGCGAGGTCCAGCTTCCCGTTGTGGGTCAGCGGGATCTCCGGCACCGCCACGAACGCGGTCGGAATCATGTAGCCGGGCAGTTTCGCGCCGAGATATTCGCGCACGTCCCGGGGGTCGGCGCCACCGACGACGTACGCGGTCAGGGAGTCGTCGCGCAGCAGCACCACACCCTGGCGGACCCCGGGATGGGTGTTCAGCTGGTACTCGATCTCGCCGAGTTCGATGCGCAGGCCGCGGAGCTGGACCTGCCGATCGATGCGGCCGAGGAATTCCAGCACGCCGTCGGCGCGCCACCGGGTGAGGTCGCCGGTGGCGTACATCCGGCGGCCGGGCCGGTCGCCGAAGCGGTCCGGCAGGAATCGTGCCGCGGTGAGGGCCGGCCGGTTCAGGTAGCCGAGCGCCACGCCGGAGCCCGCGATGTAGAGCTGTCCCGGTACCCCGACCGGTACCGGTTCCAGTCGCTCGTCCAGGACGTAGGCGTCGTGACCGGGCATCGCCGTGCCGATCGGCAGTGGGCCGCCGGGCAGATCACCGACACAGGGATAGTCGGTGCAGACGACGGTGGTCTCGGTCGGGCCGTACGAATTGTGCACCGCCAGTCCGGGCCGGATCCACCGTGCGGCGAGTTCGGTGGGCAGGGTGGCCCCGGCCGAGAACACCGCGCGCAGTGCGGAATTCGTGAACCGGTGCGGGTCGAGCAGGGCCAGGATCGCCGGCGGGATGTAGGCGACGGTGACCCGTTCGGCGAGCAGCAGCGCGGTCAGCGCGGCCGGATCGTTGACCACCCCGGCGGGTGCGCCGATGATGGTCGCGCCGGCCGACAGGGTGACGAAGCAGTCGAAGACGGACATGTCGAACGCCGGATTCGCGATCTGCGGAATCCGGTCGGCCGCGGTGATGCGCAACTGGCCGACGGCGTTGTGGCAGTAGCCGGATGCCGCGCGGTGCGAGATCAGCACGCCCTTCGGTGTCCCGGTCGAGCCCGAGGTGTAGACCAGGTACGCGCCGGCGTCGACCGGCACCTCGAGCTCCGGCGGAGTGTCCGGATATCCGGTGAGGTCGAGGTCGTCCAGCTGCCACACCGGGGCCGGTCCGGCGGCCGCGCGAGCCGTGCCGGTGTGCTCGGCGGCGGTCAGCACCACCGGGGCCGCGACGTCGGCGATCTGAAAGGCCAAGCGCGACACCGGATGCCGGGCATCCAGTGGCATCCAGGTCGCACCGGCCTTCAGGATCGCGAGTTCGGCGACGATCAGTTGCGGTCCGCGGTCGAGCAGGACGGCCACCACATCGCCGAGGTCGACGCCGTGCGCGCGCAGCGCGTGCGCGAGCCGGTCGGACCGCTGTGCCAGCTCACCGTAGGTCAGCGTGTCGCCGCGGAATCGCATCGCGACGCTGTCGGGGTGGCCGGCCACGATCCGGTGCAGCGGGCCCGCCGGATGCCCGGCGGACCGCGGATTCCATTGCCGCAGAACCTGTTCGCGCTCGGCGGCGGACAGGATGTCCAGATCGCCGACGGTGGTTTCCGGTGCGGCGAGGCCGCGGGCGAGGGCGGCGGCGTAGTGGTCGAGGAAGCGGTGCATCCGGTCGGCGTCGAACAGTTCGGTGGAATATTCCATCGACAGCTGCGCCCCGTCGCGGGTCTCGGCGACGTCGATCACGAGGTCGAAGCGGGCGAAGTCGCCGGTCAGGTCGATCGGCTCGGCGGTCACCGCGCCGAGGTCGAGTTCGGCGCGGACATCGGCCGGTTGCAGGGTGAGGCTGATCTGGAACAGCGGATTGCGGCCCGTGACCCGCTCGGGCTGCACGGCGTCCACGATCACCCCGAACGGCACGTCCTGGTGGTCGGTGGCGTTCAGTACGGTGTCGTGACAGCGCCGCACGAGTTCCGCGAAGGCCGGGTCGCCGCCGAGGTCGGTGCGCAGCACCAGGGTGTTGGAGAACAGGCCGACCGTCGGTTCGATCTCGGGCCGGGTGCGGCCGGAGAAGATGGATCCGATCGCCAGATCGGTGCTGCCGGTGTAGCGATGCAGCACCGTCAGCAGTGCGGCCTGCAGCACCGCCAGCAACGAGACCCGCTGCCGGCGCGCGTAATTCGTCGCCGCGGCGAACACTTCGGGGGTGAGCGGACGGGCCAGGCCCGCGCCGGCGCCGGTCGGCGCGGCGGGCCGGGGCCGGTCCGCCGGGAAGTCGACCGTGATCGGGTCGGCGAGCGTGCGGCGCCAGTAGTCGATCTGACGATCGAATTCGCCGCGGTCCAGATGTTCGCGTTGCCACACCGCGTGATCGGCCGGCTGGATCGGCGGCGGCGCCGGCGACTCGCCGCGGTACAGCGCGGTGAGTTCGTCGCCGAGCAGGGCCGCCGACCAGCCGTCGGCGACGATGTGATGGACGACGAGCACCAGCGCGTGATCCGCGGACCCCAGCCGGGCCAGGACCGCGCGGAACAACGGCCCGGTGGCGAGGTCGAACGGCGCGGCGATCACGTCGGTGGCCCATCGTCGCAGCTCGGCGGGGGACAGCTCGATGACGGGCAGGCCGGTCGCCGGCGGCGGCGGGTCGACGACTTGCCGGGGTACGCCGTCGATGTCGAGGAATCGGGTGCGCAGCGCCTCGTGCCGCGCGATCAGCGTGTGGATGGCGTGGCCGAGCGCGGTGACGTCCAGCGGCCCGCGCAGGCGCAGCGCGAAGGGAATGTGGTAGACGGGCGAGCGCGGATCCATCCGGTGCAGGACCCACAGCCCCTCCTGCGTGGGGGTGCACGGCAGCGGGGAGCCGTCGCGTGGCCGAGCGTGGATGGCGGTCTGCCGGGATCCGGTCGCGGAGTCGGTGATCCGCGTCGCCAGGTGCGCCAGTGTCCGGCTGTTGAAGAGGTGGCGCAGGTCCAGTTCGAGCTGTAACTGCTCGCGGACGCGCGCGATGAGCTGCGTGCCGTGCAGGGAGTTGCCGCCGAGATCGAAGAAGTTGTCGTGGATGCCGACCCGGGCCGCGCCGAGCAGCTGCTGCCACTGCGCGGCGAGCCATTGCTCGGTGTCGGTGCGTGGCGCGACGTAGCCACCGGTCCGCGCGGCGGGAACCGGCAGGGCCGCGGTGTCGAGCTTCCCGTTGGCGGTGACCGGGAGGGCCGGCAGCGCGGTGAACGCGACGGGAATCATGTAGACCGGCAGCCGCCGGGCGAGGTGCTCGCGCAGCTCGTCCGGATCGGTGTCGCCGCCGACGTAGTAGGCCACCAGGTTGTCGTCGCGGACCAGCACCGCGCAGTGTGCCACCGCGGGGTGGCCGCCGAGCACGTACTCGATCTCACCGAGTTCGATGCGCTGGCCGCGCAGTTTGACCTGACGATCGGCGCGGCCGAGATATTCGATCACCCCGTCGGCCCGCCACCGGGTGAGGTCGCCGCTGGCGTACATCCGCCGGCCCGGAACGCCGGCGTACGGATCGGGCAGGAAGCGCTCCGCGGTGAGGCGGGTGCGGTCGAGATATCCGGTGGCCACCGGGCCGCCGATGTACAGCTGGCCCGGAACGCCGACGGGCACCGGCGCCAGGCGGTCGTCCAGGATATAGGTCCGCATGCCGGTGATCGGCGGGCCGATCGGCACGGTGGCCGCGCCGGGCGGGCACTGCCACGCGGTGACGTCGATCGAGGCCTCGGTGGGGCCGTAGAGATTGTGCAGTTCGACGGCCGGCAGCAGGGTCGAGAAGTGGTCCGCGACCATCGGCGGCAGCGCCTCGCCGCTGGCGAAAACCACGCGCAGGCACTGTAATTCGGCGGGATCGAGGCCGTCGTCGAGTGCGTCCAGGAATACCCGCAGCATCGAGGGCACGAAGTGCGCGACGGTGACCCCGGCCGTCGCGATCAGGCGGTGCAGATAGCCGGGGTCGCGATGACCGCCGGGTTCGGCGACCACCAGGGTGGCGCCGGTTGCCAAGGGCCAGAAGAACTCCCACACCGATACGTCGAAAGAGTACGGGGTCTTCTGCAGGACCCGGTCGGCCGCGCCGAGGCCGAACGTGTCCTGCATCCACACCAGCTGTTTGTGCACGCCGCGATGCGGTACCACGACCCCCTTGGGGATCCCGGTCGAACCCGATGTGTACAGCACGTAGACGGGACCGTCCAATGGCACGTCGACGGCCGGCGCCGCGGCGGATTCGGTTGCCAGCGAAGCGCGTTCGCGATCCAGTTCGATCGTCGGCGCGGTGATCGCGGCGGCGAATCGACGGTGGGTCACCACGATCGGCGGCTCGGCGTTCGCCAGCATGAACGCCAGCCGATCCGGCGGCAGGTCCGGTTCCAGCGGCAGGTAGGCGCCGCCGGCCTTCAGCGCGGCCAGCAGCGTGACGACCATGTCGGCGCCGCGCTCCAGGCATACGCCGACGGGCTCGCCGGCACCGATCCCGTGCCGGCGCAATCGGTGTGCGAGCCGGTTCGCCGCGCTGTCCAGGTCGCGATAGGTCCAGGTCGTGCCGTCGTGATCGAGGACCGCGGTCGCGTCCGGGGTGCGCGCGGCGGCCGCGGCCACGAGGTGGTGGATCGGTTGCGCGGGCCGCGGGTCGTCGGTGTCGTTGAAGGTCCGCAGCACCTGCTCCCGCTCGGCGGCCGGCAGGATGTCCAGATCCGCGACGGCCGTCCCGGGGGCGGCCAGGCCGCGGGACAGGGCGGCGGTGTAGTGGTCGAGCAGCCGTTCGATGCGGTCGGCGTCGAACAGTTCGGTCGAGTACTCGACGGACAACTCGAGCCGGTCCCCGGCGTCGGCGACGTTGACGAGGATGTCGAATCGCGCGTAGTCGTCGGCGATCTCGATCGGCGTCGCGCGGACCGCGCCGAGCGCGAGTTCGGTGCCGGTGCTGCCCGGTTGCAGGGTCAGGCTGATCTGGAACAGCGGATTGCGGCCGGTCACCCGCTCGGGCTGGACCGCGTCGACGATCACGCCGAACGGGATGTCCTGATGGGCCGACGCGTCCCGCACGGTGGCATGGCAGCGGCGGATCAGCTCCGCGAAGGTCGGGTCGCCGCCGAGGTCGGTGCGCAGCACGAGGGTGTTGGCGAAGAATCCCACGACGGATTCGAACTCGGGCCGGGTGCGGCCGGTGAAGATCGACCCGATCGTGAGATCCCGCTGGCCGGTGTAGTGGTGCAGCACGGTCAGCAACCCCGCCTGCAGGACCGCGAGGAAGGACACCTTGCCGGTGCGCGCGTAGGCGCGGGCCGCGGCGGTCGCCTCGGCGGACAGCAGCCGTGCGGTCGCCGCGCCGGCGCCGGTGGGCTCGGCCGGCCGGGGCCGGTCGGCGGGGAAGTCGACGGTCGGCAGGTTCGCCAGCGCCGCTCGCCAGTAGCCGGTCTGCCGGTCGAGTTCGGCCTCGTCGAGCCGATCATGTTGCCGGACAGCGTGATCGGCGGGTTGCAGGGCCGGCGGCGGCAGCTGCGCGCCGCCGTACAACAGGGGGAGTTCCCCGGCGAGGATCGCGGCCGACCAGCCGTCGGCGACGATGTGGTGCACCACCAGGACCAGCGCGTGGTCGTCCTCGGCGAGCCGGGCCAGCGCGGCCCGGAACAGCGGCCCGGTGGCCAGGTCGAAGGGCCGGTGCGCGGCGGCGGCGACCCACGACCCGAGCCCGGCCGGCTCCACCGCGTGCACCGGCAGCGCGAAATCGGCCGGCGCCGGATCGATGATCTGCCGGGGCCGGCCGTCGTGCTCGACGAATCGGGTGCGCAGCGCCTCGTGCCGGATCACCAGGGCGAGCAGGGCTCGTTCCAGATCCGGCCGGGCCAGCGGGCCGCGCAGCCGCAGCGCGAACGGGACGTGGTACACCGTCGACGCCGGGTCGAGCCGGTGCAGGAACCACAGGCCCTCCTGCTGACGGGTGCAGGGCAGTTCGCCGTCGCGCGCGACGGGAACCGGATCATCGGCCGTCGCGACCGGCCGTGAATTCGACTCACCGGCCGCCGGGACAGGCCCGGAGTTCGATTCGTCGCGGCGTTCGCGTGCGGCACGCTTCGCGGCCAGGCGGCGTTCCAGTTCGGCGATCTCGTCGTCGAGTTCATCGAGTTCGCCGGTCTCGGCCGCCTCGGCCGGGGCCAGCGCCGCGGCCAGTTCGCGCACGCTGGGATATTCGGCGAGCAGGCCGATGCTCGCCCCCTCGATGCGGCCGACCACCCGCACGGCCGCGAAGGAATCGCCGCCGAGATCGAAGAAACCCACCGTGACGTCGATGTCGGGAATCCCGAGGATCTCCGCGAACACCGCCGCGATCGCGGCCTCCGCGGGGGTGGCCGGTGGGGTGAGCACGGCCGGAATCTCCCGCGCCACCGGAACTTCCGGCGTCGCGGCCCGCTCCGGCCGGGGACCGGCGGCCGCCACGACGGTCTCGACGAGGTCGGCCTCGACGATCGCCGCGAGCGCGCGGTGCAGGCGCGCCAGGATGTCGTCCGCGAAGCCGGGTTCGAAGCGGCCCCGATGGATCAGCAACTGCATCTCCGACACCGGCTGCGGCGCCACGGTCAGCGTCAGCGGCACGTCGATCTTGTCGTAGAGGGTGTCGACCTGGAAGGACAGCGGCGACGGCGGCGCCTGCGGGCCGCCGTCGGTGACGCCATCGATGACCAGCGAATAGTTCTCCAGCACCAGCAGACTGTCGAACAGCGGCTGGCCCGGCGCGCCGGCCCACTTCTTGATATCGGCCAGCGGGGTGTACTCGTAGCGGCGCATCGCGGCATACGTGCGTTGCAGTTCGTGCAACCATGCGCCGAGTGCGCCCTCGGCCGGTACGGTCACGCGCATCGGCAGCGTGTTGGCGAACAGGCCGACCATCCGGTCGACCTGCGGCAACTCCGCCGGCCGGCCGGACGTGGCGCAGCCGAAGACGATCTCGGCCCGGCCGGTGTAGACCTGCAGCACCACCGACCACACCGCGTGGACGACGGTGTTGACCGTGACCCGGTGCCGCGCGGCGGCCTGCCGCAGCCCCTCGGTCAGCTCCGGCGGCAGCGCGACGATCCGCCGCTCGACCGCGCCGGTGCCGTTCGTCGGATCGGCCGGTCCGGCGCCGGTCACCCGGCTGGGCCGGACGTCGGCCAGCGCCGTGGTCCAGAACGCCTGTGCGCGAACCGGATCCTGACGCTGCAACCACGCGATGTAGTCCCGGTAGGCCGGCACCGGCGGTGGCGGCGGGGTGCCGAGGGTCTCGCTGCGGTACCGGGCCATCACCTCGTCGAGGAAGTTCGGGATCGACCAGCCGTCGAGCAGCACGTGATGGTAGGTCCACATCAACGCGTGCCGATCGTCGCCGAGCCGGATCACCTGCAACCGTTGCAGCGGAGCCACTTCCGGGTCGATACCCGCCGCGCGATCCTCGGTCTGCAAGTGCACCAGGCGTTCCCGTTGCCGGTCGTCCCCGTCCGCGGACCAATCATGGTGCCGCACCGGCAGTTCCACGTCCCGGTGCACGACCTGCAACGGCTTGTCCAGACCCTGCCAGTGGAACGACGTGCGCAGCACCGGATGCGCGGTCAGCACCGACTGCCAGCCGCGGACCAGCGCCGCGGTGTCCAGCGGCCCGTCGATCGCGTACGTGTGCTGGCTGAGGTACATGTCGGCGGCGCCGTCGTACATGCTGTGCAGGAGCATGCCCTGCTGCAGCGGTGAGAGCTCGTAGATGTCCTCGACGTCGCCGTTGTTCACCGGTAGTCCCTTCGCTGATCAGAGAAGTTCGCGCACGATGGTCCAGATGACCTGGGCCTCGGCGTCGGCGTCCAGGTAATGGCCGCACTGCAGGCGGTGCAGCGCGAAACCGGCGGTGGTCTCGGCGCTCCAGCGGGCCATGAGTTCGGGGGTGCCGACCGGGTCGTCGACGCCGGCGAAGCCGACGATCGGCAGATCCAGCGGCCGGTCCGGACGGAAGTCGTCGGTGCTGATCACCGTGAGGTCGGCGCGCAGCGGCGGCAGCAGGGCCCGCAACAGGTCCGGCTGGTCCAGCACCTCCGGCGGGGTGCCGCCCATATCACGCAGATAGCCCGTCAGGCCGTCGGCCCGGTCCTCCCACGGCCAGTTGCCGCGATCGGTGTCCGGCGCGGGATCACACGCCACGAACAGCCGTCGCGGCGGCGGCAGTCCGCGCTCGCACAGCTCGTACGCCACCGCGCGGGCCACCCGCGCACCCATGCTGATGCCGAACAACGCGTACGGCCGGTCCAGCGCCGGTTCGACCACCTCGGCGAATTCGTCGACCAGCAGCGTCATCCGGTCGATGACGGGTTCCGCGAAGCGATCGGCGCGGCCCGGCAGCTGCACCGCGATCGGCTCGACGTCCGGCGGCAGCAGCCGCGGCCACGTCCGGTACTGCGCGGCGGTGCCGCCGGCGTGATGCCAGCAGAACAATCGGACCCGCGCTCGGTCGTCGGTGCGACCGAATCGCTTGAACCAGCGGCGATCCAGGTCCCGCGCATTCCCGTTCATCGACACCCCCGTTTACGCACCGGCTGTGCCTGACGGTATCGACAGACCGATTCGTGAGGTTGTCACAGGAATCGAGGACAGTCGGCGATGAAGTCGATCGCGACCTGTACCAGCGCGTCGTCCGCCCGGAACAGCGCGATGTGGTCGCCGTGCGGCTCCACCCGCAGTCGCGCGTTCGGCAGGCCCGCGGCCACCCGCCGGGAGCCCTCCGGCGCCGCGGTCACGTCGTCGCGGCTGGTGACCACCAGCACCGGCTGCTTCACCCGATCCAGGTAGCGCTCGACGTCGGCGCCGGTGAGACCGGTGTTGACCCGGCAATATCGGTAGAACAGTTCGGGATTCGCGAACGGGTACAGCACCAGGTGCGCGAGTTCGCGGGGCGTGCCGTTGAGCGCCGTCCGGTAGAACATGGACTGGATGGCGGCGGCGGTCGCACGGCCGGACGCCGCCATGGTCATCAGCTCGATCAGGTCGTGCTGATGTTTGGTCGTCGGACAGTTCTCGGCGAATCCGTAGGCGCCGTGCCACAGGCTCAGCGACGCGATCCGTTCGGGCCGGGCCGCGGCGGCGGCCAGCGCGATCACCGCGCCGCCGCACTGCGCGACCACGTGCGCGCCGGCGAGGCCCGCGTGGTCCAGCACGGTGAACAGGTCGGCGGCCTGTGCGTCGATGTCGACGGCGAAATCGCCGTCGTGGCCGGACGCGTCGAACAGTCCCCGGCTCTCCCAGGTCACCACCTGGCGGTCGCGGGCGAGCAGGCGCAGCCACGATTCGATCAGCGCGGCCGGCATACCGCAGGCCGGAATCAGTACGACGGGTTCGTGTTCGCTCGCGGTCCCGGCGCGGTACACGTTCAGCGGCACCCCGTCGGCGGCGGCGATGGTCCGTTTGGCATACCTCGCGTCGAAACCCGCCGCCACCGACGCGGCCGCCACCCGGTCCACGTCGGTGGGTCGCAGCCGCGAGACCGCTTCCGGCCCAACAAGTTCCGCGGCGATCCCGGCCAATCCGAGGCGATCGCTGATCACCTGTTCGAAGGCGCCGAACCTGCCGGTGTCCGCGTCCGGCACCAGTGTGAGACCGGCGACCCCGGCATGCCGGGCCACCGTCGCCAGCAGGTCGGCCAGTACGGCCCGCGTCCCGTCGCCGGATTCGGCCGCCGTCACCCGGATCGGCCCGGCCAGCTCCGCGGCCAGCGGTTTCACCGCGAGCACGGCCGCGGTGAGCCGCGCGACGGCGCGGTCCGCGGCGCGCGTCACGGTCGGTCGCGCTGCCGGATCGGGAACTCGTGACCCTTGGTGGTGTGGGTGACCTTGCGGTTGTGGGTGTAGCTGTCGGTTCCGGCCACCAGCACGGTGCCGTAGTCCCGCAGGCTCACCCGGCCGCCGTACTCGTCCACGTCGTCGGTGTCCGGGTAGACCTCCACGGCGGTCGGCACGTACCGGCCGGCGAAGCCCAGCCGCATCGGCTTGTCCGCCGCGCTGTGCGGCTTGGACGAATGCATCATGGTGGACCAGAACATGACCGCCTCGCCGGGCTGCATCACCATGGAGATGGCCCGCTCGATCGGCGGCCGCCAGTCCGGATCCTTCTGCAACTCCCGGTAGTCGTATCCGTAGAAGCCGCGGTTGATGCCGTCCTTGTTCTGCTGGTTGATCGTGTCCGGCTGGTAGTGCATCTCCTTGGACTCGTCGTAGTACATCGTCCGCTGGGTGCCGGGGATGAACTGCAGGCAGCCGGTGTCCTCGGCGGCCTCGGTGAACGCGGTCCAGACCGTGAGGGTGCCGCCGAACTCCTTCTCCGCGGCGGGCCAGAGGATCTGCGGTTTGCCCGACGCGAACGCGAAGGTGTCGGCCTGATGCCAGTCGGTGCCCTCGTCGCCGGGGTACTTCGGGAAGAACTCCGAACGCCAGCACAACACGTTGGGACCGAGTACGGCGGTCAGCCGGTCCACGATCTGCGGCCGGCAGATGTGGTCGGCGAGGAACGTCGAATCCAGGTGGCGGTCGTAGTTCGCGATATTGGTGTTGCCGGCCTGCGCGTCACCCTCGTCGTAGACGGCGGCGCTGCGGTCCATCAGGCGCAGCCGTTCGCGCCGCCACAGCCGGCGCATCTCGTCGGGCTCGTACACCTGGAACGGGCCGAGGTAACCCTGTTCGTGGAAGTGGGCCACCTCCTGCGGACTCGGGGTGAAGCTCTCCTGGGTTGCGTGTGCCATCGTCGGTTCTCCACTCTGTGTGCGGAAAGCTGTTCGGGGATCGGTCATTGCGGATTCGCGTCGGCGAGCAGCCGCAGCACCAGTGCCGTCAGCGTGTCGACGGACGCCTCGTCCAGTTCCTCGACATCGACTGTGACGCCGTAGTTCTCGTTGATCTGCGCCACGACCCGGATGAACGCGAGCGAGGTCACGCCCTGGTCGAACATGTCGACCACCGGGTCCACATCGTCACGTTCCGTGACGGTCCGCACTGTTTCACCGATCCACTGCCGCACGTCCGAGGCGTTCTGCGCCGGCGTGGTCGTCCTCCCCAAGGGCATCGTGATTCACCTTTCCCTGTGGCGTCATCGGAATCTCCGAGACGACTTCGTAATAGGACGGCCGGAGATGCCGGGGCAGCGCCGCACGCGCGTGTTGCCTTGCGGCGGTGACCAATTCAGCATCGGCGGGCCGGTCGGATCCGGCCGGCAGCAGGTACGCGGCGAGCACGACGTCGCCGTCGCGGTTCGTCCGGGACGTGACGACCGCGCGCGCGATCGCGTCCACGCGGCACAGGCACGCCTCGATCTCGCCGGGTTCGATCCGGTAGCCGCGGATCTTCAGCTGTCCGTCGGCCCGGCCCAGATAGAGCAGTTCCCCGCGCTCGCGCTGTGCGCGATCGCCGGTGCGGTACAGGCGTTCCCCGTCCGCGGCGGCGACGAAGCGCTGCGCGGTCAGCGCGGGCCGGTTCAGGTAGCCGCGGGTCAAACCCGGTCCGGCGACGTACAACTCACCGGCCACCCCGTCCGGGACCGGCCGTAGCTCGTCGTCGAGGACGTGCACGCGCAGATCGGGGATCCCGGCGCCGATCGGGCTGCGGCCACCGGTCCGCAGGTCGGCCGCGGTGATCGGCCGATGGGTGCAGTGCACGGTGGTCTCGGTGATGCCGTACATGTTGACCAGCGTGGGCCGCCGATCGCCGTGCCGGTCCAGCCAGGGGGCGAGTACCCGGGGGTCCAGCCGTTCACCGCCGAAGATCACCAGCCGCAGGTCGGGTCCGAAGGGGTTGTCGCCGCGCTCGGCGGCCGGCAGTGCGGTGAGCAGCTGATGGAACGCCGACGGCGTCTGGTTCAGCACCGTCACCCGGTGTGCGCGCAGCAGCGATACCAGCAATTCCGGTGCGCGGGTGACGGTTTCGGGCAGCAGGACCAGGCGGCCGCCGAACAGCAGCGCACCCCAGATCTCCCAGACCGAGAAGTCGAAGCTGATGGAGTGGAACAGGGCCCAGGTGTCGTGCTCGCCGAACCGGAACCACGGCCGGGTCTGCTCGAACAGCCGCACCACGTTGCGGTGTTCGACCATGACCCCCTTGGGTTTTCCGGTCGACCCCGAGGTGTAGATCACGTAGGCCAGATCGCGGTCCGAGGACGGTCCGTCGGGTTCCGGCAACTGCGGGCCGTCGCCCGCGTCGTCGTCATCGATCCACACGATCGCGGGGTGCCGGCCCGTCAGGACCTCCGCGGTGTCCCGCGCGGCGACGACCAGCGGTGGCGCGCAGTCGGTCAGCAGGTAGCCGACGCGCTCGGCGGGGTAGGCGGGATCGATCGGCACGTAGCCCCCGCCGGCCGCGAGGATGCCCAGCATGCCGACGATCGCCTCCGGGCCGCGCCGCGCGCACAGTCCCACCGGCACGTCCGGCCCGACCCCGAGCCCGGTCAGCCGGCGGGCCAGCCGATCGGCGCGGGCCGCGAGTTCCGCGTAGCTGATCGACTCCTGCCGCGTCGACAGGGCGATCCGCTCCGGATGCAGCCGGACCCGCTCCCGGAAGATGGTGTGCAGATTGCTGCCGCGGAACACCACGGATTTCCCTTCACCGAGGGCCGACGCTACGTCCACTCACGCTAGGGAGGCCGCGGTCCCGGACGCAGTCACATGAATCGGCGACCTCGGGTCAGTGACCTGCGGCGGATGCGGCCAGCCGGTCGGCGAGGTCGGTCAGCGCGGCCTCGTCCGCATTGCTGAGACTGACCCGGAGGGTGCCGCGGTCCTCCGGCAGGAAGGCCGTGCCGGGGATGAGCAGCGTGTCGTGGGTGAGCACGAGGTCGCGGACCACGTCCGCGGTGGGCCGCCGGCCGAAGGGATGCCGTATCCACCCGAAAAACCCACCGGCGGAGAGCATTTCGTAGCCGCCGGGCCGGTCGGCCAGGGCCGCGGTGAACCAGCGCCGCCGGTCGGCCATGTCGGCGGCCCGTGCGCGCCGCCACGCGCCGGCCGCGGTGAGACCGGCCAGCGCGGCCTCCTGGCCGATGCGCGGCGCGCAGATCGCCACGCAGTCCAGCAGTTTGGTGACCTCGCGGCCGAGTTCGGCCGACGCGATCACCGCGCCGACCCGATATCCGGGAATCGCCAGATCCTTGGAGAAGCTGTGCAGGCTGACGACGGTGCGCGGCCAGTCCGGATCGGCGAACAGCCGGTGCGGCGGCTCGTCGGTGTCGCGGAACGAGCGGTAGGTCTCGTCGAGGATCAACGCCACCCCGTGCCGGGCCGCCATCTCGGCCAGCGCCGCGATCCGCGCCGGCGGCACGGTGACCCCGGTCGGATTGCCCGGGGTCACCACGAGTACGGCCCGGGTACGCGCGGTGATCAGCGCGGCCGCCGCCGCCGGGTCGGGAATCAGATCGGGGCCCGGCTCCAGATAGACCGGCACGATGCCCGACATCCGTAACCACATGTCGTGGTTGAAGTAGTACGGCAGGACGACCACGATCTCGTCGCCGGGAGCGGCCAGCGCCGACGCGACCAGGCAGAACGCCTGGTTGCATCCGGCGGTCACGATCACCTGGCCCGGCCGCACCTCGCCCGCGTACGCCGCCGCGATCTCCGCGGCGAAAGCCTCACGCAGGCTGGGCAATCCGGCGATCTCGCAGTATTCTCCGCCGCGCGGGTGCCGGGCCGCGGCGACGACGGATTCCACCACCTCCGGGGCCGGGGGATACTGCGGCGCGGCCTGGGCCAGGTCCAGCAGCTCGCGGGTGCCCGCGCGCCGATCGAGCAGGTCGTAGGCGAGGCCGATCGGGGAGTCGACGGCGGCGACGGTCCGGGGGTTGAGAAGCATGCGGAACTCCGTGCTCGGATCAGGGTCGCAGCAGATCCTCCGGGGCGGCGATGCCGACCAGAGTCTGTGCCGCGGTGGCTAATTCGGTGTCGAAGGTGACGAGCGCATCGGCCTGCAACCGGGTCAGCGCGATATATTCGGCCCGGTAGGTGTCCGGCCAGCCGAACGACTCCGCGATCTTCCACGCGTTGTCCTGCATCGAGCGGTCGCCGAGCAGCCGGATGTTCAGGCCGCGGACGCCGTCGAGGATCTTCCGGGCCGCCTTCGGCTCGGTGTCGCCGCGGCGGACCGCGCCGTACACCAGCGCGAGCGCCTGTGATCGCAGCAGCGTGGGGGCGACCAGCCGATGGTGGGCCGGAATCGCCGCGCCGGTGGTGGCGAGGTGGACGGCTACCGGTGCGTCGACGACGAATCGGGTCATACCAGTACCTTCGCACGGACCGCGGCGATTTCCGATGTGCCACAACTGTCCTCGATTCACGTGACAGGGCCGGCGCGCGCGGGCTGGATACCGTTCCACCGAGGTGGTTATCGACTTCGGAGGTCGCTGTGAACCCGTTCGACAATCCCGACGGCATCTTCGTCGTGCTGGTCAACGACGAGGACCAGCACTCGCTGTGGCCGGTGAAGCTGGAGGTGCCGGCCGGTTGGCGGCAGGTCTTCGGCGCGGCGGGCCGGCAGGAGTGCCTCGACTACGTGGAGCAGAACTGGACGGACATCCGGCCGCTCAGCACCCGGCGGACGGTCCCGCAGAGCTGATCCCGGATCCGGCGCGAGTACCCGCCGGACCGTCATCCATCGAGGAGGCCCGACGTGCTGACCGAAACGCTGCTGGACCGGGCCGACCGGACACCCGGCGCCGTCGCCTACGAGGCCGTCGATCCGTTCGGCGCCGTGACGACGCTGACCTGTGCGCAACTGGCGAGCCGGGCCCTGCTGCTGGCGCGGCGGCTGGACGCCGTCGGCGACGGCCCGGTGCTGCTGGCCTATCCGGCCGGCCTGGACTACGTGGTCGCGATCTACGCCGGATTCCTGGCCGGCCGCGCGATCATCCCCGCCTTCCCGCCGGGCCTGTCGCCGCGCGCGGACCGCACCCGGCTGGCCGGCATCGTCGCCGACGCCGCACCGCCGGCGGTCGTCGCGCCGCGGCGATTCGACGAGATCGACGTTCCCACCGTGCTTTCCGTGCCGGACGCGGACGGTGACGCACCGGGCCCGCGCCGCGGCGCCGCGGAACTCGCTGTCGTGCAGTACACCTCGGGCAGTACCAGCCGGCCGCGCGGGGTCCTGGTCCGCCACGACAATCTGAACGCCAACATCGCGGCCATCGTCGAACGGTTCCGGGTGGACGCCGACTCGCGCTCGGTGACCTGGCTGCCGCCGTATCACGACATGGGCCTGGTCGGCGGCCTGCTGACCCCGATGGCCGCGGGTATCCCGGTCCGCATCATCGAGCCGGTCGACTTCCTCAAGGATCCGCTGTGGTGGCTGCGGCAGATCGGCGAGACCGGCGCCACCCACTCCGGCGGGCCGAACTTCGGTTACGACCTGTGCCTGCGCCGGCTGTCCGGCGACGCCGCGGTGGCCGACCTCGACCTGTCGCGGTGGCGGGTGGCCTTCAGCGGTGGCGAGACGGTCCGCCACCGGACCCTGGCCGAATTCTCGAAGGCGTTCGCGCCGAACGGTTTCCGGCCCGAGGCCCTGCTGCCCTGCTACGGCCTGGCGGAGGCGACCCTGATCGTCAGCGCGGGCCATTGGTCCGGCCCGTCGGCGGCGTCCACCGGCCCGGTCAGTTGCGGCGCTCCGGTGCGCGGCCAGGACCTCGCGATCGTCGATCCCGAGCGCGGCACGGCCGTCGCGGACGGCGCCGAGGGGGAGATCTGGATCGCCGGGCCGAACGTCACCCCCGGCTATCTGTCCGGTGATTCCGGCGACCTGTTCGGCGAGCTGGACGGCCGCCGGCACCTGCGCACCGGCGATCTCGGCTACCTCCGCGACGGCGAACTGTACGTCAGCGGCCGGGCCAAGGACGTGCTCGTGTACCGCGGGGTCAACCACCACGCCGTCGATGTCGAGGCGGCCGCCTCGGACGCGGCGGGCCGGGCCGGTCGCACGGCCGCGGCGTTCCTGATCGAGTCCGGGACGCCGGGTAGCGGCGATACCGAGCCGCTGCCGGTGCTCGCGGTCGAGGTGCACGACATCCGCACCGAGGCCGTGGCCACCGCGATCCGCGCCGCCGTGCTGGCGGCGACGGGCCTGCAACCGGCGCTGGTCGCCCTCGTCCCGGCCCATTCCCTGCCGCGCACCTCGAGCGGCAAGGTCCGCCGCGCCACCGCGCGGAAGTTGTTCCTGCGCGGCGTTTTCGACGAGATCCTGATCGGCGACGAGGCCGCGCTCGCGGCGCTGGCCGACCTGCGCGCGGCGGCCGTCGCCACGGCCGAACTGACCACGCTGATCTGCGGCGTCGTCGCCGGTGTCTGCGATCTCGACAGCTGCCTGCCGACCGACCGGCTGGTGGACCTCGGGGTCGACTCGGTGCGGGCCGGCGAGGCGGCGGCGGTGCTGGAACGGGCCCTCGGCCTGCGGGTTCCGCTGATGGCCCTGATCTCGACGCCGACGCCGAAGGGTGCGGCCGAGACGCTGGTGACCGGCTGGCTGACCGAGGGCCGGCCGGCCGGGCTGTTGCGGGATCGGGTGCTCGGCGCGGCCAGCGGTACGGGAGTCGGGTGATGGATCTCGCGGTGGGCCGCGGGCTCGTCCGGCAGTGGCGGGCCGGCGCGGCCGAACCGACGGGACCGGCGCCGATCACCCGCGAACAGCGCGGCGTCCTGGCCTTCGAACGGCTCAGTCCGGGTACGGCCGTCTTCAATCTGCACTTCGCCGCCTGGCACACCGGGCCACTGGCCGAAGACCGGCTGCAGCACGCGATTTCGGTGCTGTACCGGCGGCATCCGGCGCTGCGCGCGACCTTCGCCGACGGCGCCGGCGGCCCGGAGCGCCGGGTCGGCGACGCCGGCTCGCTGCCGATCCACTGGCTGGATCTGCGCGAACTGCCGGCCGCCGAGCGCCGGACGGCCGCGCTCGGGCACGCCGCACGCCTGGCGGCCGAACCGTTCGACCTCGCGCGCGGCCCGCTGGTCCGGGTGCACTGCTGCCGCGTCGCCGACGACGAGCGGCTGCTGATCTGCACCGCGCACCACCTGGTCTGCGACGGCGGCTCGATGCGCGTGCTGCTGGCCGAGCTGGACCCCGCCTATCGCGGCGAATCAGCCGGTGTGGCAACCGATCCCGGCCCGCTGCCGGTCGATCCGGCCGCGCGGGAGTACTGGCTGGACCGGCTGGCCGGACTGCCGGAGCTGGACCTGCCGGCCGACCGGCCACGCTCGGCGCGGCCGACGTTCGCGGCCGGATCGGTGCCGATGACGATCCCCGCCGACCTGACCGCCGCCGCCGAAGCGCTGGCGCGCGCGGAGGGCGCCACCCTGTTCGCGGTCGTGCTCGCCGCGTTCTGGCTGCTGCTCGGACAGTACAGCGGGCAAACCGATTTCGCGGTCGGCGCACCGGAGGCGGGCCGCTCGGGACCCGGTCGGCACGGCGCGGTCGGCCTGCTGTCGGATCTGCTGGTGCTGCGCGCCGACCTCGGCGGCGGGCCGTCCTTCCGGGAACTGGTGCGCCGGGCCGGCGCGACCGGTATCGCCGCGCTGGCCCACACCGGGGTCCCGTTCGAGGACCTGGTCGCGGCCCTGGCGCCGGGCCGGCACGTGCACGGCGCACTGATCCGCGCGGGCCTGGCCTTCCAAGGAGATTGGGGCGCACCGACTCTCGCGGATGTGCCGCTGCGTCAGGTGACCCTGCCGCGACCCGCGCTGCGCTACGACGTCGACCTGCACCTGTGGCGCGCCGACGGCGGCCTCTGGGGCACCTGGGACTATCGCGCCGATATCTTCGAACACGCCACCGCCGCCGCGCTCGCCGCACGGCTGCCGGTGCTGCTGGCGCGGGGACTGGCCGAACCGGACCTCCCGATCGATCGGCTCGATCCGCTCACCGACGCCGACCGGGCCGCACTGGCCCGCTGGGAGCACGGACCGGTCACCGAGGAACCGGATGCCGATCTCGCCGAACTGTTCTCGGCCCAGGCGGCGCGCACCCCGGACGCCGTCGCGATCACCGACGCGCACCGCGCGCTGACCTATCGCGACCTGGATCGGCGCGCCGACCGGCTCGCGCAGCACCTGCGCGGCCGCGGCGTGCGCGCGGGGGATGTCGTCGGGATCCGGCTCGGCCGGACCGTCGACCTGGCCGCGGCCATGCTCGGGATCATGAAGGCCGGTGCCGCCTATCTGCCGCTGGACCCCGCCTATCCCGCCGAGCGCACCGAATACATGCTGCGCGACAGCAACTCCCATCGGGTCGTCACCGAGGAGGACTTCGAAGCGCTTGCCGCGCAACCATTCTCGGCCGAAGCTCTGCCGCCGGGATCACCGGACCGGATCGCCTACGTGCTGTACACCTCGGGATCCACCGGCCGGCCCAAGGGGGTGGTGGTCACCCACCGCAACGCGGTGCCGACGATACGCTGGGGCGCAACCGCTTTCGGTCCGCACCTGCGCCGGGTGCTCGCCTCGACGTCGGTGTGCTTCGACGTCTCGGTCTTCGAGTTCTTCGCGCCGCTGTGCGCCGGCGGGACCGTCGTGGTCGTGGACAACGCGCTGTCGCTGCTGACCGACCCACCCGAGGTGACGCTTGTCTGCATGGTCCAGTCGGCCGCGCGCGCACTGGTCGAATCCGATGCACTGCCGCGCAGCGTGCGGGCCGTCGCGCTGGCGGGGGAGGCGGTCGCCGCCACGGTCGTCGACGAGCTCTACGCCACCGGGCACGTCGAGGTGGTGGCCGACCTGTACGGGCCGACCGAGGACACCACCTATTCGACGCACATCGTGCTGCGGCCGGGGGAGCAGCCGGTACCGATCGGATTCCCGCTGCCGCACGGTCGTTGCTACGTGCTCGACGCCGCGCTGCGGCCGGTCCCGCCGGGTGTGGTCGGCGAACTGTATCTCGCCGGTCGCGGCCTGACCGTGGGCTATCTGCACCGGCCCGGCACCACCGCCGCACGGTATGTCGCCGATCCCCGGGTCCCCGGCGAACGCATGTACCGCACCGGCGATCTGGCCCGACGCCGCCCCGACGGCGCGCTGCTGTACCTGGGCCGGGACGACTTCCAGGTCAAGATCCGCGGCCAGCGCATCGAACTCGGCGAGATCGAGACCACCCTCCAGCGGCATCCCGGGGTCGCCGAGGCGGTCGTGGTGCTGCGCGGTGACCGCCTGGCCGGCTACCTGACGGCCCGCGGTCCCGGTGACCTCGACGTCGAGGATGTACGCCGCACGCTGCGGCGGCAGTTGCCGGTGGTCATGGTGCCGAGCAGCCTGCAGGTCCTGGACGAATTACCGCGCACTCCCAACGGCAAGATCGATCGCCGCGCACTGCCGCAACCACCGGCCGCCGGCGCGGCCGCGACCGATACGCCGCCGCGCGGGGCCGCCGAGGAACTCGTGGCCGAGGTGTGGCGGGAGGTGCTCGGCATCGACGCGGTCGGCCGCGACGACGACTTCTTCGATCTCGGCGGTGATTCACTGCGGGCCGGTGAAGTGCTCGGCCGGTTGCGCACGCGCGCCGGCGTCGAACTGCCGTTGCGAGCCGTATTCGACAGCGCGCGCCTGGCCGACCTCGCGGAAACCCTTGCGGCGACGGCGAACTCGCACATCCTGGCCGAGGTCCCGGTGCGACCGCCGGACGCGCCGCCGGTGCTGTCCCACGAACAGCAGCAGGTGTGGCTGGAATCCCAGCTGCGGCCGGGAACGGCCTACACCATCCACGGCCGGCAGTGGCTGCGCGGCCCGCTCGACGTACCGGCGCTGGAACGCGCTGTCCGCGCGATCGTCGCGCGGCACGAGAGTCTGCGCACCACCTTCCCGATCGCGCGCGGACTCGCCACGCAACGAGTTTCCGACCCGGATCCTCTTCTGCCGCTGCCGATCACGGCCGCCGACTCGGCCGCGGCGGCCGAACGGCTGGCCGACGCCGCGGCCGCCGCGCCGTTCGATCTGGTCACCGGCCCGCTGTTCCGCTGCCTGCTGGTGCGGGTGAGCGACACCGAGCATCTGCTGTCGGTCACGATGCACCATCTCGTCTCCGACGCCTGGTCCATCGGACTGCTGTTGCGCGAACTGTCCGCGCTGTACCGCGCCGGCGGCGATCCGGCCCGCGCCGGTCTGCCGCCACTGCCGGTGCAGTACCGCGACTACGCGGTCCGGCAGCGCGAATTGCTGACCCCCGAACGGCTTTCGGCGCCGCTGGCCTACTGGCGACACCAATTGGCCGGCGCCCCCGCGGCACTCACGCTCCCCACGGCCCGCCGCCGACTACCGGCCCAGGGCCGGATCGGCGCCACGGTCTGCGCCGACCTCACCGGCACCGAGGCGACGGCCCTGCACACCCTGTGCAGCGCGCACGGCGTGACGCCGTTCATGACCCTGCTCGCGGTCTGGGCCACCGTGCTGCGCCGCTGGTCCGGCCAGGACGACATCGTGGTCGGCGTACCGGTGAACACCCGCGCCGCCGGTGGCGCCGACCTGCTGGTCGGGCTGTTCGTCAACACGGTGGCACTGCGGGTCCGGCTCGCCGGTGACCCGGCCTTCGCCGAGGTCCTGGCCCGGGTGCGCCGCACGGCCCTCGACGGCTACGTGGCCCACGGCCGGATCCCGTTCGAGCTGCTCATCGGCGAACTGCGGCCCGTGCGCGACCCCACGCGAACCCCCGTGTTCCAGGTGCTGCTGAACCTGATCGAGGAGGCCGACGACGCCTGGCAACTGCCGGGCCTGACGGTCACCACACCGCCGCTGCCACCGCAGCCGAGCAAGGTCGATCTCGAACTCGACGTGCGCCACCGCGCCGGCCGATACCGGCTGGAGTTGCGATACCACGCCGACCGCTACGCCGAGGCCGCGATGGGTACCCTGCTCGACCAGGTGCGCACCGTAATCACTACGGCCGCAACCGATCCCGCGCGCGGCATCCTGCACTACGACCTGGCCGACCCGACCCCGCCGGTATTCGCGGAATCCCCGGCCCGGACGGTGCCGGAAGTCCCGGCCGACACCCCGGAAACCGTCCTGACCTGGCTGCGCCGATCGGCGGTGACCGCGGTCGAACTCACCGCACCACTGCTGCGAACCCTGTCCCCGCACGCCGGCGACCCGGTACTGTCCCGGCTGCGCTACGTCTACCTGGTCAACCGCGGCGATCTGCTCGCACACGATGTGGAACTGGCCCGCCGCCTCGCCCCGGGCTGCCGGGTCATCGCGCGCTACCGGCCACTGCCGGGTGCGGCACCGGTGGCCGACTACGAGGTCCCCGCGGACTGGCACCCGGACACGGCCCCGCTGCGGGTACCGATCGGCCGCGAACACCTACCGGTCCGATTGCGCAACGCAGCCGGCCGACCGGCCGGCATCGGCGAGGTGGCCTGGCTCGAACTCGGCGCAACCCGCGCCGCCGACCCGGTCCGCCGCCGCCCCGACGGCCTGCTGGAATTCGCCGGACCACCCCACACGGACCCACTGGAAACAGTCGCATTCCTGCGCGACCTGCCCGGCATCGACGACGCCATCGTCCGATTCGAGGACGGGGTTGCCGCTTCCGACCCGGACGAGGCTGCCGAGCCCGGCTGGGACGGGGCTGCCGAGCCTGATCGGGACGAGGCTGCTGGGCCGAGCCGGAACGGGGCTGCCGAGCTTGGCCAGGACGGGGCCGCCGGGCTCAGCCGGAACAAGGCTGCCAGGCCCAGCCGGAACGGGGCTGCCGAGCCTGGCTGGGACGAGGCTACTGGGCTCGGCCTGAACGGGGTTGCCGGGCCTGGCCAGGACGGGGTTGCCGGGCATGGCCGCGACGAGGCTGCCGGGTCCGGCCGGGACGGGGGCGTTGCCGGACGCACCGGCGACCTCGGCGGTGACGCCGTCGCCGATGCCGATCGGGCCGGTCCCACCGCCTGGATCGCTTGTCGCGGTCCGGTTCTGGACCGGATGCAGCTGCGTCGGCACCTGATCGCCCGGCTCCCCGAGCATCTCGTCCCGCAGCGGGTGTTGACGATGGACCGGCTCCCGCTCACCCCCACCGGCGAGCACGATCTGTCCGCGCTACCCGACCCGGCAGCCGCCGGTCTGTCCGCCTCGTGAACGCCGAGGAGCGGGCCGCGTGCCTGCTGTCCATTGCCCGAAACATTCTGTCCGAGTGCGAGATCGGGGCGGACGACGATCTCGCCGAGCGCGGTGTCACCTCGCTGGCGATGATCCGCATCCTCGCCGAGGCCGCTCGCACCCTTCACCTGGACATCGACCCCCGCGAACTCGACGGCACGGTCACCGTCCGCAATCTTGCCGAAATAGGCCGGGAGACATCATGATCGACGAACATCCGAGCCCGGTGGCGACGCGAGCGCTCGCCGACCTCGTCGACGCGGTGCAACAGCTGGCGGGGTTGACCGGCCAGGTCGGCCCCTTCGCGCTGCCGGCCGACACCTGCGACCGAGCCTCGGACCTGATCGCCGCAGTGTGTCGAGAGTCGCAGGTGCCCTTGCGTTTCGACGCCTCCACACGCACGGATTTCGCCGCGGTCGCACTGGCCGCGGAGATCCGGCGCACCCAGCGCGCACCAGAACTGGCCGGACTCACCGCCGCCGACGCGGCCGCGGCGGCCCGGCAGCGCGCCACCGACGAGCAGGCCGAATTCCGTACGCACGCAGTGCCCCGGCCCGACGGCACGGTCGTCTCGGCCGTCGAAGCCGGACCCCACGACGGTCTCGCCGTCGTGTTGTCGGCGCCGTGCGCGATCGGCTACCGGCTGTCGTTACCGTGGCTGCGCGCGCTGCGACCGGCCTACCGCTGCATCGTCGTACAGACCCGCGGCACAACCGAATTCATCACCGAGCCGGAACTTTTCGACCGCCGCGGATACGACGTGGCCGACCAGGTCGCGGACGTGCTCGCGGTGACCGAGCACCTCGGCACCGGGCCGGTGCACCTGATGGGCCTCTGCGGCGGTGCGGCCGTCGCGCTCGCGACCGCCGCACAGCACCCGGACCGGGTCGCTTCGCTCAGCCTCTGGTACGCCGACCTCGAATTGGGTTCGGCGGCAGCGAAATCCGAACACCAGGTCAACCTGCGCGCCATGCTGGACGTGGCGGCCGAGTCCCGGGACACGGCGGCCTGGATCCGCGACCGTCTCACCAGCGGCCCGATGACCGGCATCCCGGAGCGGATCGGCCCGCTGGTCGCCAAGCCCTACGCCACGCCGGAACTGTTCTACCGCTACGCGAAACTGACCGGCGCGACCATGCATCACGACTCCCGCGCCGCCGTCGCGACGATCCGGCAGCCGTGCCTGGTCGCCACCAGCGCCGACGACGAACTGGCCCATCCCGCCGGCTCCCGCTGGGTCGCGGACACGGTCCCGAGAGCCCGCCTGATGATCGCCGACCACGGCCATCACCTCGACGCGTTCCGCGCCACCCCCGACCAGGTCGCCGCTCTCACCACCGTCCTGAACGCCTGAGCGACACCACGATCCGGTATCCACTGCCGGACCCGTCGGAGTTCATCTGACCCGGCGGAGTTCACCGGACCCGGCGAGTCCACCGGACCCGCTCGTACTCCGGGCCGTCGCACCGTTCGACCCACCACCATCCACCCGCAAGCTCCGCGGTGGGGCCGTCAGCACCGCCGAATTACCCTTTCGGGCAACATCTCGGGAAGCCGGTGCCGACGAATCGCCGAAACCGTATGAGAACGTAGGGATTCCGCGACTACCCGCAGCAGATCCGGTGCGGCGAGCGCCTACCCGGCCTGCTCGATATCCGCCAGCAGCGCCTCGAAGAAATCGAGCCCCGTCTGCTCACCCTGCGTCCGGACGATCAGGCGCGCCAGCTCGTCCACGGTCGGCGACTCGAAGATGTCCTTGACCGCCAGCTCGATCGCGAACGATTCCCGTACCCGGGTGACCAGCCGGGTCGCGAGCATCGAGAACCCGCCGAGTTCGAAGAAGCTGTCGTAGATCCCGACGCGCTCGAGGCCGAGCAGGCTGCGCAGGATGGCGGTGAGCTCCTCCTCCATCGGAGTGCGCGGCGCGGCATAGTCGGCGGCGCCACCGCCCTCGCCGGTCGGCCGCGGCAGCGCCGACAGCTGGTACTCGCCCCACGGCGTGCGCGGCAGCGCGTCCAGCACGAAAAGCTCTTGCGGCAGCAGGTAATCGGGCAGGCGGGCCCGCAGATAGTTCTGGATCGTGATCGAACTCTGACTGCCGCTCGGTCCGGCGACATACGCGAACAACACCGGAGTCCCGTCGGCCTCACGCTGCTCGACGATCAACGCGTCGCGGACACCGGGTGCGTCGCGCAGCGTCGACACCGTCTCCATCGGGTCGAATCCCGGATTCGACCCCACCGGCCCCGCGTATTCCCATGTCCCGTCCGGCCACCGCCGCGCGAGGTCACCCGTGCGTGCCGCGCCGTCCCACAGCTCGGCGAGTTCACCGATCGCGGCCGGCGCGCCTGCCGGGGTGCGCAGCGTCACCGCCCGCCCCGGCAGGGGTGCACCGAGCCGCACCCGCAGCGGCGCATCCCGCACCACCAGCGCACCGGGAATTTCGTAGCAGGTCAGCGGCCGACCGTCGATCCCCATCCGATGCACCGCCACACAACGGCAACCCGGCGACACCCGCCGCATCGCCTCGATGTCGTGCGGCAGCAGATCACCGGGATTGTCGACGACCACACACCGCAGCGCGGGCAGTTCCGGCACCGCCGCCTGCCCGGTGAGCCCGCGCAGAATCGGCGGATCGAGATACGCCACGGTGACACCGCTGTCCCGCAACCAAGCGGTCAGCGCGACGACATCACCGTCGAACGAACGATCCGGGATCACCAGCGCGGCACCGGCGGCGAACGCGGTACACATCGCCGAGGTCAGATAACCGGACCGATTGGTGAGCACCACGATCCGATCCTCGGGACCGAACCCGAACCGCGCAGCCGCCCAATCCACCGGCGCCTCAACGGTTCCCGGGGTCGCCGCAACGCTCAGCGGCGCAACGGTTTCCGGTAGTTCGGTGAGCCGGATGGTGCCCGCCGCGGAGAGGCCGACGGGTTCCGGATCCAGCACCGTCGTCAGCTCCAGCGGCCCGGTCAATGCCGGGTCGTCGGTTTCGATCACGTCCGGGATCACCCCCGCCGCGGCGGCGCCGAGCAGCGCGGCGAGGAAGGCCGCCGACGGCCGGCGCACCACCCCGACCCGCTCACCGGCGGTCACCCCGTGGTCGGCGAACAGCCCGGCCACCTGCCGTACGGTCGCGTCCAGCCACCGGTAGCCACGGGTCCGCGTTCCGACGACGACGGCGATCCGATCCGGGTCGGCCGCGTGGTACGCGATGCTCGCACCAGGCGTCGGGAAGTCCACGGCTTCCGTGCCGACCTCCGCGCCGGCCTCCGCCGGCGCTTCCAGCAACCGCACGCTCGGATCGGCGACCGCGGCGGCGAGCAGCGTGCGCACCTGCGCGAGCAGCGCCAGCCCGGTCGGCGGATCACAGCGGTCGGCCGGGAAATCCATCTTGAAGCGCAGTACGCCACCGGATTCCTGTGCGGTCAGGGTCAGGTCGTACCGGCTGAACAGCGACGGCGTCTCGATCGGCTCGATGGTGAGGGTGCTGACCTCCTCGGCCTCCGGACTGGCGACCACGTTCAGCACCACCTCGAACAACGGTGTGCGGCGCGGGTCGCGGGCCACGTTCAGATCGCGGACCAGTTCGTCCATCGGCGCGTCCGCGTGCGCGTACCCGTCCAGGGCCGAGGCCCGGACCTGTTGCAGCAGATCGGCGAAACGCGGATTGCCGGACAGGTCGACCCGCAGCGGCAGCAGATTCACGAAGAACCCGATGATCCGATCGGTGAGGCTCGCATTGCGACCGGCGACCGGCACCCCGACGACGATGTCCGACTGCCCGGACCAGCGGCCGAACACCGTGGCCAGCACCGCGTACAACACCATGAACGAGGTGACGCCGTGCGTCCGGCACAGTTCGTGCAATGCGGCGGTCTCGGCCGCGGAGAGTTCGGCGGTGACCTGCCCGGCCTCCGCGCGCAGCGCGCTGGTGCGCCGCTGCACGGTCGGCATGGACAGCACCCGCGGCGCCTCCCGCAGATGCCGCCGCCAGTGGTCGAGCCGGGATTCCAGCGCCGCCCCGGACAGCCAGTCACGTTGCCACACAGCGTAATCCCGGTACTGGACCGGCAGCGCCGACAGTCCGGCCCGGCCGGGATCGCCGCCGGCCCGGTACAGCGCGGTCAACTCCCGGATGAACAGGCCGATCGACCAGGCGTCGGAGACGATGTGGTGCATCGTGACGCCGAGGACGTGCTCGGTATCGCCGGCCCGGATCAGCAGGCAGCGGATCAGCGGACCCGTCGCCAGATCGAACGGCGTGGTGAGCTCCTCGTCCAGCAGCCGCTCCACCTCCGCCGCCCGGTCCGGGGACTCCGACACGTCGACGAGCCGGATGCGCCACGCCGGATCCGGCTCGTCGACCGTCTGCACCGGCTCGGTCCCGGTATCCGGGAAGCGGGTGCGCAGCGTCTCGTGCCGGGCGATGATCGTGCGGATACTCTCTTGCAGGACAGGCACATTCAGCGCGCCGAGGATCCGTCGGCGGCCGTGCACGTTGTAGATCACGCCGGGCAGCAGCTGATTCTCCAGCCACAGCCGCTGCTGATCGAAGGACAGCACCGGCCGGGCCCGCACCGGCCGCCGGCCCAGGGCCTGCGGCCGGGCCGTGGCGCGGGCCGCCACCGACTTCGCCGCCACGACCGCGGCCAGCCCGGCGACGGTCCGGGCCTCGACATAGTCGGTGACCGGGACGTCGACCCCCATGGTCCGGCGGATCTGCGCCACCACCTGCGGGGCGCGGGACAGCTCGCCGAGTGCGAGCAGGCCGTCGCCGACGTCGATGTCGGAGTGCCCCAGCACTTCCCGGAGGATGTCGATGATCGCGTCCTCGTACGGCGTGCGCGGTGGCAGCGACCGCTCGCCGGGAGACGGGTCCGGGCCGGGATCAGCGGGGGAGGAGGTCACCGAAGGACGTGCCATAGCAGCACAGTACGGTCGGGCCCGGCCGCCGCGGATGTCACATAAAGCGGGTAGGAGCTCACCCGAGCGCGCGTATCGGCAGCTCGGCGTAACCGTGCATGAAGTTGGAGCGCAACAACTTTCCCGGCCCGGCCGCCTCGAAGCCGTCGAAGAGCTCCACCGTGTGACGCAGCATCGACCGCAACTGCACCCGGCCCAGCCCGGAGCCGGGGCAACTGTGCGGACCGGCCGCGAAGCCGATGTGCGGGTTCGGATGGCGGCGCAGGTCGAACTCGTCCGGCCGATCGAAGACGGCCGCATCGCGATTGGCCGCGCGGGGCCACACCACCACCGGATCGCCGGCCCGGATGCGCACCCCGGCCAGTTCCACGTCGGTGGTCGCCACCCGCGCCAGATGCCGCACCGGATTGGCCCAGCGCACGGCCTCCTCGACCGCCACCGCAATCGCCTCCGGGTTGGCACGCAGCGCCGGGAAGATCTCCGGATGTTCGATCAGCGCCACGGTGAGGTTGCTCAGCAGGCTGCGGACCGTCGTGGTGCCGCCGATCGCCAGATTGAGCGCGTTGAGAACGACCTCGCCGGTGGTCAGCGACTCCCGGTTGGCGGTACCCGCCGCCAGCCGCTGCACGATGCCGGCGCCGGCGCTCGTGCGCAGCAGTTTGGCGAAGTAGCCGAGCAGTTCGCCGTTGGCCTGCTCGGCCGCCGCGCGCTGGTCCGGCCCGGACAGGAACACCCGGGACGTCCGCGCCGTGATCCAATCCAGATCGTCCTTCGGCAGGCCGAGCAGGCGTGCGGCGGCGTAGGTCGGGATCCGCGCCGCGACCGCGGCCACGAAATCGACGGTCCCGCCGTCCTCGCGGACCCGGATCAGCAGATCGCGGACGTACTCGTCGATGTCGTCGGACAGCGTGCCGACGATGCCGTCGGCGAAGAACGCGCCGATGCTGCGGCGCAGCCGCCGATGTTCCGGCGGATCGGTCACCTCGACCATCATCCCGCTGGCCGGATCCGGTTCCGGCCGCAGGCTGTCGAGGGTCATGCCGTGGGTGGCGGAGAAGGTGGCGGCATCGCGATACACCTTCAGCGTCTCGGCGTGCCCGATGACGGCCCAGAATCCGGGACGGCTCTTGGCGCCGTGCCGGAAGACCCGGTGTCGTGGACGCAGCCCGGCCAGCACCCGGTCGGCCGCGAGCAGCTGCGCCGGATCGGGATCGGCCAGGTCGATGTCCGGAATCGGATCGGTGCGGTCGACGACCGGGTCCAGGGGCATCCCGACACTCATGCCGATCATCGTGCGTCAGCGAGGGGCGGTGGACACTTCCCCGCTTTCGGGGACAGCCGCCGCGGCGGCGAGCAGTCCGGTGTAGTCGGCGGCGAGTTCGACGACCGTCGCCGCGTCGAAAAGCTGTGTGGCGTACTCGAATCGGCCGTCGACCCCGCCGTCGGGTCGTTCGGTCAGCCGGCAGGCGAGGTCGAACCGCGTCTCCGGCGTGTCCGGCAGTGGGAACTCGGCTCGGTCGGCCGGAATCGGTGCCAGCGCGAAGAACACGTCGAACAACGGATGCCGGCCGGGCTCGGCGGCCGTGCCCGAGGCCGCGACGATATCCTCGAACGGCAGCACCGCGTGCTCGACCGCGCCGCGCACCGCGGTATCGACCCGGCCGAGCAACTCCGCGAAGCCCGGCCGCCCGCCGACGTCGACCCGGATCACCGCCGTCTCCTCGAACATGCCGACCAGTGGTTCCCACTCGGCCCGGTCGCGTCCCGGCACCGGAATGCCCACGGCGAGATCGGTTCCGGCCGTCGCCTGCCCCAGCAGCGCGTACAGACCGGTCAGCAGCACCGTGAACAGCGTCGCGTCCCGATCGGCCGTCAGCGCGCGCGTCACCTCGGCCGACACGCCGAAATGTACGGTGCCGCAACGATGATCGCGGATCTCCGGCCGCGGCCGATCCGAGCGCAGTTCGGCCGGCCGGAGTCCGGCCAGCGTGGTCCGCCAGAAGTCCAGGTGCCGTTGCGCGGCCGGTCCGGTGGCGTAGTCGCGCTGCCATTCGGCGTAGTCGCCGTAACCCAGCGCCGGCGCCGGCGTGGCGCGGCCCCGGTAGGCCATTCGCAGCTCACGCGCGATCAACTCGCAGGACCGGTGGTCGGCCGCGATCCGATGCACGACCACGAGCAACAGGGTGGCGTCCTCGGTCGCGTGGCGGAGCGTGAACAGCCGCACGGGTGGTTCCGCGGCCAGATCGAACGGCCGGCCCAGTGCCGCACCGAGAATCGCGCGCGGATCGCCGTCCACCTCCCGTGGCGGATTCGAATCCGGTTGCGCCACCAGCATATCGGGCAGGCCGACGGCGTCGGACCGGAATCGGGTGCGCAGCACGGCATGTCGCTCGAACAGGCCGGTCAGTGCCTGCCGCAGGGCCGCGGGATCGAGCGGTCCGGGCAGCCGCACGACGAACGCCGCGTTGTCGACGACGCTGTGCGGCCGCGACGACTGAGACAGCCACAGCCGCCACTGCGCCGCCGACAGCCGCGCGGCCCGGCCGTCCGGCAGGGCACGAGGCTCCGGTTCCGGTCCGGCGTCGCCGTCGAGCACCGCGGCCAGCCCGGCGACGGTTCGCGTCTCGAACAGCGCGTTGATCGGCACCTCGGTCCGCAATTCCTCGTTCAGCCGCAGGACGATCTGCACGGCCCGCAGCGAATCCCCGCCGAGTGCGAAGAAGTCGTCGTGCACGCCGATCGCGGGTCGTCGCAACACCTCGGCCACGATCGCGGCGATCAACTGCTCGGTACCGCTGCCCGCCGCCGGTGTCGCCGCGCCGGTGGTGTGCACGCCTACCGGCAGCGCGGAACGATCGAGCTTGCGATTCTGGGTCCGGGGGAAATGGTCCAGGACGACATACCGCGCCGGAACCATATGCGCGGGAAGGGATCTCGCCAGATGGCGGTGCAGCCGGTCGGCCGCCGGCGGCGCCGCCGGGTCGGCGGGCCGCACGTAGCCGACCAGTGCGGCGGTCCCGGCCTCGTCCACCGCCAGCACCGCGGCCTCGGCCACCTCGGGATGCTGCTCGAGCGCGTACTCGATCTCACCGGGCTCGATCCGGAAGCCGCGGATCTTGATCTGATCGTCGCTGCGGCCGAGGATTTCGATCCGGCCGTCCTCGTGCCGGCGGGCGATGTCGCCGGTGTGATACAGCCGCGCGCCGGGCCGGCCGTACGGGTCCGCGACGAATCGCGCGGAGGTCCGGCCCGAGCGATGCAGATATCCGGCGGCCAGCCCCGCGCCGCCGATGTACAGCTCACCGTCCTCGCCGGTCGGCACCGGCCGCAACCGGTCGTCGAGCAGGTGCAGGGTGGTGTCCCGGACGGCCCGGAACTCCGGCGGCACACCCCGCTGGTATCGGGTGACCGACGACCACACGGTCGTCTCGGTGGGACCGTACAGATCCCAGAGCACGACCCCCGCGCCGAGCAGCCGATCGGCCAGTTCGGCCGGCAGCCGCTCACCACCGCAGAGCACCGTGAAGTCCGGCGGCGGCGTCCAGCCGGCCTCCAGCAGCAACCGCCACGTGATCGGCGTCGCCTGCATCGTGCGCGCGCCGGTGCCGGCCAGGAGTAGGGCCAGCCGCTGCGGGTCGCGGATCTCGGCCGGGCCCGCCACGACCACCCGGCCGCCGGCGACCAGCGGCCCGAACAGCTCCAGCGCGGCGATGTCGAAGGAGACCGTGGTCACCGCGGGTAGCACCAGACCGTCCGGCAGCCCGGGCCGGTCCCGCATGGATCGCATGAAGTTGGCGAAGGCGCGGTGGGTCACCAGTACGCCTTTCGGGCGGCCCGTCGACCCCGAGGTGTAGACGACATAGGCGGCGGAATCCGGAGGCAGCGCCGCGGCGCATCCGGTGTCGCGCCGAACATCGATGTCGTTCAAGTGAATTCGCGCGATGTCCGACAGTTCCGGCGATCCGGCGGCGTCCGGGGTGAGCAGGACCGACGCCGCGGCGTCGGCGACGATGTAGGCGAGCCGTTCGGCCGGATGCGCGGGGTCCAGCGGAATGTAGGCCGCACCGGAGAACTGCACGCCGAGCAGGGCCGTGATCAGATCCGCCCCGCGTGGTACCGCCACCGCCACGAGATCGCCCGGCCCGACGCCGATCTCACGCAGGCGTGCGGCCGTCGCGTCCGCCTCGGCGATCAACTGCCGGTAGGTCAGCGCCTGTCCCGCGGATTCCACCGCGACCGCGTCCGGCGACCGTCGCGCACGAGCCCGGATCAGATCCGGCACGGTGGCCGGGTCGTCGTGGTCGGTGAATGGGGGTATGCCGCTCACGGACACTCCTGATCGATCACGGTTCGCCTCAGACGGCTGGCGCCGAGCCCGCCACCGTTTCGGGCACCGGCACGGTCGATTCGGTTGCGAAGTCGGCGGATTCGGCGACGGCGACCGGCGAATCGGCGGATTCGCGTGCCGGAACACGTGTTTCGACCGGCCGCACCGCGGGAACCGCTGCGGGCCCGCGTGATTCGGCCCCCACCTCGCGCCGCGCCGCGCGTGACCGGCGCAGCAGATCCCGGTCCATCCACCATTCGACCGCCAGGATCGGGATGACCCAGCTGAGCCAGGTGTTCAGGCCGGATCGCATCTCGGAGAAGGCGAGCTGGCTCGCGGAGAACTGCGAATGCGCGTCCGCGCGCAGGATCCAGCCGAGCGGGATGAAGAAGATCAAGGTGATGGGAAACGACGCCGTGATGGCGAAACTGCGCAGCATCCACCGCCGGTGATCGGCGTATCGCTTCTGCCGTGCGAACCGATAGGCCGCGACGGTGGCGCCGAACCAGATCGCGCCGGTGATGATGTCACTGAATTCGTTCAGCGGCGGTTCCGGCCATACGGCCAGCAGGATCAGTCCGGCGCTGGAGGCCATTCCGGCCCCGCCGAAAACATAGACCCACCCGATATACCGATGAATCCGTGGATGCCGCCGCCGCAACCACGGCCACAACTGGGCGACACAGGTGGCCATCGCCACCGAGGCGCCGGTGATGTGCACCAGCAGCAGCGGGAAGAACACCGGATGTAACCGCATCGAGAATCGAGCCGTACTCGGATCCCAGACCCGGAAATACGTCCACAACAAGATGACCGACACCGCGGCCGCGATTCCGAACACAGTCAAGGGGAACGAGAATCGCCCCTGCGGTCGACGCCGTGCCGTCGTGGTGCTCTGGCCGTTCATCTCGGTCTCCTGGGAGCCTGGGCGGCCGACCGATCGCACACCGCCACACCTGTCCGAGAATGTCCCACCGCGCCGCCGCGAGGTGGTCCCCTGTTCGCGTGACACCTTGTGGCACCACACTATTGGCACGAAACGCGCGACCACCGACACGCCGTGAAGCCCTGCGTCCGACGGCCGGACTCGCTAGAGTCGGCGGACATGACGTCCGAGGTGCCGATCGCCTGGCTGACCGATTCCGACCCTGCCCTGCGGTGGCAGGTCGAACGCGACCTGCTCCACGAACCCCCCGACGTGTGGACGGAGACCCGCGCCCGAGTCGCCACCGAAGGCCACGGCGCACGACTGCTCGCCCTGCAGGACCCCGACGGTCAATGGGCCGGCGGCGCGTTCTTCCCCGCCGACTTCGACTTCGGCAGCCGCGAGACCAGTGGCCAGCCCTGGACCGCCACCACCTGGACCCTGAACACCTTGCGCGAGTGGGGACTCGACGCCGCGGTCCTCCAGAAGAACCACACCGCCGAACTGCTCGCCGAGCACAGCCGCTGGGAATACGAGAACCTCCCCTACTGGGCCGGCGAAGTCGACTGCTGCATCAACGGCTGGACCCTCGCCAACGGCGTCTGGCTCGGCGCCGACGTCACCGGCATCGCGGACTGGTTCGTCGACCATCGCCTGCCCGACGGCGGCTGGAACTGCGAATGGGTCGAGGGTTCCACCCGCTCCTCCTTCCACTCCACCCTCAACTCCCTCAAAGGCCTGCTCGCGCACGAGATCGCCACCGGCGGCACCGACGCCACCCGCGCCGCCCGCCACGCCGGTCAGGAATACCTGTTGCAGCGCAACCTGTTCCGCCGCCTGACCACCGGCGAACCGGTCGGCGACTGGACCGTACGCTTCATCAACCCACCCCGCTGGACCTACAGCATCCTCAACGCCGCCGACTACTTCCGCGCCGCCGCCCGCCACGACGGCATCCCACCGGACCCGCGCATGGCCGACGCCATCGAACTCGTCCGCGCCGCAAGGCAACCCGACGGCACCTGGCTCCAGGGAAAGCCCCACCCCGGCCGCGTCTGGTTCGACACCGACGCCCCCGAAGGCCAACCCTCCCCATGGCTCACCTTCCACGCCACCCGTGTCCTCACCTGGTGGGACACGAACAACACCACACCCGCGGCCACCGGGTGAGAGAGGCGGATCCGGCCGGCACCCCAGCCGGTCCGCCCGCACTCACAACTTGATGATATTGCCCGTCGACGGCGCGCCACCGCCGGTCGGCGGGGGTCCACCCGCGGCGGCCTGGTCGGCCAGCATGCGATATTGCTGAGTGGACTTCTGGGTCTTCACCGTCCCGGAGACCGTGTACAGGTACAGATCACCGGACACCGAATAATCGTTCTCCAGATTGTTGATGAAGAAGTTGATCTCCACCGTGGACATCTTCGATGCGCGGTCGAGAAAGGCCTCCATCAACTTGGTGATCTGCTCGGGTGTCAGTCCCATCGATCGCATCGACTCGTAGGTCGATTCATAGGACGCCGATCCCTTGGCGTTCCCGAAGAACCAGGTCCACAGCGTCAGTTCCGCACTGGTCGAGGTCTTCGTCTGCTCACGCACCGTCTCCTGTACGGACGCGCTCAGCATCGAGAGCGCGAGACTGTTCAGGTTTTTGACATCCTCGCTGGTCAGAGCGGATATCTGGAGATTCGCCTTGATCGTCCCGGAAGCGTGCGCGGGAACGGTGTAGGACAGACCGGTCAGCTGCCCCAATCCCGAGACCTCGATCGAGAAGGACTCCTCGGCCGCGCCCTCGAGCGGGTAGACGACCGGGGGCCAGGGATCGGTGTAGAAGACCTCGGTCTGGCGGGTTATCAAATTCGTCATTTCGATCCTCCTGAATCCGAGTAGCGAAAGAACGGAACACAACCGCGCGGTGAGTTCTAGCTCGGCCCGGGCTCCTCGGCGGCCCGGACGACATCATCCGGCGCGCTCGGTATCGAGATGTTCAGCGCCGCGATGACCGCGCTGATGTGGTTGCCCACCGAATCACCGTCGGCGGTCGTGGAACCCCAGTGCAGGCCGACCACCTTGTTCGCGGCGGGGTTCACATAGACCGACCCGCTGTCGCCCTTGGCGGAGAACGGTCCGATATCGCCGACGACGGTGATCTGGTTCGACATGACGACATCGCCGTGCGGCGGGCCGACGGACTCCAGGATCGACGCCGAGATCGACTGGATCCGGCCGCTGGTCAATTCGGTGGTGCGGCCGCGTTTCCGGACCGCCATGCCGACCGCGGGTTCGCCGGTGCCCAGCAGCTTTCCGATCGACACCACTTCGCTGATCAGCGCATCGCGTGCCGTCTTGACCGCCACCGCCGCGTCGACACCGTATTCCTTGCTCGCGAGGGGGATGTTGCCGACGAACCAGCGCCGCAGCTCCGCACAGTTTCCGCACCACCCGATCGTGTTGTCGCTGCGTGCTTCCTGGCACATCTCGTCGCCGGGCTGGGCCAAGCCGTCCTTCAGGCACATGACGTGATAGTTGCTCAGCATCATGGCTTCCTCATGGGCGTAGTTGCCCCGGACGATCAGGCCGAGCGTTCCCGCACCGTCCGTCAACCGGCTGGGAGCCATGCTGATTCCGCCGAGCAGCGGGTTGTAGCGCTTCGTGTCGGCCTTGGCCGACACTCGTTTCTCGGTGGCCAAGGCCTGTGGCTGGAAATCCGCCTCCTGCACCGCGACGGGGTAGTCCCGAATCGTGGTGGGTAGGCGGTGCGCCAGATCGCCCGGGTCGCCTCGCAGATAGATGATGATCGCGAGCTCATCGGTCAGCCTGCCGTTCTCCTTGCGCAACCCGACACCGATGCCGCGTACCGGCTCCAGAGCCAGGATCCCGGCTTGGACCTCCTCCATCGCCGTCACCATCCGGTCGTGCAGTTCGAGCTGTTCTGCCGATAAGGTCATGACCCTCCTCGTGTCGGAGTTTTCCTGACTTCCGGAACCGACGAGGTCTGCACGGGACCTTCCGAGGCACTGCCGCCGATACGCCCGAGTGGGCGCGAGGGAGAGAATCAGGCATCTTGTCCCGCGCTACGACTGCCGCGGACGACAACTGTACGACTGCCGGTCCGCACGTGCTGAACTGCGGCAATGCCCCCATTCATGATCCTCTCGCGCTCCACCGCGGGCAACACCGCAGCCGATATCGATATCGTCACCGGTCGCGGGCCCGACGGCGTCGTGGTGCCCGCGGGTCGGGACGTTTCTTTTCCGCGCCGAAACACGCTCTTACGTGAACCTAACGGCCGAGGTCGCCCGCCGAAACACCCCAGCTCGATGCTCGATCAGTCGCGGTCCGGGGACTCCCCGGACCGCCGGAATTGCGAGAGTGGAGGCGTCCATGGTGAGTGTCGAGGCCGGGGCGAAAATCTCGGCGGACGACTCCGACGAAGCGGCGCTGGCCGCACTCGGATACAAACAGGAATTGACCAGATCCTGGTCAGGATTCTCCAATTTCGCGATCTCGTTCTCCATGATCTCGATCCTGTCGGGCTGTTTCACCAGCTTCGGGCTGGGCTGGAACAACGGCGGCCCCGCGGCCGTCGCGTGGGGTTGGCCGTCGGTCTCCCTGCTGATCCTGGTGATCGGGTTCTGTATGTCGGAACTGGTGTCGGCGTTCCCGACCTCCGGTGGGATCTATTGGTGGGCAAGTAAACTCGGCGGGCCGCGGGCCGGGTACTACACCGGCTGGCTGAACATGATCGGCCTGCTCGCGGTCACCGCGTCGGTCGCCTACGGCTGCGCGTCGTTCTTCGACACCGTGGTGGGCACCTTCAGCCAGAGCTGGGCCGACGGCTACAGCCTGACTCGCGTCTTCCTCGAGTTCATCGTGATTCTGGCGCTGGCCGCGACCGTGAACATCTTCTCCTCGCACCTGCTGGCCGTCCTCAACAACATCTCGGTGTGGTGGCACGTGGTCGGCGCGGGGGCGGTCGTGGTGATCCTGTTCGCCCTGCCCGACCACCACGCGAGCCTCGGTGCGGTGTTCACCCACACCGTGAACAACACCGGATTCTTCGGCGGCTCCACCGGTGGCGCCGGCTTCCTGCTGTTCGTGCTGCCGATCTCGGTGATCCTGACCCAGTACACGATCACCGGCTACGACGCCTCCGCGCATCTGTCCGAGGAGACCAAGTCGGCCTCCCATGCGGCGGCCAAGGGTATCTGGCGGTCCATCCTGTACTCCGGTATCGGCGGCTGGATCCTGTTGCTGGCCTTCCTGTTCGCCGTGCAGGACGAGAACGGGCTGACCAAGGCCAACGGTGCCGTCCCGGCTCTGCTGGGACAGGCCTTGAGCCACAACTGGACCGGCGCGGTGTTGATCATTTCCACTGCCGGCCAGTTCTTCTGCGTCTTCGCCTGCATGACCTCGACCTCGCGCATGATGTACGCGTTCAGCCGGGACCGGGCGATTCCCGCTGCCGGCACCCTGTCCAAGCTGAGCGGCAAGCACGTGCCGGTGGGGACGGTGCTCGCCACCGCGGTGATCAGCATCGTCCTGACGCTGCCCGCGCTGGTCAAGGTGGACATCAACGGCTCGCCGACTCCGGTCGCCTTCTACGCCGTCGTATCCATCGGCGTGGTCGGCCTCTACCTGTCCTTCGCGATCCCGATCTTCCTGCGCTGGAAGGCCGGTGACTCGTTCCCGGCCGGCACGTGGACCCTGGGCTCGAAATACAAATGGATGGCGCCACTGGCAGTGGTCGAAATCCTGGTCACCGCGGTGATCGCCATGTTCCCGACCGCGGAAGCGGGCGCACCCTGGTCGCCGGACTTCGCCTGGAAGTTCGTGAACTACACCCCGATCGTCGTGCTCGGCGCCCTGGTCCTGTTGTGGGCCGCCTGGCATCTGTCGGTCAAGAAGTGGTTCACCGGGCCGAAGACCACGATCGACACCTGACCGGTACTGCTTGTCGACTGCTGCGCGTCACGGCTGTCGGTCCACGAGAGCTCGTGCGCGCGGCTCGGGAACTCCCAGGGTGAGCAGGCTGGTGGTCGTTGCCGCGCGGACGCCGAGGGTTCCGTCGGAACTGTGGTTGTCCGCGATGGCGAACACGGCGGCGTAGGCGACCTGGCTGAGGATGTCCGCGGGTAGGTGCCGTCCGAACGCCGCGGTGTCCTGGCCTCGTTGCACGAGGTCGGCGAGGATCTCGTCGACCGGTCCCAGCAGGGCGTGGATTTCCGCGCCGTACTCGCCACGCCGAAGGGCCAGAAGCACTCGGTACCGGTGCGCCAAGGGCCACATGCGGGCGATGAAATCGACCCATACCGCGTCGGCCGCGCTGTCGGACGCGTCGGCCTCGGTGAGCACGGCGACGATCTCGTGTACCGCCTGTTGCGCGAGGGTCCGCACGAGGTCGGCGCGGGTGGGGAAGTGGCCGTAGACGGTGCGGCGGACCACGCCGGCGGCGGCGGCGACCTCGCCCATCCCCGCGTCCGGGTTCTGCCCCAGGACCTCGAGTGCGACGTCGAGGATGAGACGCCGGGTGTCGCTCATGGAGCGCGCCCGAGCGGATTCGATCTGCGCCATCCGATCATCATTGCACATCGGTGTGCAATGACGTAGATTGCACACCAGTGTGCATTGCACACTGGTGTGCAGCGGATCGCTGCACTGTGAGGCAAGAGTTCAGGAGAACAAGGCAATGACCGCATCGACCCCGGCGCCCTCGACTCTCGTTCGCCCGTTCACCGTCGCGATCTCCGACGCCGAGATCGAGGACTTGAAGCAGCGACTGGCCAGAACGCGATGGCCGGATCCGGAAACCGTCCCCGACTGGTCGCAAGGTGTCCGCTCGGAGAATGTCAGATCGTTGATCGACTACTGGGAACGAGAATACGACTGGCGTCGATTCGAGTCGGAGCTCAATCGTTTCCCGCAATTCCTGACCACGATCGATGGGCTCGATATTCATTTCATCCATGTCAGGTCCGAGAATCCGAATGCGATGCCCCTGATCCTGACGCACGGATGGCCGGGTTCGATCGTCGAATTCCTGAAACTGATCGGCCCGCTGACCGATCCGGTGGCATTCGGCGGAAGCGTCGAAGATTCCTTCGACGTGGTCGTCCCGTCGCTGCCCGGATTCGGATTTTCCCAGAAGCCGACCGAGACGGGGTGGACGGTTTCCCGCATCGCAAGCGCGTGGGTGGAACTCATGACGCGCCTCGGCTACGAGAACTGGGCCGCTCAAGGCGGTGATTGGGGTGCCGTCGTCACCTCCGCCCTCGGGGCCGTGCGGCCCGAGGGTCTGCTCGGTATCCACTTGAACACCCAATATGCTTTTCCCGCGCAGATACCCGACACCCTGTCACCCGAAGAGCGCTACGCCGTCGACACCCTCGCCCACTACACCGGTGACCTCGGCGGATCGAACCACCTGCAGGCCACGAAGCCGGAGACCGTCGGATTCGCGCTGGCAGACTCTCCGGCCGGCCAGGCGGCCTGGATCTACGAGAAGTTTCAATCCAAGACGGACAATCGCGGGCTCGCCGAGGACGCGCTCGGCATCGATGACATGCTGGACGCGATTTCCCTCTACTGGTTCACGAACAGTGCCGCGTCATCCGGCCGGATCTACTGGGAGAACAAGTCGGCCGGTCTCGCCGGGCCGAAGCTCACGCTGCCGGTTGCGGTGACCGTATTCCCACGCGATATTCCGCGCCTGCCGCGAAGCTGGATCGAAGACACCTATGCCGACTTGATTCATTACGGTGAGGCCGACAAGGGCGGCCATTTCGCAGCCTTGGAGCAGCCCGACATCCTGATCAGTGAAATCCGCACCGGCCTCAGGAGCCTTCGTTCCCGAAACGGAACCTCCGCGTGGTCGATCCATGCGGGATGAGCCGGACAGGATCCGAGCGTAGGTGGTGCGGAGTTCGCCGGTGAGTGTGGGATTTCGGTCGGGAGGTGGTGTGGATCGTCATTCGGTGCGGTCGGGGTGCCGCAGGGGGATGCCGCTGTGGTGGGCTCCGATGACCGTGCCGACCAGCACCGCGGGTCGGTCGAGGTCGTTGCGGCAGCTGTGGGGGACGCCGTTGACGATCAGCCAGTCACCGGGTTGCAGCCGGATCTCGGTGTCTTCCAGGACGAATACGGATTCGCCGGAGATCTGCATGAGGCAGTCGATGGACGCGGTGGCGTGCAGGGCGGAAGAGCCCCGGGTGGTCGCATAGCCGTAGGGGTTCGGGTCGGCGAGGATCGGATGGGTGTCGGGGTCGATGGTGGCCTCGAACAGTTTTTCGCGTTCGGCGGGGTCGTCGGTGCCCCACATCGTGTCCGGATCGAAGTGGGGCGGCAGCGTGAACACCGTGATGTGGAAGCCGCCCGGCGCGGGCAGCAGCGGTCCGCGGAACGGCGGCGGGGTGCCGTTGTCGGGGAAGCTCACCGGGGCGTCGGCGGACCAGATCGACCATTTGTCGCCCTGGTCGGGGCTGATCGAAGCGACGCGCCGGTCGGAAACCACGGTGGCGCGACCGTCCGGCCCGTAACCGGTGACGACTCTGCGGATTCCGGTCGATGTCATGGTTGTCTCCTCGTGATACCGGATGGTGGGGTTGCGGTGAGCAGGTCCAGGGCGGTGGTCATCAAGCCGGGCAGGTCTTCCTCGCCGTCGTGTTCGGCCCACCGGATCAGTGCGGCGGACACGGCTGCCAGGCACGCGCCGGTGGCGACCCACAGCTCGAATTCGACGTCGGGATCGGGGCTTTCGCCGCGCAGCGCTTCGACGATGCGGCACTGGCTGCGGTACTGGCCGTCCCACATCCGTTCCCGCAGAGCGGGTACCGACAACCCCAGACGCAGCCGTGCCAGCAGGATGGCTCGGTCGGCCACGTCGTGATCGGCGGTCGTCTCGACCAGCGCGGCGCCGATCCGACGCAGCAGGGGCTCGTCGGCCGGCCGGGCGCGGATCGCGTCGATGATCACTGGGTCGTACTCGTCGGCCATGACGAGGTCTTCCTTGGTCGGGAAGTGGCGGAACACGGTCATCGACGACACCTCCGCCGCGGCCGCGATGTCGGCGACGGTGGTGGCGTCGTAGCCGCGTTCGGTGAACAGCCGCATCGCGTGCTCCTGAATGGCTCGCTGAGTCTTCATTCGTCGGATCTCACGCAGGCCCGGCTCATCGCGACTCATATGTTAGAGACTATCAAATGTTAGTGTCTAACGCCATACCGTGTCGCGCCCGCGACCCTGATCAGCTTGCTGGGCAACGGGTTTCGTCGCTGACCGGACGGACCGACACGCGCCCGTCCGATACAGCCGTCTGTGGATGCGGGGTCAGCCGCCGGCGCGTCGGCGGCATTCCGCCAAGGTCGTCGATGATCCGGCCGCGACGCAGCCCAGCCACACCAGCGGCCGTACCCGAGCGAGTTCGGCGGAGACGGCCGCGGTCAGTGTGACCCGGGTTCCGGTGGTGAAGGTGCCGCTGCACGTACCGGTGGCGGCCGTGCACCGCACGCCGGCCGGGGTGGACGATATCTGGACCCGGCCGCTGGACGAACCCAGATTCGGGGCGTCCAGAGGTGGAGCGCGCTCGTTCCGTGGGACGACGTACCCGTTCCGTCGACGGGCAGGTGGAGGGGATGATGCAGCCCGGAGAGCAAGCGGGACAACAGGACCGGTCCGGCCGGCGCGAGTCCGAGGCGCTGCAGCGGATCGAAGAACGAGTCCTTCCGTCGGGGAGCCGGGGTCTCGGTCTGCTCAATCGGTGTGCGTAGGTGTCGCCTGTCGCGGGGCATAGCGGTTTCGCATCGCGGTGCCGGCTGCGGGGCCTGCGGTGAAGACGTAGGTGTCACTGTCGTCGAGCCGGCGGCCGGTTCCGGCGTCGACGACCACCGGTTCGACTTCGTCGCCGGTGGTGGCGTGGACGAGAATCATGCTGCGCTGTTCGGGCGCAAGGCGGGAGTTGCCCCACGCGGCCAGGGCGAGGATCACCGGACGCAAGGTTCGACCCAGATCGGTGAGCAGGTACTCGTAGCGGACAGGATTGCTCTGGTAGGGGCGACGTTCCAGCAATCCGTCCGCGACGAGAGTCTTCAGCCGGGCGGTGAGCATGCTGGAGGAGATACCGAGGTTGTCCTGGAACTGGTCGAAGCGGGAGTAGCCGTCGAAGGCGTCGTGCAGGATCAGCAGCGTCCACCACTCGCCGACATGCTGCACAGTCGTGGACAGCGGACATTCCCGGTCTTCCAGCCTGATCCGGTTCGCCATGGCGACCTCTCCCGAGTTACTGCTAAAGTCGAAGCTACGTCACACTCGCTGTGCCCGAGATGCCTCGGAGCTAGGCCCTGGTCCACAACTGGCCACGACCGAGTCCGAAGCGGCCCCTTCGGCAGAGATGCGAAAACCACTCCTGACCAGGTCAGGAGGGGTTTTGCGATGGTCGAGATACTGGGACGGTATGTGAACCAGTGGAACCCGGATCACCTACGCCGAGTGATCGAGCGGGTTGAGGGTGCCGCACCTGGTCGACCAGCGAAAACGTCCCAACTGCCGCAGATTCGGCGACTTGATCGCCGATTGTCACCTGCCACGATCACCGAACTAGCGGCGGCCTACGAGGCTGGAACCTCTACCCCGGAGCTGTGCAAGCGGTACCAGTTGTCCAAGGGCGGCGTGCTGAAGTTGTTGCGGGAGGCGGGGGTTCAGATGCGGCGGCAGGGGTTGACGGAGGATGAGGCGAGGCTGGCGGTTCAGCTTCACGAGGCCGGCGAGTCGTACGGAGCGATCGCCCGGGAACTAGGCAAGGCGAGGAGCAGTGTGCGGGCGGCGCTTCAAAACCGTGAAATTATAAATATGCCCTGTAGTTAATTTGCTGCTGGCCACAGCCTATCCGTAGGCGGGGAAATCCGAGCCAAGAACGATCCTCCATTGACGTATCGCCTCTTTATGGTCACCACGTTCTTCCGCTGCAAGCGCGTCATCTGCACGATTTCGAGCAGACAACAGCGCTGCATTAACAGCGTCCCGCGCACCCCAGGCAAGATATGTAGCGATGTCACCGCCGTACCCGGCAGGATCCTGAACACTGAGATTTTGTCGATTGTAGTTGAAGAAAACTTGCAGCGCCTTGCGATTATTAGTACCAAGTGAGGTAAATGTGCGGGCCGCCATCATCTCTAAATGAAACGACATCAACCAACTGCTGTGCGCATTATTCCACTGCTTGACAATGACTACAAACCGTTTAAGATTTCCGCCAAGTTCGGAATTCCTTCTATTCATATACGACTCGTGCTCGATAGGATCGGTCGTTATCCATCCGCCCGAGCCATCAGGAATCCCGTATCCTCCGGTAGTGTACTTAACCACCGCAGCAACATCCACAACAGGGCCACTCGTATAGAATAGTCGAACAGCCTGTCCGCGAGCACCAATTTTCTTAACGGGTGAGGCGTCGTTCAGCTCGCGGCGAACCCTGTACAGAAAATCGGCAGAATTATATATGTACTTCGTACTCCACAGGTCGGCCTCGACGTGCAGATGAACGAGCAGGTCGATATCTTCAAATGGTCGGCTCGCTGTATGACGACCAAGAGATCCTATGATCTTAGTTGACTGATACTGCATCGTCGATGTCGACGGAAAAGCTTTTTCGAGAGCGTTTACCACATAGGCTTTGCGAGCTGAAACTTCACCTGTGACCGTGGTGTCTTCCTTGATTGCGTCATAAAATTCATTGAACGCCTGCGCAGTCGTAGTAGCCACGTTAGTTGCCCTGCCCTACTTGCCGCGAGAGCAGCTGTGCTGCTGTCGTCATGGCTGCCTCGTTTCGCTTTCGTCTGAACTTGTAGATCAGGTTAGGAACCTGCGGAGAATATCGACGCATATCGAACAGTCGTTCCTGCCAGACCAATAGGTCCTGACTCTCAAGTCCACTCGCGTTGTCAGCAAGTTTATCTTCGATGGCGACGGACATTTCTCGCCGTTCCCGACTCGCCCTACGAATGCTTACCCAGTATTCCCAGACATCCAGGGCTGCCGGAAGCAGTGGGAAGGCCATGCCCAGTAGGAATCGCTCCAAAGACAGGTTGAATACGAAGCTCGCGATGATTAGGGCAACAGTCCACAGAACCAGTGCAAAGATCCATACACGGGCCGTCGTTCTGAGCAACTGATCCCAATATGAAGCATTAGCGCGCTGGCAGATGGCCACCGTCACAATCCCGCGCTGCTCCCGCTCAATAGGGTACCAGTTCGTCTGGACCGTTCCCGGTTTGGTGGACACGAGGGTCGAAGCTGCCCGGTAGGACGGGAGTTCGGTGTTGGGATCGACGCGGCGTAGGTTTACTGATGAGTACAGGGCTCAGGCGGTAGGATTCGTCCGGGATGAAGGTCGGCCGGTGGCTGAGGTGGCGCGGAATATCGGTGTCCACGAGATGACGTTGAGGAATTGGTTGAAGAAGGCGAAGGAATCCGGTGGCGGTGATTCCGCTGATCGGGATTTGACCGACTCGGAGCGGGCCGAGTTGGAGCGTTTGCGTGCGGAGAACGCGGAGCTGAAGATGCAGGTCGCGTTCGCAAAAAAAGTTGCGACCTGGTTCGCGAAAGACCAGCGGTAAAGTTCGCTGCGATCGCGGGCTGGGTCGAGTCCGGGGATTTCGGTGTCGAATTCATGTGCCGGGAACTGGGTGTTTCCCGGTCGGGGTATTACGCGTGGCGTGGCCGGGCCGTGTCCGGCCGGGACCGGGAGGATGTCACGCTGACCGGGCTGATCGCGGCGATGTTCGAGAAGCTGCGCGGTAATCCGGGTGTGCGCCGGATCCATGCCGGCCTGGCGGTGGCGGGGTGGCGGGTGTCACGTAAGCGGGTGTGGCGGTTGATGCGGGCCGCGGGCCTGCAAGGACGACATCCGAAGTCGTTCCGGCGGACCACGATTGCGGGTACGCGACCGGTCGGCGCGCCGGATCTGATCGGCCGGGACTTCGCTACCGGGGGCGGTGCGGGCCGGCGCTGGTGTGGCGACATCACGTATGTGAAGACCTGGTCCGGGTGGGCGTACATGGCCACGGTGATCGATGTACACGACCGGTCGGTGATCGGGTGGGCCGTGGCGGATCATATGCGTACAAGCCTGGTTTTGGAGGCCCTGGATATGGCGCTCGGGCGTCGCCGGCCGGAGCCGGGTATCATTTTTCACAGCGACCGGGGAGCGCAATATACCTCACGAGAGTTCGACCGGTATTGCCGCCGGAACGGTATCCGCCGTTCCCTCGGTCGGACTGGATCTTGTTTCGATAATGCCGTATCGGAATCACTGTTCGCGACCTACAAGAAAGAGCTGATCCATACCCGTCCGTGGCCGACGGTCGAGGTTCTCCGGAAGGCGACGTTCGGCTGGATCGAGAACTACTACAACGTTCAGCGCAGGCATTCAGCTCTCAACTATTTGACACCAATGGAATATGCGTTAGGATTCAGGGAAATCAGTCAGATCGCGGCTTGATCCGGTGTCCATTCAACCGGGAACACTCCAGTCAGATTTTGCTTTTGTGCCTTCGATTCGATCGCGTCGTCTGGACCGGCCAGAAGTGAGATTGTCTCCAGCGATGGAAGCTTGGTACGTCGGCCACTGGCAGGCATACCGTAAATGGTGAAATCGAACTGCTCTTGCACGGACGCAGCCTGCTCGGTTCGATTACGTTCCAGTTGCAGCAAGATTGTGCGGCCAAGGAAAACCCACAAACCAGCAGCGGCGCCCGCAATGACGGCCAGTTTTGGCCAGATAACCGCGACGGGTGGTGCTACTAAAGCTATAACGAGCATGCCGAGCCAGCGAAGACTGAGCCATCGCTTAGAAAGCGAGTACAGCCTTCTCTGCGCCAGCAGTAGTCGTAGAGCGGCGACCTCGTTTTGAGTGGCCGCGATGCGCTGGCTATCTGGAACTGTATACTCGTGTACCTCACCTACGGCCATGCGGGCTAGTCCGTTCACCTTTCCAATGGAACAATAACTGCTATTTCCTGCGCATAAAGATATTAACTGCCAACTAGATGACCCCAGGCAGTTCCTTCACTTCGATGGACCTTATGCCGTTCGCTCGCACATCGAGTGATGATCGCTGCCAATCGGGGTCCGGTCCGCCGGGTAAGCCTAGCGCCAAAAGCGCGGAGCGGCAAAAATCGCCCGGCCAGGCACAGTGCACTGGCAACTTTGGAGCGTGGTGCGAGCTGCGGCGTACGTGACATACCTTACCGACTGTCCAGTTCTCGCACCTTAGCGGCGAAGGCCGCATATCGGATCATCCATTCCGTATCAAACAGCGGGCTGTCCCGATATTCTTCTACGATATGGACGCTTCGCCTGATTAGTCGATTTCGACCTTTACTCCGGTTTTTACCGGATGTTCAAGGTCGACCACAAGTACTTCCTGTTTCCCGCCGGTGAGGCCTATCGACTTCGCTGGCATCTGCTTGTATGAATAACGACCTCCGAGGCCTTCCAACTCAATATGAGCTTGCTGGAAAAACTTCTTGGCATTGATGAAACCCCCGCTCTGTTGAGTGAAAGCGATCGGATAAGCGGTGTCGTCATCAGCATCGGTGAAATCAATTGCCATGGATGTCCGGCTGTCATCGAGGTACAGAAACGCTCGCGATGACGACTCAATGCGGTTGATCGAGATGAAGACCTTGGTCAGGCCGATGCGGCCTTGCGGGCTGATCGAGAGCGCGCTGTCGATAGTTGATGGCGTGTAGGGCAATTTCGTGTATTTCATATATTCCCAGATTAATGTATTCCAGCTATCGCGGCAAGCGTGTGGGCAACCTGGCGGTGGTATTGGTGGCGAGCGGCGGTCGAAGATTACCAGGAGGCTGGGAGCGTTGATACGTAATAGCGCATTTTTCGGTTCCGAATATTGTAAACAAGCACCCACCGGCGCATAATAGAAGTACCATTAGAAGAGGTACAAAACTATATATGAAATACTTCCACGCACCCGAGACCGGCACACTCTATCGCCTGGATGGTCCGGCCCTGATCGGGATCGACCCAGACGAGCACGGCGTCTACACCATCGACGAGGACTTCGAGTTCGAGGTGGACGAGGATCTGGTGGGAAGTGAGAAAATTCGGGACGACGCTCCCCGCACTTTGGGTGATCTCTACGCAGAAGTTCGGGCAGCACTATCGTCGCCGACCGCTGTCGAGCGGAACTAACCGCCCGAGGTTGAAGACCAGTTCCCCAACCTCTACCCCTGCGCTTTTCGGCTCAGCTTACGAATCCGCCGTAACCTCGGCCGCCGTCACATCCCGCTCGATCGCCTCGAAGATGCCGATGTCGGTCTTCTGCTGCCACTCGGGCAGCTGATCCCACGGCGCAATATAGCCTGGCTTCGGGTCGGGAATCCGCGCCAGAATCTGCCCGATCCAGCAGATCGCGACGAACTGCCCTTTCAACTCCGCGCTCAACCGAGCAGCGGCACCGTCCGTCACCTTGATGAAGTCAACGACCTGTCGGTAGACCGCTGCCGCACTGACTCGTTCCCAGTCGTCCGGCGTGTTCTCCCACGGCGTGATGTAGCTGTCCTTCGGCGTGCCCGGAAAATGCGTGGTGACGCCAGTGATCCAGGCCTCGCGAAAGATCTGACCGCCATGATCGTTGTCGCTCACGATGCTCCTCATCAGTATGCGGGTGACGTTGCAAGCCTAGTGATTTCGCGTTCCAGATGAGCCACATGTCGATCATCTGCCAGTCCGGTCAGACGTCCCCGCAACTGGTCGAGCCGTCGCCCAACGTAGCCGGAACGGGTGCGACGAGCGATGTCGACGCTGACGCCGCCGTACCAGACTGTTTGCACTGGATCGCCCCTGAGGGCGCCAGCTGCGGCGAGATCAACGAGCACACTGGCCCGACGGCGTGCGGACAGAGGTCGTTCGAGCAGAGGCATCAGGATGCGCTCGGCCGGCTCCGGTTGGCCAAGCTGAATCAGGCAGCTGGCCTCTTCCTCATCAATACGGTCGCCGGAGAAGCGCAACCAGCCGAGTGAAGGCGTTTCACCGAGTCCGGCTACCCCACGCGCCGCGTCGAATGCTCGCTGGCACTCGTCGGCTTCACCGCATCCAGCTTGTACCTGTGCCCGAACACTTTCGGCCCAGTAGCGCGTTGGAAGGGAAATATCGCCTCGACGGGCCACCTCGACGGCTTCCTCGGCGAGCGGCAAGGCGTCGTCAAAGCGGTTGTCGAAGATGCCGATGTAGGCGTGCCGCGTCAGCGCACAGGCCCAGAGGTCATAGGCCTGAGCGTCGGCAGCGAATGTTCCGGACAGCGCGTAGCAGTGAGCTGCTTCGGCCAGGTGGTTGCTGTCGAGCAAAATTTCGCCGGTCAACTGGAGGACATCGGCGATCAGCTCAAGCTGACGACTCCGGAGCTTCGCACTGTGGGAACCCCGTAACCCGTCGACCAGGATGCTCAGGTGCTCCCGGACGGTGCCGAAGACCGCTGCCTTGGTTTCGGCTTCGCCGTAGTGCTTCCACAGCATCCGGTTGAGGGTGGCGTACTGATCGAGCACGCCCATGTCGAGCCGACCCGAGGCCGCGGTGAACTGAACTCGATCCCAGTCGATGATCACCGGCGTGATGAGCGTGGTTGTGGCGATGCTCAGCAGTCGCAACACCTCGCGCCGGTTCATCTCCGAAATCTCCATGGGGTAGGCCCCGGCCTGGGTGGCAGGGCGGCTCACCTCCACAGTAGTCGGCACGGCCGTACCAAGAGACTGGACGGTTGGGGTACGAGACGGATCATCGCTGGTCTGGACGGGTTTTGTTGTGTCCCTTCGGCGGCTCGTCTGGTGTCGCTCACGCCAGGCAGCTTCGCCCTCGATCAAAATTTCCTCGAACCGGGCACGATCATCGGCAGTGGCCCGCTGGTCCAAGGTGGTATCGAGAATCGCTTGTGTCTGGGAACGCGGTCTGACCGAGCCGAGGCCGGTTCGCCAGTTAACTACCGTGGTGCCCTCGACACCGAGAAGCGCTGCAAAGTCACGAACAGATCGGCGCATGGCCTCTTGCAGCGCCGCCGCCTCGAATCCGCTCCACTCCCGCCCTCTGACCATTGCCCCACCTACGTTACGTTGCTTGAACTGGGGAAACCCTCACGGTAGCCACACACTACCCGACCACGACGCGATCGCACCGAAACCTGTTGCTTAGCAAGGCTTAAGAGGTGACGACGAACGTCGCTCACTGCGAACTTCCTTGCCTTGCAACAGGATTCGTGGCTCCCGCCTCGCCGCCACTGGTACCGGCTTGGTGCTCCCTGAAGGTGACGCTGAATCTGCCACGCCGTCGCCGGTTGCCCCCAGACGGCCAAATCGGACAATTTTCCATCGAGTCCGAGAGGCGATCCTGACGGCTCATCGCTATTCGACCGGCCTCATTGGCAATTCGCGTCGTTCGGCCCATAGCCCTCCCTCACAATTGGGCGGTTCACCTGGGAAATGGGATTGCTACCCCAACGGTACCCCACCATTACGCGATCGCGCCGAAATTGGCCGTACGGGCACGGTTATACCGGTGCCCGGTACCAAGTCGACGTTGTTTCCCGTCATTTTGGTGGGAGCGACGCACCATCTCTAGAGAGCTGGGGGAGGTGGCGAAAGCCCTTGGTGCCGGGTGCCTTTCATCTGTTGAGGTTCAGCTTGAAAGGGACGACCGATGCCATTCACGACGCCAGCGATCCACCAGTGCGTGACCCAGACTCGACAGGAAACGCATCAAGCACCTGATGAGCCCTTTGCCATCGCCCAGGCTCACGCCGTCATGCAATTCCATGTCGCCTGTCGCGCCAAACGCTGCCCGAGAAAAGCAGCGGCACTGCTGACGTTGATCGACGCCGGCCGCGTCGTGCCCTCGACGAGCAAACCGAGCTGATCGGCCATGTTGCCCCGGCCTCGTCGCCTCCGCCACCTCCACATCGAATCCGGCGCCTTGCGGCTGGATTACCAGGCCAGCGCTGAACAAGCCCAGAGCGTGGCCGATGAACTGGCACAGAGTTTTTCGGCATTGGAGCTTCAGGCGACGGTGGACGACGACGTACAGCCGAATATGCCACTGCTTCCCTGCGCCGAGCTTTGGGAATGACTCTCCTCCTCTCGCTTTCAACATTTTTCGTCTCTTTGCTGAACGGATGTGACCGCTATGCCAGACGACCGCTCCACTTTTACCTTTTACGGGCTTACCCCGGACAAGCCTTTGGCGATGACGCTGCCACCAGTGGAAGCGACGCCGGATATGCCACTGCCGGACGCTGGCCCTTTCCTGCGTGTCTGCGCGGGAGCGGAACAACCGACCACGGTCATGATGCGGATTGCCGTGCAGCTGGTGGGTATTTGGCGACACACCCACGAACGGCGGCCAACTGGTGAGGACGAACTGACCCAGCTGAACGAACAGCTCAATCTGGCCATATGGCTGATCGACCGGGAGGCTGGCGGGCACACGAAAAATATTGCTGTCCAGTCGGATACGCCACTGTCGCCATCGTCGTACGGTCAGTGGGTTGCCTGGTTGGTCTGGAAATATGTGCTTTACGCGTTGCGCCAGGACGGCGCTGAGCAGCATGAGCGTGATGCGGCTGAACTGCTGAGGTGCGCCGAGTCGTTCGATGAACTGGCGGAAGCAGCGTGGCAGGGACGTCTCCGGTTGCCGGAAGAAGCAACCGATGTGTTTCCCCCGACGTCGGTGATGCCGCCAGCGGGAAGATCGTCGTGATGGCCTCGGACTCGTTGCCGGACAGAACATTCGTCCACGCGGATGGCAAGCTCGCCGAGTTCATGTGCCAGGTGTCCCTGATGGAGCTGACTCCCGAACGTGCTCGCCAGCTCCGGCACATCCACCGGTTTCACCATCCGGATGAGTGCGTGGTGCACCTGGAGGCGGCGTATCTCTTGCTGATCGAGGGCAGGTGGTGAGGTGACGGCGGCGCTTGTCTGGATCCTCTGGCCTGCCTCGATACTTTTCACGGCAGTGCTGAGCTACCGGCTCGGAGACCACCGCGGTTCGACCGATGCTCCTGGGCGGCACAGAGCGGACAGGTTGCCGCATCAGGATCCGTGGGATGAGGAACCCGGGAGCGAGGAGGCCGCCTCAACGGAGTCCTCCATGCCGCAAAGGCCGGCGCGGTGGTGGAGCGATGAGGATGACACGGTGGAGCTGCCGAGGGTTGAACAGTGATCTGGAACTTTCAAACGATGGTAGCAATCCTCAAAGACAGAGTATTCAAAGTACTCAGCCGAACCTGGCGCGACGCAAAACTATCGACCCGAGGTCGAGGGTGGTCCCAAAGTGGTCCCAAATCTCAGGGTGGTCGAATAACAGCAAACCCCTTCCGACCCAGGTCGGAAGGGGTTTTTCTGTGTCGGGCTGACAGGATTCGAACCTGCGACCCCTTGACGGCGGAGCAAATTCCGATCTTGTGCCCCGACAGTTCCCATTGCTGCCTGTACCTGCAATTTATGACGAACCGCCGCGCTCAACACTTCCCGTAGCAACCGGTCGATTCCCACTCAAACCGTGTACAAACCGTGTGCACGGAGCAAGTTTTCCGGCCGGGAGCTCGACCGTAGTCGGCCAGCGGTTCGAGCCTTGGTAGTTACCTATTGGCGAATACAATTGACCATGGGCGCGATCATTTCAGTGACTCTAATACTCCAGCGCGACTTCGTGATCGATGCTGGTTGATGAGGTCATGTGGTGGGTCGGCCGCAGCATTTCTTGTATTTGGTGGTGGATCCGCACCAGCATGGCGTGTTTCGTGGTGGTGGCCAGCTGATGGCATGGCCTTCGGCGATGATCTCGTTGATGCAGGCCAGACGGGTGTCGGAGTCGGTGGGGTCGCTGCCGGTGCGGGTGGTGTAGTCGAGGAGCTTGGCGACGGTGAGGGGCACCATGGTGATACGGGGGACGCCGGAGTCGGCCAGATCGCGGTTGGCTTTCTCCCGTTCGGCGATGGTGGCGTCGGCGTCAATAGTTTCGACCAGCTGCGGCCAGGTTTCGTGCGCGCTGGGAATTTCCGGGCGGGGCCAGAACAGCACCCGCATTTCACGCGGTGGCATGGGTGGGGTTGCCGTGCGGGTGAATTCGTCGGCGGCCTCGGCCAGGGAAGCGACCGAGTCATCGAGGTCGTCGGAGGGTATTTCCAGCGCTCGGCGGACGCGGCGGCGGCCGGCCAGGACGTGATTGGCGTAGCAGAGAAAGCCTAGTTCGGTGTCGCGTTCGGCCATCTCGTCGTCTGACAGCCGCGAGGTGGCTATGTTGAACCACGTCAGCGCCTGCTGTAGGTCACCGCGTTCTTCCAGCAGTTCGGCGGCCATGTGATACGGGGCAGCGGAGTCGATCCGGTCTTGTCGCAGCGCGTCCAGCTGGGCGTTCGCGTCGGCATCGCGGTCGAGGTCGAACAGGATTTCCGCCAGCGTGACCCGGGCGTTGCCGCCGTCCTCACCACCCAGATCGATCCCTTGGCGCAGCAGGTCGATGGCGCGGTCGTGGTCTGCGGCGTGCCACCATTGCACGGCGGCTTCGAGCAGGATTTCACCGCGCTGGTCGGGGTAGCGGTCAAGATCGGCTTCCAGTTCGGCAGCCAGCGTCGCCGGTCGAGTGGTCACCCGGGCACTGTAGTTGCCGCGCCGCGCCGGCGGTAGTGACAGACCCGGGCCCGATGCTGACGCCGGCGCCGCCAGTTCGACCAGTGCAGTCGGTCGATCATCACGCGAGCGGGCGTCACCACCAACACCGTGAACAAGTGACGGATCTCGTTGCGGGTGAAGGGGATCCGATCCGTTGGTGCAGGGCTGAGGGCATGCTCGGCGGCGACGACGGTAAGGAAGGCGTGGGCGAGCATAGCCAGCAGCGTCCAGCGGTGCCAGGACCGCCACCCCCGCACCTGGTGCTGGTCCAGCCCGGTCAGCGTCTTGGCGGTCTGGAAATTCTCCTCCGTCGACCACCGACGTCCGGCCACTTTCACCAACCGGGCCAAGGCGACCGGTTGCGGGTTCCAGCAGCGGTAATAGGCCAGTTCCCCGGTGCGCTGGTTGCGGCGGATCATCAGCCACCGGCACCCGGGCACGGCGTCGTCGTTATCGGTTCCGATCTCGATCCAGGCCCAGTCGTAGACGCGGGGCCCTTTGGCACCGTCACCAGCCGACAGCGACTGCCAGGCCCGCTTCGGCAGTGCACGAGCAAGGACGTCAGCGCGGACACGGCCGGTCGCGGTCGTGACGCGATGGTCACAGGAGACAGCGAAAACATAACCAGTGCCGCGGAATTCGAGCTCACCACGCAGTCTCGGATCACCACCGTAAACCTCATCCCCGGTCACCCACGGTGCGGGGACACCGGCATCGAGAGCACCGATGATCAATCGTTTCGCCAGGGCAGGCTTGGTCGCGAACCGCACATCGGCCGGCACCCCGGCCTGCGTGCAGCGGTCCGGGTCACTCGTCCACGACTTCGGCAAATACAAGGCGCGGTCGATGAACGCGTGCCCGGCACGAGTGGCGTAGGTGAGATAGACAGCGACCTGGCTGTTTTCGATCCTGCCGGCCGTACCGGTGTACTGGCGCTGCACCCCGACAGTGTGCACACCCTTCTTGAGATCGCCTGTCTCGTCCACCACGAGCGTCGCATCAGTGTCGCCCAGATGCTCGATCACATAGTCGCGCAGGTCATCTCGTAGACCGTCCTCATCCACTACAGCCGCCGACAGTAGATGCTGCATCCGACCCGGGGCGGTTCAGTCCCGCCGCCACCACGTCCGGCGAAATTCGGACATTGTCCTCGCTGCCGACGACGGCCTCCAGCACCGGCCAACCCGGCCACAACAGCGCGCACGAGCCGACAGCCCAGCGTGACGCCATCCAGCCCGCTACGACACTGCCCGATCGGGATCGGTTGCGCCGCAGCCATTCCGGCGGTCCCGCGTGGGTATCCCCGGTGATTACGTCGCGGATGCACGGGTAGTACGTCGGCGTGAAGCGGGACCCATCGCAACCCGTTCCATGACCGAAAACCCAACCGTCCGAGGAGGATTCATGACGGCAGATCCGAACAATCCAGGCCAGTTCGGCAACCGCAGCGACACCGAGGAACAGGCCAGCCGCGGTGGTCACGCCAGCACCGGCAGCTTCGGCGAGAAGAACGCCGCCGACCCCCACGAAGCCGGCCGCAAGGGCGCCGAAGCGCAACCGACCGAGGCGAAGGCCGAAGGCGGCCAGCACAGCCACGGCGGCCACTGAGTACGCGAACCCCGCGTTCCGGGCGGCTGGTCGCCGCCCGGAACAGCCGCGTTACCGGTTCGGCACCCGGCCCGTTAACCGCAAAAAGCGCGCACTCAGTCGGCGTGGTGTCCGCCGGCGAAGGACACAAGATCGTCGCGGCTGGTGTGTGGTCGGGTTTCGGTGCCATCCTGGGGATGCCGGTCGAGTAGCCGACGTCTCGCAGGGCCGGACAACGAGGTCCGGCCCGTGCCGCAGGTCAGACCATGCTCCTGCCCGCCATCGCTGCCTACATGTGGCCGGTGGTCGCCTGGCCGTCGTGGTGGAGATGGGCGGTGAGCAGCAGGTGGTCGAACTGGCTGCGGCTGGCCGCGGTGCCCGAGGGCAGGGTGTGGAGTTCGGCGAGGAGGTGGCCGGCCAGGTCCCGCAGTTTCATGTTCGTCTCCTGCGATCGCCAGCGCAGGACGTCGAAGGCACGGTCGGAGTCGATGCGGTACACGTACATCAGGATTCCCTTGACCTGCTCGATCACCGCGCGGGCCTCGACCACCTCCGGCAGCGTGTCGGTCAGGGTCTCACGCCGCTGCTCGGCGAGGGTGTCGGTGACGTCGATGTAGTAGCCTGCGGTCCCCACCAGCGTGCCGGTGTCGTCGAGGATCCGGTCCGCCACCACGATCACGTGATGCACGACGCCGGTGGTGTCGAGGAACCGGTGCCGGGAGGAGAACGGTTCGCCGGTGTCCAGGGACCGGGCGATGGTCTCGGCGACCTGGGCCCGGTCGTCGGGATGCTTGTGCGCCAGCAGCAACTCCGTGGTCGGTTCCACGGCATCGGGCTGGTAGCCGTGCATGCGGGCGACCTCGTCGGACCATTCCCAGCGTTGCTCGTCGAACCAGAAGCTGAAACTGCCCACCGCCTGCGGGCGGCCCGCCGCGATGATCTCTGCGGCCCGGCCCGGAATCGCACCGGTGGAATCTTGCGTGTCCGTCACGCACCCATTATCGGACACCCACACGTCGCACCTCCGCCACCACCCAACCTGCGGCACGGTGGAGATCGATCGTGCCACAGCACAGTTCCGGAGAAAGTCGACGCGGCCGCCGCTGTCGCGCAGGGGTCAACGGGGTTGAAACTATGCTGTATGGCTATTCGGTCGTCGCCGGGCAGGTTAAGAAAGCAGCCTGCCCGGTCTGTCCTGCCCCGAGCGGATCGGGGGTACCGGGCTTTCGGCCGGTCAGGCCGATTGCGGCAGCGGTACGTCCAGGGCCTGGCTGCGCAGCGTGGTCAGCAGCCGGGAAACCTTGGATCTCAGGGATACCCGGACGGGCCGCGATCTCGGTGCCGATCCTGGCATTCTGGACAGGTCTGGCAGGCATCACCGGACCGGGCGGTTCGGTGGAGGTACCAAGACGATGGTCGCGAAACGGGTCACGACTGCGGCCGGTGTCGACCTCTCGGTCGAGATCGCCGGCGTCGGCGCACCGCTGATTCTCGTTGCCGGGGGCGGGAGGGATCCGTTCGATGTGGGATCCGATCCGGCCGGCCGGATCTGACCTCGATCCGTCGATCGGTGCGGTACGACCTGCGCGGCTGCGGCGCATCCAGGGATCGGACCACCAGCGCGTTTCGTCATGCCGACGATCTGGCCGCAATGCTCGATGGGCTCGGGATCGAGCGAGCCGCTGTCGCTGGGGTCTCGATGGGCGGGCGGATCGCGCTCGATTTCGCTCTCGACCATCCAGGCCGGGCCGACCCGTTGATCCTGATCAGCCCGAACCTGGCCGACTGGGACTGGTCACCGGACTGGCAGCGCCGCTGGCAGCAGCTCACCGCGGCGGCAGACGCCGGACCGCTCGACCGGGCCCGCGACCTGTGGTGGCATCACCCGCTGTTCGCTACGGCCCGGCGCGACCCCGCCGTGGCGGCGCGTCTGAAGGCCCACATCGCAGATGACAACTGCCGGGCCTGGCTCGAAGCGGATCGGTGATTGGATCCTCTTCCGGCGCGCTCGTCGCGCCTGGCACTCAATGGCGTTCTAGACTCTTTTCCTTTCGCCCGACCGGCACGCGGCCAGCGACTCGGCAGGACCGAGGCCTGGGCCCGGATCGCGGGGCGGTCCCCCGCGGCGGGTGTTCGGCGACGCGATCGTGTTCAGGCAGGTGTCCCGCGCGCCATCCAGACGCACACCGGGACGAATCCATCGGAGCTGGCCTGGCTCAGCCATCGTGGTCCGCGGTCGCGGGACTCGGTGGCAGGTACAGATCGGAACAGAGCTGCCGGTATTCCTCGCGGTAGCGCGCGTAGTGTCCGCCGCCGTGTTCGGTGGGCACCAGCAACGACACCCGCCCCCGGCGGGCAACATTTCAAACGCCGACCTGCACCACACCTTGACCAGCACACTGGGCTCCACATATCGACCACCCGCCACCAGCGCGCAGATCGTCGGTGCAGCCGCACGGACGATCGCGGTCAGCGGGCCGGATGTACTGCATAAGATCGGTTCCGGCAGCCGCGCACCGCTGATCCGGAACGGGATCACCATCCGGTCACCGACCGGCAGGCCGGTCACCTCCGATCCGACCTCGTGACGAATCCGATGGGGTCGTGGCCGAGGACGTCACCGGGGTTCCGGTATGCACCAGCACCTCGTACAGATGCAGGTCGGAGCCGCAGATTCCGGACGCGGCGATCTCGATGATCGCATCCGTCACTTTCTCGATGCGTGGATCGGGGAGGTCGGTCACTTCGACCTGCCGATGGCCTTGCCAGGTCACTGCTTTCACTGTTTCCCCTGTCTCACAATGGCTCTCGCACGATTCACAGGATGGGCCGGCCGCCGGTGACCGGGACGCGGGCACCGGAGATGTAGCTGCTGTCGTCGCCGGCGAGCAGGACGTATACCGGGGCGAGTTCGGCGGGTTGCCCGGCGCGGCCCAGCGGGGTGTCGTCGCCGAAGGACTCGACTTTCTCCGGTGGCATCGTCGACGGGATCAGCGGTGTCCAGATCGGTCCGGGTGCCACACTGTTGACGCGAATCCCCTTGGGGCCCAGCAACTGGGCCAGGCTGGCCGACAGGTTCGCGATAGCGGCCTTGCTCGCGGCGTAGGGGGCCAGTGTCGGCGAGGGCATATCGGAGTTCACCGAGGAGCTTCCGATGATCGACGACCCGGGGGCCATGTGCGGCAGTGCGGCTTTGACCAGGGCGAAATAGGCGCCGACGTTGGTGCGGAAGGTGTAGTCGAATTCCTCGTCGCTGATCTCCTCCACCGTGTCGTGGGTCATCTGGTAGGCGGCGTTGCTGACGAGGATGTCGACCTTCCCGAAGGTGTCGACGGTGGCGTCGATGATCCGTCGGCAGTGCTCGGGTCGGGAGATGTCGCCGTCGACCAGGACGGCGTCGCGGCCGGCTGCGGACACCCAGTCCGCGGTCTGCTGCGCGTCCTCGTGCTCGTCGAGGTAGGAGATGACCACGTCGGCGCCTTCGCGGGCGAAGGCAATGGCCACCGCGCGGCCGATGCCGCTGTCGGCGCCGGTGATCACCGCGGTCTTCCCGGTGAGTTTTCCCGATCCACGGTAGCTCAGCTCACCGCAATCCGGCGGCGGTTCCATCACCGATTGCGTACCGGGGACATTCTGCTGTTGGCGGGTGAAACCCATGTTCTTCCCTTTCTGGGCATACATCGACATCTCGGCGCGGCGGCAGAGATCGTGTCGGGTCAGATGTCGTCGACGGGCCTCTGCCCTTCGTTTCCAGTGATCTGGTCCGGCGGGGTACTACGGCCCGGCCGTCGACGCCGGACGACCACGACGGCCACCAGGACCGCGATCACGATCAGCGCGAACAGAAATTCCATACCCGGCGACTACCCCGGCTTCCGGTGATCATCGGATCCGGGAGGCGACAACTCGAATCGGTGCGGCGGGGTAGACGCCGACCGGTACGCGGTGGTGTGTCCGGGGCAGGATCGGCCGGTCCGCCTCCACCAGCGCGGTCGTCACGGCCGGGATCACCGTCCGCACATCGCGTTCGACAAACCCAGACGCCGCGAGCGCTCGCGATACACCGTCCGTCTGCCTGAATTCGACCTCGGTCCGGCGCCCACCACCGGACACGAGCACGACGCGCCCGAACCGCGACTGGCTCACGAGCAGGGACGCTGTTATGGGACGGTTCGTCCGTCGCAATAATTGCGCTCCGCAAGCGGGCGAACAGGTGTCAGATCCGGAATTCCGCCGCGCTGGCCGCGATGGTCATGCCGTGACCGCAGTCGCCGTGCTCGCCCGCGCGCGGCAGCAGGCCGTCGGCGACCTCGGGGACGCCGTCGACGAGCAGCGGCTCGAGCCGGGCGTGGTCGATGAACCATTCCACGTGCCGGAGGTTGGGCACGGCCGCGGCGACCGGGGCGTGCAGTGCGGGTGCGCAGTGGGCGGAGACCTCGAGGCCGTGTGCGGCGGCCAGTGCGGCGCATTCCAGGAATCCGCTGTAGCCGCCGCAGCGGGTGACGTCCAGTTGCAGGCAGTCCACCACGTCGAGCAGGGCCGTGGCGCCCATCGGATCGGAGATGTATTCGCCTGCGGCGACATCACATTCGACACCGTCGCGGACCACCGCCAGGCCCGCGGGGTCGTCGCTGCGCACCGGTTCCTCGAACCAGGTGACCCCCAGTTCGTCCAGGGTGGCCCCGATCCGCCGGGCGTGCCCGGTGGGGTAGGCGCCGTTGGCGTCGACCATGAGTTCGGCCCGGCCGGTGACGAGGTCGGAGGCCCGCACCAGGCGGTCGAGGTCGCGGGCGGTGTCGCGGCCGATCTTGATCTTGACCGCGGTACAGCCTGCGGTCAGCCAGGAGGTGATCTGTTCGTCGAGATCCTCGTCGGGCAGATTGGTGAAGCCGCCGGAGCCGTAGACCGGCGCCGCCGCGCGCACGCCCCCCAGCAGCCGGGCCAGTGAGGTGTCCAGCAGCCGTGCCTTCAGGTCCCACAACGCGATGTCGACGGCGCTGAGCGCCTGCGCGACGACTCCGGTGGTGCCGAAATTGCGGCAGGCCCGGCGCATTTCGAGCCGGCACTGCGGAATGTCCCAGGGTGCGCGGCCGATCAGGATCGGCAGCAGTTCGTCCCGGATGATCGCGGCCGCTGCGGGGGCGCTGTAGGTCCAGCCCAGCCCGGTGCGGCCGCCGGCGGCGAGCCGCACCATGACGGCGGTGGTCGAGGTCCAGGCCAGGGTGCCGTCGGATTCCGGCCCGGGCGTCGGAAACCGGTACACCGCAACCGAACCCGGCTCCTCGAGCCGGACCTCCCGCGAGGTCATCGCGCACCTCCCGACAGGGCATCGGCCAGGATCTCCGCGAGATGCCGAGGCTGCGCCTGCGGGTACAGCTGACGGATCTGGGTGCGGCAGCTGAAACCGTCGACCGAGAGCAGCGTGCCGGGCGCGCGTTCGCGCAGCGCCGGCAGCAGGGCGTCCTCGGCGCAGGCCACCGACACCTCGTAGTGGCCGCGTTCGAAGCCGAAATTGCCTGCCATACCGCAACATCCGGCGTCGAGTACGGTGACGTCGGCGCCGGTGGCGGCCAGTAGTTCGCGATCGGCATCGGTGCCGAGGATCGCGTGCTGATGGCAGTGCGGCTGCATCAGCACGGGAGCGTCGATCCGGGGTGGCCGCCAGTCCGGCGCTCGTTCGGCCAGCAGTTCGGCGAGGGTGCGGGTCTGCCCGGCCAGCCGGTGCGCGTCCTCGTCGCCGGCCAGCAGTTCCGGCAGATCGGAGCGGAATACCGCGGCGCAGCTGGGTTCGAGCACCAGTACCGGTGTGCCGGAACGCAAGTGCGGCCGGAGCTGCCGCAGGGTCCGGCGCAGCACCCGCTCGGCGGTGACGAGTTGCCCGGTGGAGATCCAGGTCAGACCGCAGCACACCGTGCGTGTCGGCAGTTCGACCCGGAACCCGGCGGCGGTGAGCACGCGCACCGCGGCCGCGGCGATGGCGGGTTCGAAGTTGTTGCTGAAGGTGTCCGGCCACAACAGCACCGGGCCCCGGGTCCCGGGATCGGCCGGACCGGTGAAGTCGCGGGTGAATCGTCGGCCGAACTGTGGCAATTCGCGGCGGGGATCGGCGCCGGCGGCGCGCGCGGCCAGCCGGCGCAGTCCGGGGGTCCGGGTCACCGCGTTGGCGACCGGCGCGATCGTGGTGGCGAGCCTGGCCCACAACGGGATCCAGCCCATCGTGTAGTGCGACAGCGGGCGCAGCCGGTGCCGGAAGTGGTGGGACAGGAATTCCGCCTTGTAGGTGGCCATGTCCACGCCGACCGGGCAGTCGCTGCGACATCCCTTGCAGGCCAGGCACAGATCCAGTGCCTCGTGCACCTCGCGGGAGCGCCAGCCGCCGGAGACGACCGAGCCGTCCAGCATCTCGAACAACAGCCGGGCCCGGCCCCGGGTCGAATGGGTCTCCTCGCGGGTCGCGCGGTAGCTCGGGCACATCACGCCGCCGTGGTCGCTGCGGCATTTGCCGACGCCGACGCAGCGGGCGGCGGCCCGGCTGAAGCGGTGATCGTCGCCGGGATAGGCGAAGTGGGTGTCCGGTTCCCAGGGCCGGTAGTCCACGCCCTGGCGCAGATCGCCGTCCAGCGGACGCGGGTCGACGACCTTGCCCGGATTCATCCGGTTGGCCGGGTCGAACAACTGCTTCACCTCGCCGAAGGCGCGAACCACGGTGTCGCCGAACATGATCGGCAGCAGCTCGCCGCGCGATTGGCCGTCGCCGTGCTCGCCGGACAGCGATCCGCCGTAGCCGGCGACCAGCCGCGCCGCCTCCTGCGCGAACTTCCGGTAGTTCGCGATCCCGGCCGCGGTGCGCAGGTCGAACGGGATCCGGGTGTGTACGCAGCCGTGCCCGAAATGGCCGTAGAGCGAGCTGGATTCGTAGCCGAACGAGTCCAGCAGGCGCTCGAAGTCGCGCAGATAGTCGCCGAGCCGGTCCGGTGGCACCGCGGCGTCCTCCCAGCCCTCGTGAGTCTCGGCGCCGTCCGGTGGGTAGGCCGTGGCACCCAGGCCCGCCTCGCGCGCGGCCCAGATCTCGGCCTCGCGGTCTGCGTCGTCGACCAGGATCGCGGTCGCGCCGGCGTGCGAGCTCAGATCCGACATCAGCTCGTGGGCGCGGTGATCGGCCCGCTCCCGATCGTCGCCGTCGAATTGCACCATCAGCCAGGCTTTTCCATCCGGTAACTGCGCAATCGCGCGATCTGCCAGGTGTTTCGTGTGTTCGAGTTCGACCAGCCGGTGATCCAGGCCCTCCAGGGCGGCCGGGTGATGCTCCAGCACCTGCGGGACCGCGTCGGCCGCCTGGTAGACGTCCGGGAAGCCCAGTACGGCCAGCGATTTCGCGGCCGGGATCGGCACCAGGGTGATCTCGGCGCGCAGCACGGTCACCAGCGTGCTCTCGCTGCCGACCAGAAATTTGGCGAGATCGAAACCCTGCTCGGGCAGCAGCGAATCCAGGTTGTAGCCGGACACCCGGCGCGGGATGTCCGGGTAGGCCGCGCGGATGTCCTCGGCGTAGCGGTCGCGCAGCGCGCGTAACTGTTCGACCAGACGGATCAGGTCCGGATCAGCGGCCGGTCCCGGATCGCCGGCGCCGACCCAGCCGCGTACGCCGCCGTAGGTGAGGATCTCCAGCCGCCGCACCGAATCGACCATTTTGCCGTAGGCCTGTGCGGTGGATCCGCAGCTGTTGTTGCCGATCATGCCGCCGATGGTGCAACTGACGTGGGTCGAGGGTTTCGGCCCGACCATCAGGCCGAACGGCTCCAGATGGCGGTTGAGCCGATCCAGCGCGATACCGGGTTCCACCACGACCGTGCGCGCCTGCGTGTCCACCCCGATCACGTTGTGGCAGTATTTGGTCCAGTCGATGACGACGGCCGTATTGCAGCACTGCCCGGCCAGGCTCGTGCCGCCGCCGCGGGACAGCACCGGTACGTCGTGGTCGCGGCACACGCCGACGGCGGCCACCGCGGCCTCGACCGTCCGGGGCACCACGACGCCGAGTGGGACCGCGCGATAGTTGGATCCGTCGGTCGAGTACGCCGCCCGGGTCCCGGAATCGAACCGCACCTCACCGTCGACGACGGCGGCCAGGCCGGCCCGCACCGATTCCAGCGACTGCAACCGATTCGTGGTCTTCGGGCCACGCGGCGGCATCGGGTCCGGCAGATCGACGGCCCGAGTGGACGGTACGGAATCGGAACGTGTCATGACCTGGCCCTTCGTGCGAGGTGAATCCCGGGAATGTGCGGCGACTACCCCGTCCGGACCGTCACACACACCTTGATTGGGTGCGCACCGGCCGGGTATCCGCCCGCTCGACACGAGCAATGGACCGGACGGGAGACGGAATGACACAGCAAGTGGGCGACTATGTCCTGCAGCGCCTGCGGGAGTGGGGTGTCCGGCAGGTGTTCGGCTACCCCGGCGACGGCATCAACGGTTTGATCGCGGCCTTCGGACGGGCCGACGAGGGTCCGGCCTTCGTCCAGGCGCGCCACGAGGAGATGGCGGCGTTCGAGGCGACCGGCTACGCGAAGTTCAGCGGCGAGGTCGGGGTGTGCGCGGCGACGTCCGGTCCGGGCGCGATCCACCTGCTGAACGGGTTGTACGACGCCAAACTGGACCATGTGCCGGTGGTCGCGATCGTCGGCCAGACCGCGCGCAGCGCGATGGGCGGCAGTTATCAGCAGGAGGTCGATCTCCAGTCGCTGTTCAAGGATGTGGCCAGCGAGTACCTCGTCGAGGTGAACGTCGCCAGCCAGCTGCCCAACGCACTGGACCGCGCCTTCCGCATCGCCCGCGCACGCCGCGCGCCGACCGCGGTGATCGTCCCGTCGGATCTGCAGGAGGAGCCGTATCGGCCGCCGGAACACGCCTTCAAACAGGTGCCGTCGAGCCCGCCGCAGGTGATGCACCCGACGGTGGTGCCCGCCCGGTCCGAGATCGAGCGCGCCGCCGCGGTGCTCAACGCCGGATCGAAGGTGGCGATCCTGATCGGCCAGGGCGCGCGCGACGCCGCGGATCTGGTGGTGGAGGTCGCGGACCTCACCGGCGCGGGTGTGGCGAAGGCGTTGCTGGGCAAGGATGTGCTCGCCGATGATCTGCCGTTCGTGACCGGGTCGATCGGCCTGCTGGGTACCCGTCCCAGCTACGAGATGATGCGTGACTGCGACACGCTGCTGATGATCGGGTCGAGCTTCCCCTACACCCAGTTCCTGCCCGATCTGGATCAGGCCCGCGCCGTCCAGATCGATATCGACGGCGCCATGATCGGGATGCGCTACCCGGCCGAGGTGACCTTGATCGGCGACGCGAAAGCCACTCTGACGGAACTGATTCCGTTGCTGGTCGGTAAGTCCGACGGGGCCTGGCGCGAGACGATCGAGGCGAACGTCCGACGCTGGTGGGACACCGTCGAACGGCAGTCGATGCTCGAGGCGAGACCGGTCAACCCGATGCGGGTGGTGTGGGAACTGTCGCGCTGTATCCCCGAGAACGCCATCGTCACCGCCGACTCCGGCTCGTCCACCAACTGGTATGCCCGCTGCCTGCGCTTCCACGGCCGGATGCGCGGATCGCTGTCGGGCACGCTGGCCACGATGGGTCCCGGTGTGCCGTACGCGATCGGCGCGAAGTTCGCCCACCCGGACCGGCCGGCGGTCGCCCTGGTCGGCGACGGCGCCATGCAGATGAACGGCCTCGCCGAACTGCTGACCATCGCGCGCTATCGCGACCGGTGGAGCGATCCGCGGCTGGTGATCTGCGTCTTCCACAACAACGATCTCAACCAGGTCACCTGGGAGTTGCGCGCGATGGGTGGCGCGCCGAAATTCGAAGAGTCGCAATCTCTTCCGGATATCTCGTACGCGGACGTCGCGCGCGGTTTCGGCGTGCCGTCGATCGCCGTCGACCATCCGGACCAGCTCGCCGACGCCTGGCAGCAGGCCTTCGCCGCCGACGGGCCGATGCTGCTGGATGTGCGCTGCGATCCGGAGGTCCCGCCGATCCCGCCCCACGCCACCTGGGATCAGATGGAATCGACCGCCGCCGCGGTGCTGCACGGCGACCCCGATGCCTGGCATCTGATGGTCCAGGGCGCGAAAACCAAGGCACAGGAATTCGTCACCGCGGTCCGGCACTGACGGACGCATTGCGGTCCGGCACCGGCCGTCGGTTCCGCGGCCGGCACCGACGACCGGTGCCGGCGGCCGGTCGGCACAGTAGCTGGCCGCCGAAGTACCCACCGGCACAACGTAATCGGCACGAGCACCCACCCGGCAGCAAGGAGCGGCGCGATGCGATATGTCGACCGTACGGTCGTCGAGAGCGTGATCTGGTGGCCGGTGTTCGTCGTCACCTGGCTGGCGACCCTCACTGCGGTCACCGCGCAGGAACTGCTCGCCGCCGCGCTGTTCGCGGTGCCGTGCGCGGTGCTCGCGCCCCGGCTGCGCAGACTCGTGCGGGGGCGCTGGTGCCCTCCGGCGGAGCTGCCGCAGCTCGCGGCGGCGACGCTGCCGGCTGTCGCGTCCGATACCGTGGGTGCGCTGCGGCTGGCCACCGGTCGGCGGCCGCCGACCGGCCGGTTCGAGCCGATCCCGCTTCCGGCCGAGCCGGACGCGGCCCGCCGCGATGGCCGGGAGGCGTTCACCACGCTGCTGGTCACCTCGACACCGGGGGCGATGGTGGTGCACGCGGATCGGCGGCGGCTGATCACTCACACCCTGCCGGTGCGCCGGACCCGGTTGCATCGCATGCTGCGATCGGCCGGTATCCGATGATCCAGACCGGGATCTGGTCCGTCGCCACCGCGGCACTGCTGGTGGGGGCGGTGCCGCCGGGGGCGCTGCTGGCCGCCCGGGGGCCTGCCGCGCACCGGCTGATCGGATTGCAGCTGATCGGTTCGGTGGTCCCGCTGGCGCTGGTGACCCTCTCGCTGGCCGTGCGGCGGCCGGACTACCTGATCGTGCCGCTGGTCCTGGTACTGCTGTCCTTCGCGGGCACCCTAGTGTTCACGCGGTTGATCGATCCGTCCGATGACGGGCCCGGGTGAGGTCGCCGCGGCCGCGCTGGCGGGCCTGTCCACCGCCTCCGCGGTCGTGGCCGCCCTCGGGGCGCTACGGCCCCGCGATCCCTACAGCCGGATGCACTACACCACCATCGTCAGTTCGCTGTCCGGGCCGCTGCTGGCGCTCGCGACCGTGGCTTCCTGCGGGTTCGGCGCCACCGCCGCCACTGTGGTCGCGACGGTGCTCGCGCTGGCGTTCACCAACCCGGTCCTGACCACCGCGATCGCCGAACTCTGTGCGCGCGACCGGGATTGGGCCGGGATCGGGCCGCCCGACGAACGGAACTCCTCGTGATCGCTCTCCTCGCCGTCGTCCTCGTCCTGGTCGCGCTCGTGGCCACAATTCTGGTGGGCACCGACGATCCGCAGCGGCAGTCGGTGCTGCTGTCCGTGTACGGCGTACTGCTGGCCCTGCTGTTCCTGCTGCTCGGCGCGCCGGACGTCGCGCTGTCCCAGATCGCCGTCGGCACCGCGGTGGTGCCGCTGATGGTGCTTCTCACCGTCCGGGCGATCCGGAAGCGGTGGACTCGGTGAGCCGACGTACACGGATGGTCGTGTTCGTCCTCGGCGCTGCCGGGGTGGCGGTGCTGTTCGTGCTCGCCGTGCTGCGGACCCCGGGCTTCGGCGAAGACCGGCATCCCTACCGGGATGCGGCCATCGACGCGGCGCTACGGCAGCGCACCCCGAATGTGGTGTCGTCGCTCAACTTCGATCAGCGCGGCTTCGACAGCGTCGGGGAGGAGGCCATCTTGGTCGCCGCGGTGATCGGTGCCGCGACCTTGCTGCGCCGCTGGTCCGACCCGGCCGAGGCCGATGAGCCCCGGCCGGTGCCCGCGGTGACCCGGCTCGCGGGCTACGTCCTGCTGCCGGTGACGCTGCTCATCGGCGCCGATGTGGTGGTTCACGGCCACCTGACCCCCGGCGGCGGGTTCCAGGGCGGCGTCGTGCTCGCGACCGGGTTGCACCTGCTGTACATCGCCGGTGACTACCGGGCGCTGGTGCGCGCCCGGCCGCTGGACTGGTACGAGTTCGGCGAGGCCGCCGGCTTGGGTGCGGTGGTGCTGCTCGGCGTGGCCAGCGTGCTGCGCGGCGCGGGTTTCCTCGCGAACATCCTGCCGCTGGGCACTTCCGGGCAGTTGCTGTCCGCCGGTGTGGTGCCGCTGTTCAGCTGCGCGATCGGACTCGCGGTCAGCTGCGGCGTGGTCGTCCTGCTCGCGCAGTTCCTCGCGCAGTATCTGCCGACGAAAGGTGACTCCGCATGACCCTGTTCCCGTATCTGGTGGCCGGCTGGATACTGCTGGCCGGCATCTACGGCGTCGTGCGCAGCCGGCATTTGGTGCACACCGTCGTATGCGTCTCGATCGCGCAATCGAGCACCTACGTGCTGCTGCTGGCCATCGGCTATCAGCGCCACGCCACCGCGCCGATCTTCGGGCCGGCGAACCCGCCGGACAGCCCGGTGGTCGACCCCGTGGTGCAGGCGATGACGCTGACCGACATCGTCGTGTCCGCGACCGTGACCGCGCTGCTGCTGGCCCTGGTCATCCTCGTCGCCAAGCGGCACGGGACCGTGGTGCCGGACCGGCTGCACGCGCTGCGTGGTTGATGGGCGCGCTGCCGGCCCTGGTCGTCGTGTGGCCGATCGCCGGGGCGTGCGCGCTGCTGGTACTGGGCCGGATCCTGCCCCGGCCGGCTGTAGACGGACTCGCGCTGCTGATCGCGGCGGTGCTGGTCTTCCTGACCGTGCGCCTGCTTGTGGACGCGAACCGTGGTCCGGTGGTGACCTGGGCCGGAAACTGGCAGCCCATGCCGCATCGCACGGTCGGCATCGTGCTGGTGGCCGATCGGTTCGCGGCCGCGCTGGTCGTGCTGATCGCGGGGCTCACCGCGGTCGCGCTGCTGTTCGGCTGGCACTACTTCGACAATCTGCGGGCGCACTATCCGGCCCTGGTCCTGCTGTTCGCGGCCGGCATGTGCGGATTCGCGCTCACCGGTGATCTGTTCGACATGTTCGTCTTCTTCGAATTGATGAGTGTGGCGGCCTACGCGCTGACCGGCCTCGAGATCGAGGACCCCGAATCCGTGCAGGGCGGCCTGAATTTCGGGGTGATCAATTCCCTGGGTGCGTATCTCTGCCTGTTCGGGATCGGCTTGCTCTACGCGCACACCGGGCAACTCGGGCTTGCGCAGCTCGCCGGGGTGCTGGCCGGGCAGCAGCGAGAGACGGTGGTGGTCGTCGCGTTCGCGCTGATCAGCACCGGCTGGCTGGTGAAGGCCGCGGTGACGCCGTTCCATTTCTGGCTCGCCGACGCGCACGCGGTCGCACCGGCGCCGGTCTGTGTGCTGTTCTCCGGGGTGATGGCCCCGCTGGGCGTCTACGGCGTGGCCAGGCTGTACTGGGCCACCTTCACCGTGGCGATACCGAGCGTCGCGGTGCACCGGATGTCGCTGGTCCTGGCCGTGCTGACAATGGTCGTCGGGACAGTCATGTGCATGCTGCAGCGGCATCTCAAGCGGATGCTCGCCTATTCGACCATCGCGCACAGCGGGATGTTCCTGCTCGGCGTGTCGACGCTGTCACCGGCCGGTATCGCCGCCTCGGCGATCTATCTGTGCGGGCACGCGGCGGTGAAGGGCGCGCTGTTCCTGATGGCGGGCGCATTGCTGGCGCACTACGAGTCGCTCGACGAACATCGCCTGTACGGGCGGGCACGCCGGCATCGGCTGCTCGGCGTCCTGTTCGTCACAGCCGCGGTACTGCTGGCCGGATTCCCCTGGTCGGCAACGGGTTTGGGTAAGGCATTGCTGGAAGAGTCCGGGCATTCGGTCGTGCTCGGCGTCCTGGTGATCGCGGTCTCCGCCGGGACCGGTGGGGTGGTGCTACGGGCCGGGCTGCGCATCTTCTGGGGGCTTGGCCGGCGACCGGCCACGGCGGACGACGCCGAGGAGACCACCGGCGCGCGGGAGGAGTCCGATACCGATACACCGCCGGGCCGGACGCCGGCGACGATGCTCACCGCGGTGCTGATGCTGCTGCTCGCGGCCGTCACCCTGGGTCTGCCGGGGGTACTCGGCGCGGGCACCGGATCGGCAGCAGGCGCGTTCTGCGACCCGGCCGGTTATACGGCCCGAGCATTGCACACGGTGCCCGCTGCGCTACCCCCGGCACCGCCGGAGGTCGGCTGGACCGGGATCGGTCTCGGACTGGCCGCGTTGTCCACCACCGCTGCCGTGCTGGTCGCCGTCCTCGGCCTGGCCCGAGTGAGCCGGGCGACCCCGGCCGGGCCAGTCAGAATGCTGCACCGGCTGCACAGCGGACATCTGGGTGACTACTCCGCGTGGCTGGTCACGGGCTGCGCACTGCTCACCGGACTGCTCTGGTTGCCGTGACGTGCACCCCGCCGGCCGGATACGGCACGATCGCGTGGAAGGCGTCCCGTTACGCCTCGGGTTCGTGCCGACGGCCGCAATTTCCGACGCCGCCGGCTGCCATCCGTCGAGCCGCGACACCATCGCTTCGGCGTCCGGGGCGGCACCACCCCCACGGCCATCCGGCACTCATCCAAAACCGGTCGCGTCGGCATCGCACCAACCCGGAACGCGGTGGCGGTCGCGTGCTCCGCACCCGCTGCGGCGCTGCCGAATGACCTGGCATGTCTTCGTTTCGGTACCGAGACCCCGGGTATCCGCTGGGCACGAAGGGCCCGGTACCGCGGCCCCCGCACGTCAGGAGGGACGATGACCGAGAATCGACGGGTCGTGCTGGTGACCGGAGGCAGCGCCGGGATCGGGCGCGCCGCGGTCCGGAGGTTCGCCGCCGACGGAGCCGCGGTCGCGGTGCTGGCCCGGGGGCGGGCCGGGGTGGACGCCGCCGTCGACGAGGTCCGGGCCACTGGTGCCGAGGCGCTGCCCCTGTACGTCGACGTGGCCGATTTCGAGGCCGTCGCCGCCGCCGCTGACCGCGCCGAGGCCGAGCTCGGGCCGATCGACGTCTGGGTCAACTCGGCGTTCGCCTCGGTCTTCGCGCCGTTCGCGCAGATCTCTGCCGCCGAATTCCGGCGGGTCACCGAGGTGACCTATCTGGGCGCGGTGCACGGCACGATGGCCGCGCTGTCCCGGATGCGGCCGCGGGGGCACGGGGTCGTGGTGCAGGTCGGTTCGGCGCTGGGGGAGCGGGCGATTCCGTTGCAGTCGGCTTATTGCGGGGCCAAGCACGCGATCAACGGATTCCTCGAAGCGGTCCGGGTGGAACTGCTGCACGAGCACAGCGGGGTGCACGTCACCATCGTGCAGGCGCCTGCGACCAATACCCCCCAGTTCTCCTGGGTGCTCTCGCGCCTGCCCCGGCATCCGCAGCCGGTGCCGCCGATCTACCAGCCCGAGGTGGTGGCCGACACGATCGTTTTCGCGGCCGCGCATCCATGCCGCAAGCAGTACTGGGTGGGCGCCAGCACGGTCGGCACGATCGTCGGGCAGCGGCTGGTCCCGGCTCTGCTGGATCGCTATCTGGCCCGGACCGGCTACGACTCGCAGCAGACCGGCGACCGCGCCGGCGACCGGCCGTCGAATCTCTGGGAGCCGGTCGACGACGCCGGGCCGGATTTCGGCGCGCACGGCAGTTTCGACACCCGGGCGCACCGGCACAGCCCGCAGGCATGGCTGGCCCGGCAGGTCGAATCCGCGGCCCGGGCCGTGCGCGAGCTCGGGTCCGGGCCACGGCACGATGGTCAACCGGCCGCGGCGGCGGTCGATCCCAGCCGGGCGCGCAGTTCGTCCCGGTAGAAGTCGAGGAAACCGTCCGGATCCGGGCCGGCGCTCTGCAACACCAGGTGGTCGAATCCGGCGTCGCGATACTGTCCGACGGCCCGGACGTAGTCGTCCGGCGCACTGCCACAGGTGAATTGGGCACGGATGTCCTCGGCGCGGACCGTGGCCGAGGCGGCGGCGAAGTTGGCCGGATTCGGTAGTTCGCTCATCACCTTCCAGCCGGTGACGGCCCAGCGCGAGGTGTCCAGGGCCGCCGCCACCGCGGCCTGTTCGTCGGGCGCCCAGGCGACGGGTACCTCCGCGTAGCGCGGGCCGCGCCCGCCGCCGGCGTGGTAGTGCTCGATCAGATCGGCGTCCGGTTCGGTGGCGAACAAGCCGTCACCGAGTTCGGCGGCCAGCCGGGCCGCCGCGGGACCACCCGCGGCCACGGCGATCACCGGCGGTTCGTCGGGCAGGTCGAAGATCCGCGCGTCCGACAAGTGCAGGTATTCGCCCTGATAGGACTGGTAGCCACCGCGCCACAGCAACCGGATGATCTCCAATGCCTCGCGCAGCATACGATGCCGCACCCGGACCGTGTCCGGGAATCCGGCGCCCACCACATGCTCGTTGAGCCGCTCGCCGGAGCCGATGCCGAGGGTGAAGCGCCCCTCGGAGACCAGGGCCACGGTGGCCGCGGCCTGCGCGACGATGGCCGGGTGGTACCGGACCGTCGGGCAGGTGACGCCGGTGGCCAGGCCGATCCGCTCGGTTCTCGCCGCGATCGCGCCGAGCACCGTCCAGGCGAACGGCGAATGGCCCTGATCGTCCAGCCAGGGATGGAAATGATCGCTGATCTCGACGAAATCGAAGCCCGCCGATTCCGCGCGGACGGCCTGCCGGATCAGTTCCGCGGGCCCGAAGCCTTCCGCCGCCAGTTTGTATCCGATCTGCATGGTGACCTCCTCTTGTCATGGTCATCGTTCAGCCGTCGGCGGACAGCAGCACCGACGATTCGAGCAGCAGCGCGTGGACGAAGGCCTGGGGCAGATTGCCGCGCAACTGCCGCTGTTCGACGTCGAATTCCTCGGCGAACAGGCCCGGTGTCCCGCAGGCGGCCCGGTTGCGCTCGAAGAACCGGGCGGCGGTCACCGGCAGGCCGAGCTGTGCGGCGGCCATGGCCATCGCGAACCCGCAGAGCAGGAACGCGCCCTCCGCCTTCGGCAGCGGGGTGTCGCCGTGCCGGAAGCGGTACACGTAGTGGTCGTCGCACAGCTGGGCCCGGATCTCCTCGAAGGTGGCGAGGCAGCGCGGATCCTCGATCGGCATCGCGCCGCGCACGATCGGCAGCAGCAGCGCGCTGTCGGCACCGGGCAGGCCGGGCCCGCGCTGCCAGAAACCGCGCGGATGGGTGCCGTCGCGGTTTACGTCGGCCAGCAGCGTGCCGGCCAGGGCCGTGCAGGCGCCGGCGTCGACGCCGGTGGCCGGGCATTCGGCGGCGGCGCGCAGGCCCGCGATACAGCTCAGCCGGGAATGCGTCCAGAACCGGTTCTCGAGCTCCCAGATGCCGGCGTCGGGCCGGTCGTGGTACCGCCCGATCGCGGCGGCCGCGATCCGGGCCGCCCGGCGATGGTCCGGGGACAGCCGGTCGTACCGGCCGGCCACCGCGAACAGCAACAGCGCCTCACCGAAGATGTCGAGCTGGAACTGTTCCGAGACCCGGTTGCCGATCATGGGCCGGGCGCCCGGATAGCCGGGCAGGTCGAGCGTCCGGGTGGGCGGCACCGGCGCCCCGGCCGTCGTATAGGCCGGGGCCAGGCCGGGCCCATCGGCCAGCAGGCGTTCGGTGACGAAGGCGACCGCGTCGTCCAGCAACGGGTATGGGCCGAGTGCCGCCACCGATTGCCCGGCGATGCACTGGTCCCGGATCCACACGTAGCGGTAGTCGTAGTTCTCGCCCTGATCGGCTCGTTCGGGCAGGCTGGTGGTCGCCGCCGCGACCATCCCGCCGCCCTCGGACGTCATGCCGCGCAGCACCGCGTAGGCGTGCCCAGCATCCCGCGGCGCGATCGAGTTGCCGAGATCGGGCTGCTGCGCCAGCCACACCGATTCGGTTGCCGCCCAAGTGTGTTCGACATCGACCGGCTCGTCGGGCAGTGGGCGGTCTGACATTTCGAGGACCAGGTCGTGACTTTGCCCGGCGCGCAACCGGATTCGAGCAGTCCAGCCGCCGTCTCCGTCGACCGTGGCGTCGGGTGCGCCGGTCCACCGCAGCCGCCACGGCCCCACCCGAGCGCGCCACACCCCAGCGGCATCGCGGTGCGGCTCGCGGACCGGGTCGGCGCCGAAATCCGCCACCGGCCGCAGCAGCACGTCGACCTCGGCGTCCTCGCGCACCGCCACGATCCGGCGCAGCAGCACCGCGCGGTGGGGATCGCCCGGGTAGGCCAGGGCCTCCCGGCACTCGATCAGCGCCGAGCCCGCCACCCACCGGGACCGCCAGATCAGCGTGCCCTCCTCGTAGGAGCCGCCCCAGACGAAGGTCCGCGCCGGGACCACCGCGTAGGTGGAGGGTGCGCCGAGCAGGCCGGCGAAGACGGCGTCGCCGTCCCATCCCGGCAGGCACATCCAGGCGATGTCCCCTCGCGGCCCGACCAGCGCGCCACGCCGGCCGTCGGCCAGAAATGCGTAGCCGCGCAAGATATGTGGCGATCGGGCCGCAGCGGCGATCAATGCCCCTGCCGGTCGGGTTCGGACACCCGGGTGCGACGGCCCTCGATCACCAGCCAGGTCAGCCCGGCGACGAGACACACCGCGCAGATGATCCCGGCGACGACCGACCAGCCCGCGAAACCGTACCCGGCGGCGGTCAACGCCGCACCCAGCGCAACCACACCGAGAAAGCACAGGACCAGCGCTGGAATGTTCTTGTTGTCCTCGAGCCCCTGACCGGCATGGCTGCGGGTGCGCTCGGTCCGGCGGGACCGGTAGGAGCCCGGAATCCGGGCGAAGGGTCGCGTCATGATCGATGTCCTTCCGTGTTCCGTACTCGGCGGTGTGCTCACACCGACTTTTCCTGCCATATCCCCTGGCCCGCTGCCCGTGCCCCGCTCCGGCCATGCGCGGGGCGATCGTGGTGCTCGTCTTCGTAGTTGTGGGCTGTCGTGGTGATCTGGATGATCGTCTCCTGATCAACAGCGACGGAAACAAGTCCGGCCCCAGCGCCCGCAGCAGCACTCGTACGAGCCGTCCCGTCCCCGATGCTCAACTGTTTGCGCAGGGTGTCGCGCTCGCGGTCGAAGATCGCCGGTGGCGGGCCGACCAGCAGGTTGGCCGCCGCGGACGCCCCGGCGTGCGGATGCGGTCGGGTCGGCGCTACTTTTTCCGCGAATTCGATGCGCTCGGCCATGAGCGCCTGCTGCCTGTCGCGCCGCGGGCTACCTGGTCCAGCAGGTCTTTTACCTGTCGGTGCTGTTGCAGCAACAAGTCGATCACATCGGTATCAGCGCTGATGGCCATCGAATACCTTTCTCGGGATCGGGCCATGAAGTGTTCTCGAGCCGACTACCCGCGCTCTGCTGAGCCAATCGGGCGGCGACAGTCATCATCGCGTGCCCTCGTCGCGGGCAGGGTCACCCCGAAAACCCTGGTGCTCCAGGGTACTCGGAGCGCGTCCGCAGGCCGCGAGCTCCGGTCCGGGATCGAGTCGTGACCACGGTCTGCGATCATGACGCTCGACAGCGATACGCGCTGCGCAAACCGATCTCGCAGCCCCTGATCGTGACGGCACGCCGCCACCCGGCCCGTTGCACACGCCGGGCCCGATGTATGCGACGGTGCCGGGGCGGAATATGAATGTCACGCACCGGCGCAGGCCTGGTCGACACCGCCTGGGGTCGCGGCGGTGATCTGTTCGATACCGCGCGCGACCGCGACGCGGAGCTCTGACGAGTCGGCCCGCCAGCGAGGCGCCAACTATCCGATGCGGCCCGGCACCGGTCTGGTCCGGGCGACCACCGCCACGTCCGCAACACCCACCACGATGGGGTGGACCGGCCGGTGGTCTGCGACGACAGCGACGGACCCTGATCACCTCCCGCAAACCGGCGGATCCGCCGGACTTCGTCGACGCCATCACCCGGGAGCTCGCCGTCTGGCGTCGTGCCGGTCCGGCAGCCAGGGCGGTGTCAGGCGCCGGGCCCGGACCCGGTCGTCGGACGCCGGCCAGTCCGCCGCCAGCCGGGCGAACTGCAGGCGCAGCCGGTCCAGGATCGGCCCGCGATCGGTGTGGCGGACGAGTTCGGCGGCGAGGGCGACCAGTTCGCGCTCGATCGGTGTCGGCAGTCCGCCGAGGAGGCCGCGGCCGGACTGGGCCCGGTATTGCTCGCCGGGCCCAGCGCCGGGCCCGCGGCCGCTCAGGACCCGGGCGCGCACGTGCGCGACAGCGAGCTGGGTGGGGTCGGTGGCCTGCTCGATGAATCCGGTCATGGTCGCCTCCTGCTCAGATGCCGGGTGTGTTGCCGTAGAACAATTGGTCCTCGCGATATCCGCCCTGGCCCAGGCCGATCGCCGCGATATCGTCGACGAATTCGACGGCCTCGATCCACTTGACCATCTTGTAGCCGAGCTGATTCTCCAGGCGCAGCCGCAGCGGGGCTCCGTGCTCGATGGGCAGCGGGGCGCCGTTCATCTCCAGTGCCAGCAGGGCCTGGGGCGCGCGGGCGATCGCCAGCGGAACCGCCTCATAGAAGTATCCGTAGCGGCCGCGGCCCTCGGTCAGGGCCTTGTCATCCATGGCGTAGAAGACGATGTGGGTGACGCCGGCGGCGGGCCGCACCCGGTCGATCAGGGCGGCGAGCGGCACCCCACCCCATTCGGCGATACCGTTCCAGCCCTGGATGCAGTTGTGATTGGTGATCTGCCGGGTGAAACCCAGTGCGGCCAATTCGGGCAGGGTCAGGGTCAGCGGATCGGCGACCAGCCCGCCGACGGCCAGCCGATAGTCGCGGAATCCTGCGGCGGCCAGTTCGCGGTAGCCGACGTCGACCGGCGGATGACCGTTGATCCGGTGATATTCGGAGATGTCGCGGCGCCGATAGCGCTGCCGGGAATCGGCGAGCCGCGACAGGACGTATTCGAATCGGTGCACCACGATGCCGAGTAATTGCTGCGTGCGGCGTGGCCGTATCCGGGAGAATACGGTCGCCGCGATGTGCACGAGCACGATCACGACCAGTACGAGGCTGCCGGTGACGGTGGCCGCGACCGGGCCGGCGTCGGCCGAACCGAGGAAGATCTTGCCGAATTCGCCGGGAATCCCGTGCACGGCCACCATGGACACGTGAACGGCCAGGAATGCGCAGAAGGCGCACATGCCGAGGAAATGCACGCTGCGCGCGGCCTGCTTCCCGCCGAACAACCGGCCGTAGCGCGGGAATCGGGCCAGCACCGCCGGTGACATTCCGGCGCCGGAGGCGATCTGCAGCGGTGCGAGCAGGAAGACGACCGCGAAATAGGTGAGTTTCTGGGCGGCGTCGAACGGCTGGCCCGGCAGTGGCGGCGCGAGCCGGAATTGCAGATACGTCCCGACGTCGCGCACCGCCTGCGGCACGATCGCCCAGTGGTCCGGAACCAGATAGTGCCAATATCCGGTGGCGAACACCATCGTGATGTAGACCAGGCCGGTCAGGACCCAGAACTGCACGGTCAGGAAATGCCAGTGCCGGCCCATGCCGAGGTGGCCGCGGCCCGGCAGCGCGACGATCGGATGCCAGGCCTCCTCCTCGTCCAGCGACACCCAGGTCCGCCGGGAATCTGCCCCGTAGTTCTTGCGGGACAATCGCAGCCATTCCCGGCCCGGCGGGCAGCCGTCGCTCCAGTAGAGCTTCGGAAACGAGGACAGCACCTCGATTCCGGACCGGATCAGCAGCGTGACGAACAGGATGTTCAGCGCGTGGGTCACGACCACGAACGCGGGGAACTGCGCAACCGGATCCATACGGGACTCCTGGGAACGGGTTCGATCGCCGGATCGGTCGTCGGGTACCCGCCGCATTTCCTTCACATGTGCTGTGATCACCCACGGCCGGGCCTCGTGATCGTTATGAGGCGAGCGGGCGAGTGCGGCATGGTACCGGCATCAAGGGTTGCCGGGTGCAGTGCTGACATCGGCGAGCACGGAGCCGGAGTCCTTGGTCACTGCGGCGTCGCCGAGTGACAGCACCCCCACCGGTCGGCCGCCGTCGACGACCGGAATGCGGCGGACGGCGTGGTCGCGCATGCGCTTGATCGCCGTGTTCGCGTCCTCGTCGGGGGCCGCGGTGATCAGTTCTCCGCTGCACACGTCCCGCAGGGAGCAATCGGACAAATCGGTGCGCTCCGCGAGGGCGCGGACGACGAGATCGCGGTCGGTGACGATGCCCTGTAGCTGGTCGTTGTCGACAATGAGCACGGCGCCGATGTCTTTCTCGCGCATGGCCTGCGCCGCTTGACGCACCGAGGTGCCCGGTGCCATTGCTACCGGGTCGGAGGTCATGAGATCACGCACATACTGAGCCATCGAAGTCCTCCTCATGTGTGTGTAAGTGGGAAAGCGATCAGAGGCGCGGTTACCCGTACTGGGGCCGGCCAGTCATCCCGATCGCGGTTGCCGTCGGCCGGAATCGCAGGGTGGCCTCGGCCCGGGGTCGGGAGCTGCCGGGCGGACGGTCGGAGGGGCCGCATCAGTGACCGTCGCCATCGCGGAACGGTCGTCGCAGGACATTTCCGGGACGCGGAACCACACGAGAGTAGGTGCTGTCGGTCGGCATCGGCCTCCGTTGCCGGAACAGACCTCGTCCGCGAACCGCACCGCACTACCGCGGTGCTGAAAACACCGGCGGTGCCGGTGTCGATGTTCGCTCATCGGGGGGTGTGGACCGGGTCGAAGACGGTGAGAGCGGCGGTTCGCCGTAGTTCTTCGAGGGTGTCGCCTTGACGGCGAGCGCGGTGCTCGAGTTCGTCGAGCATGTCCGGCTGTAGCCGCGGCTCGTGAGCAGCGAGCGCGCGCAGCAACCCCCGGACACTTGGTCCTGTAGGTCACGCAGGGTGGCGTGTATGGGGCTGCCGCGGTGGTTGCTCGTGAGTCGGCGTGCGAGTTCGATACCGGCGGGGGCTCCGGTGTAGTGGTCGGAGAGGTAGATGGTCAAGGCCTTTCCCCCGGTTGCGGGTGCGGCCGGCCGGGCCGCCCTGGTGCGGCCACGGTCGATGATGTCGCCGATACGTCGCTCGATCTTGGCGAGGTAACTCATGTCACGTTCCTAATCATTTGCCACGGCGTCGGGGACGGTGCGCGGCACGATCGGGCCCGCCGGTCGGCTGCTGGGCCGGGCGCGCCTCGGCGGTCGGTGCGCCGGCCGGGCGCCCGGCTGCCGCGGGGATGGGGTTGTCCACCCGGCGAATTCGGGCGGCCGCGGTTTTGAACAGTGGTTGTTTGGACACCGGGTCGACGTCGGTTCGGGTCAATTCGTTGGCGGCGCGAGTATGCGGGCCGTCGTGTTCGGCGGTGTCCCAGTAGCCGTAGTGGAAGGGGACGAACACGACCCCGGGCCGGATCGCGGTGATGCGGGCGCTGGCGCGCAAAACTCCTCGGGGCGTGCGGATTTCGACGGTGTCACCGTCGGTGATGCCTGCGGTTTGGGCGTCGTCGGCCGACAGTTCGGCCCAGACGTCGGGGGCGGCGGTGTCCAGTTGCGGGGTACGGCCGGTTTTGGTGCGGGTGTGGAAGTGGTAGATCGTGCGGCCGGTGATCAGCGCGAGCGGATAGTCCGCTGTGGGTGGTTCCGGTGGGCGCAGGTAGGGGGCGGCCTTGATCATGGCCCGGCCGTCAGGGTTGGTGGCGCGATAGTGCTGTTCGTCGTGAGCGGCGCCGGTCACCAGGTCCTTGCCGTAGCTTTCGCACATATCCGGCAAGGCGAAGAAGTGCCCGTCGGTGTAGAGCCGCTCGTGGTCCTCGTCGAGATGTCCGGCGGGACGTGGCCATTGGATGCCGCCGTCCCGTAGTTGCGGGTAGTCGATGCCGGTGTAGTCGCAGGGACGGCCGGCGCTGCATCGCTGCCAGGCGGCGAACGCGCTGTGCGCATCGTCCCAGGGCGGCAACGGATTGCCGTCGCGGTCGCGCAGGTTCATGCGGCGAGCGAAGTCCAGGAAGATCCGCAGGTCGGATCGGGCCTGGCCGGGAGGGCGGACCGCCTGCTGGGACAAGTGGACGGTGCGGTCGGCGTTGGTGAAGGTTCCGGTCTTCTCGCCCCACGCCGCCGCGGGCAGCACGACGTCGGCGAACGCCGTTGTCTCGGTGCGGTATATGTCCTGCACGACGAGGAAGAGGTTGTGGCGGTCGAGAATTCGCCGGACTCGCGCCAATTCCGGTAGTGACACGGCGGGGTTGGTCGCCGAGATCCACAGCATCCGGATCGTGCCGGTCTCGGCGAGTCGCATGATCTGCATCGCATCCGTCGGTGGCCCGTCGTGGGCGAGGGTCTCGGGTTCGACGTTCCACAGTCGCGCCAGTTCGGTGACGTGATTCTTGTTGGCCCAGTTGCGAAATCCCGGCAGGTCGCCGTTCGCGCCGCATTCGCGGGTGTTCTGCGCGGTCGGCTGGCCGTTCATCTGCAGGACGCCACATCCGGGGCGGCCGAGCATGCCGCGCACCAGGTGAATGTTGTTGACCTGCACTGCCGCCGCGGTCGCCTGGTGGGATTGATAGAAGCCCTGGAGCACGGTGGAAACGAGCCGCCGCGAGGTGCCGAGCAGACGCGCGGCCCGAGCGATGTCCTCGACGTCGAGACCGCACACGGCGGCGCCTCGTTCGGGGGGCCAGGGCGCCACGGTCGTTGCCAGTTCGTCGAATCCGATGGTGTGCGCGGCGATGTAGTCGCGGTCGATCCACCCGCATTCGAGGATTTCGTGGAGCAGGGTGTTCATCAGCGCCATGTTCGTGCCGGGGATGGGCGCGAGATGGACCGTGGCATGGCGGGCGACGGCGGTAGGGCGTGGGTCGACGCACAGCAGCGCCGGGGGCTGTGGCCCGGCGAGCCGGTCCAGGATTCTGGCCCACAGCACGCTCTGGGTCTCCGCCACGTTGTGGCCGTACAGGGCGATGACGTCGGCGTGGTCGATGTCGGTGTACGAGCCCGGTTGCCCGTCGCAGCCGAACGACTGTTTCAGGCTCTCCGCGGCGGTGGCGGTGCACAGCCGGGTATTGCCGTCGAGGTGATTGGTGCCGATACCGGCGCGGGCGAGGACCGCGAGGGTGTAGTACTCCTCCAGGAACAACTGCCCGCTGGTGTAGAAGGCGATCGCCTCGGGTCCGGCGGTGTCGAGCAACTCGGTGGTGCGGGTGGCGATCCGGTCCAGCGCGGTGTCCCAGTCACAGGGCACGAGCCGTCCGTCGACGCGCTGCAACGGCGTGGTCAGCCGGTCCGGCGACGCAGTCGCCTGCCATCCGAACAAATCCTTCGGGTCGAGGCGGCCACGGTTGATCCGGTCACCGGCGCGGCCGCGGACGCCCACGATCCGATCATCTGTGACCGCGATGTCGAAGGCGTCACCGTTGGAATGCAGTACCGACGCCGATGGCACCCATCGCTGCACCATCTCCTCGGTCATCCCGTCGGCCAACTGCATATCCACCCGCGCCGGCCATGCTTCCCCCGGACCGTACGGGGTGCGTTGTCCCCACGGTTGCTCGATACGGTGCCAGCCGGTCCGGGCTGTGATCGGTGCTCGCATTGTGTTGCTCCTCCAGACGGCGTCCGGTCGGTCCGCGCCGGTCCGCGAGCCGGCGCTCGGCACCCGACATGACGCGTCGGCAGGCTCTTCGACGACCAGCCATCACTGCGGCCCGGTCATCTTCGATCCCGGTGCGGAACGCCGTCGTGCGGTCGGGCGGCCCACTGTCGCGAAAAGTGATCGAGGCTGCCATGTGGTCAGTGGTCTGTCGGATCGTGACCCCCCGTGCCGGAAGCGAACTCGTGCACGCGCAGCGGACCGCCGGCGTCCGCGCGCAATGGTGGAGTGTCGCCACCGGTGCCGGTGCGCAGCCCGGTGAGCATGTCGCCGAGAGCATCAGTGGCGCTGAATCGGGGGGTCCAGCCGAGGTCGTTGCGAGCCCGCGCGGTGCTCATGACGGGCAGGTGCATCATGGCGTCGAACAATTCCGGCGGCGCAGGCGCCAGGTGCAGGCGCCAGGCAAGGGCCAGTGTGGTGCGCACGGCGGCAGGGGGGACCGTGATCGGACGGGCACCGAGCAGATCACCGAGCTCGGCCCCGGTGATGAGCGGATCCGCGGCCAGATTGAACGCACCGTGGGCACCCGAAGCCAGCGCGGACGCATAGGCGCGGCCGACGTCCTCGGCATGGACAGCCTGGAAACGCAGTCCGGCCGGGATCGGCAGCAGTGGCGGAATGCGGCGGCGCACCAGGCGATCCGGTAGCAGCGGGCCGGCGAACAGCCGCCGCTGCTGGGCGGCGGAGGCCCACTGGAACACGAATGCCGGTCGCAGCCGTACGATTCGCCGGCCAGGATGGTCGCGTTCGTGGATATCGAGCAGCCGCTCCACATACGCTTTCTCCCGCGTATAGGCGGCGGCGGGCCAGCCGTCGGTCGGCCAGCTCTCGTCCACCGGCCGGTCGTCGCCGGCCGGCGAGTAGGCGCCGACCGAGGAGGCACAGACCAGCACCGGGACCTGCGCGGCGGCAACTGCGGCCAGGACCCTGGATGTCCCGATCACGTTGGTGTCCCATGTCACCCTCGGCCGGTGTGTGGGCTGGAACAACCACCCCAGATGCATGACGGCGTCGGCGCCGGTGAAGTGGCGGCGTAGGTCGTCGTGGCGCACATCAGCGGCCACCCAGTGAACATCACCGGCGACAATGCCGGGTTCGGGCCGGCGCCGGGCCAGGCCGACCACGGTCGTGCCGGGCAGTGCCGACAGTTCGGCGACCACTCGGCGGCCGATGTTGCCCGTTGCTCCCACTACCACGACGCGCATGTCCGGCGACCTCCGTCTCATCGGGCCGGATCCCCGGCGCCGGCGGCCGAACGAGCCGCCGGCGGCGGGGTGCCGGATATCAGGGATGCCGCAGGGCGTCACGGATTCGGTCGAACACCGCCAGCGGCGGGCCGGCCAGCATGTTCGCGGCTGCCGATTCCCCGGCGTGCGGATGCGGGCGCGTCGGCGCGAGCTTCTCGGCACGTTCGACCCGTTCGGCCATCGCGTGCAGGTCCGTGGGTGAGTTCGCGGCACGCAATGCCGGGAACTCGTCGTTCTCCTCGTGCTCGGCGTGTTCACGCACCGCGTTCGCGAACGCCGCGAACTTCCGGTCGAAATCGGCGTGGTCGACACCCAGATCGTGCAGGTCGGTGAGGACGTGTTTGGCCTCGTTCTCCTCGGCCAGCCGCGCGTCCACGACCTCGTCACCGGCGGCGGTCTTGCGAGCGGCGGGATGAACGAACTGTTCCTCGGCGCTCTCGTGGATCGCCAGCAGCCGGACCAGATCCTGGAAATGCTCCTGCTTGGACTGCCCGCGCGCTGCGGGGATCTGGTCGAGCAGGTCCTCGACCTGGCGGTGCTGCCGCAGCAGCAGATCGACCACATCGGTGTCGGCACTGATGGTCATCGCGTTTCCTCTCGGAATCGAAACGGGCTGTCACGGTCGCGGCTACCCCCGCCCGGTTCGATTACTCGCGGCCCGCAGGATCCGTGTCGGTGCCGCGACCCGGCCGTGCCGAAACCCGAGCGTCGCGGCGACGGGCGCGAATGACGTCCGGCGGCTGGGTAGACGCCGGACATGATCTCCACAGGCTCGGCGACCATCCGGGTGGCCTCCGTTCCCGCCTCCCATGTGTATGTCCGGCATCTGTCCGCACCCGGCAGGCACGACGGCGTGACCAGGTTGCCCGACCCGGTGCCCGCCGATCGGCAGAAGGTACCCGGTGGCTGGTGGCCGCCACTGATGCTGGACCCGGGGTGGATCCGCCGAAACCATGCCAGCTTCGACGTCTTCCACGTGCATTTCGGGTTCGACGCTTACGCACCGGCGTTGCTGGCCGACATCGTCGGCGAACTGCGCGACCACCGGAAACCGTTGGTGTACACCGTGCACGACCTGCGCAATCCACATCACCCCGATCCTGCCGCACACCGCGCGCAACTGGATGTCCTGCTGCCCGCGGCCGACGAGGTGATCACTCTCACCGGCGGCGCCGCGGCGCTGATCACCGAGCGCTGGGGGCGCGCCCCGCATGTGCTGCCCCACCCACACGTCGTGCGCCCCAGCCTGATTCGCGCTGCGCGGCCGGCGCGCACGGAGACCGTGATCGGAGTGCACGTGAAGAGCCTGCGTGCCAACATGGATCCACTGCCGATCATCGACACGCTGGCCCGGCTGGTCCCGGAGCTACCGGACGCGGCCGTGCGCATCGACGTCCACGACGAACTGCTCGACCCCGGAAACCATTGGTACAACCCGGAAATGGTGACACAGTTGCGTGCCCGCGCGGAACTTGCCGGGGTGCGGCTGCACATCCATCCCTACTTCAGCAGCGACCAGCTCTGGCGATACCTGTCGGCATTGACGGTGTCGGTACTGCCGTACCGGTTCGGCACCCATTCGGGCTGGCTGGAGGCGTGTCACGATCTCGGCACCGCGGTGCTGGCCCCCAGTTGCGGCTTCTACCGGGAACAACGGCCGTGCACGGTCTTCGGGTTCGACGACGACGGGCTCGATGCCGAGTCGCTGGTGGCGGCGGTGCGCCGGCTGCCCGCCGAATCGGACATACCGCGCGCGAGCTGGCCCGGCCGCCGCGCCGAGCGGATCGATCTGGCTGCGGCGCACCACCGGATCTACGAACGGGCCTTGGACCGATGAGCGGCGGTTTACGGATCGCGCTGATCGCGTCCAACAGCTATCCGATCGCGCAGCCGTTTGCCGGTGGCCTCGAGGCGCACGTGTGGCTGCTGGCCAGGACCCTGTGCGATCGCGGGCATCGGGTGACACTGTTTGCCGCCCCGGGCTCGGATCCCGGCAGCGGCGCCGGCACCCTCGCGATCCGCGATCTGCCACTCAGTTCTGCTGCTGCGCAAGATATTTCGATGCCGGCACCGCAGTTCCTGGTCGACCACCATGCCTATCTGGGACTGATGCTGGATCTCCGACGCCATCATCGCCGCCTGGCCGGGTGAACTCTATCGGCCCGACTGGCTAGAGATCCATCGCCGCAAGACCCGCTACGTCGGCGGAATCAGCCGCTACCCAGCGCTGGTTCCAGTCGAAAATCATGGCAGTGGAACAGAATCCACGATACTCGTGCTGGCCGGCGGCGGTGGATGCGAATTCACCGCGGCCATGGTCCGCGACTGCGCCGGCCACTGCGCACAGTTCCGATGGCGCACCCTCGGCCTGGACCGCTGGGTCGCCGATCCGTGGCCGTGGCTGTGCGAAGCCGACCTGGTCGTGGCCCACGCCGGACAGGGCGCGGTGGCCGATATCGCCGCCGCCGGCACGCCCGCGATCCTGATCCCGGCCGCTCGCCCCTTCGGGGAACAACACGCCACCGCCCGCGCCGTTGCCGCGGCCGGACCGGCCGTGACGACCCCCCGCTGGCCCGCGACCGACCGCTGGCCCGGCCTCATCGAACAAGCCCTGGCACTCGACGGCAGGCAGTGGACCCGCTGGCAGGTCCGCGGCGCCCCCGAACGGGCCGCCGCCGTCATCGCCGCCGTCGCGGGCCGATGAAGATCGCCGTTGTCACCGTTGCCGCCGGGCGCACCCACCATTTGCGCAACCAACTCGACACCGTGGCGCGCAGCACCCGCATTCCCGACGCGCACATCGTCGTCGCGATGGGCGACCGCGAGGTTGCCGCTACGGTGGGGCATCGGGCGACGACGGTCTTCCTGCCCGCCGCGCCGCCGCTGCCCTTGGCCGCCGCCCGTAACCGCGGGGCACGAACCGCGCTCGACACCGGCGCCGACCTGCTGATCTTCCTCGACGTCGACTGCCTACCCGACCCGAACATGATCGACCGGTATCAGCGAGCCGCCGCAGTGGTCGGTGATACGGCCGCACTGCTGTGTGGCCCGGTCACCTATCTGCGGCCCCCGCCCGCTACCGGCTACGACCTCGAGGCTCTGGACCGTAGTCGCGACCCACACCCCGCGCGGCCGTCGCCACCGGACCACGCACTGTGTGACGGCACCGATTTCGATCTGTTCTGGTCGCTGTCGTTCGCGGTCACCACCGAAACCTGGTGCGCGATCCGCGGTTTCGATCCCGGCTATCGCGGATACGGTGCCGAGGACACCGATTTCGCATATCGCGCCGCGGCGGTGGGAGCACGGCTGGTCTGGGTCGGTGGCGCGCATGCCTACCACCAATATCACCCCGTATCGGACCCGCCGATCGAACACCTGCCCGACATCCTCGTCAATGCCCGGCTGTTCCATCGCCGCTGGGGTGTGTGGCCGATGCGCGGCTGGCTGCACGGCTTCGCCGCCGCCGGGCTGATCGAGTACGTGGGCGGCGAAACCGGCTGGGCAGCACAGTGATCGGGTACGGCTGGATCGACCCGGCGGGTAGCACGCCGTCATCGCACTCGTCGATGTCGGGCACGGATCACGACCAACTCCTCATCCCGTTGTCCGGGCATGATCAGCTCCGCCGCCTCCAGCCATGCGAGCCGGGACCGCAACACGGGACCGAAAGCGACGGTCCCGCGAGCGGTGATCTCCGCGTTCAGACCCCCGGTGTCGAGTATCTCGATCGTCCGCACCGGATCCGACAACACCGACTGCACGATCAATCCGGTGCCCGATTCGCGCAACAATTGCGGCAGCAGCGCGCACAACGGATCGAGCACCGCCCGGCCGGATGGCCCACCCGCCCAGGCCCGGGCGCTGCGAGCCGCACCATCGGCGGCCGGCGCCGGCACATACGGCGGATTGGCGAGCACCAGATCGTAGCGATCGCGCGGCCGGACATGCCGTATGTCGCCGTGCAACAGTTCGACGCGGCCCGGCCACCGCAGGCTGTTGAGCCACACCGACAGCAACGCGCGCCGGGAGATGTCCATCGCTGTCACCCGCTGCGCCCCGAACCGCAGGGCCGCGACGGTCAACGCACCGCTACCGGTACCGACATCCAGAACTTGCCCACCCGCCGGTACCACAGCCGCCTCGGCAGCCTGCATCAACAACGCGGTATCGAACTGCGGCCGATAGACGCCGGGAGCACGGAACAACATCATGATCGGCGGCTACCCGGTGCGGCAGCATTCATCACGGCAGCGGCTCGCGCTCGCCGCCGGCATGAACGACCCGGACCCCGCTGACCCGAGGCTGTGCACTCTGCGTATCGCCGCACGACCGGACCGCAACCCGAGGAGCAACGACCACGCCGGATCCGGCAGGCACCGGCCACCCGCAACCGGACACCAAAGCGGCAGACACGGCGCCACCGGCCCGGAAACGGTGAACCTCGCCGTAAGCCTTTGCCATGCACCGTCTTCCGCTGCCCGAGGCCGCCGACACGCACCAGGTGTTGCAGTGCGAGTCCGACGACACGGTGCAGATTGTGCAGAACCCTGTCCTGTCCGCCGATCGGGTTATCCCACGTCTGCTGTCGCCGGTGTGTCCAGGCCGTCCGGATTGGTGGCGAGGGTGCGGGCGAGGTCGGCCAGCTTCATGTTCAAATCCTGGGAGGTGCGGCGCAGCAGATCGAAAGCCTCGTCGGCAGAGATGTGCTGCCGTGCCATCAGAATTCCCTTCGCCTGGCCGATCACGTCCCGCGTTTCCACAGCACGCTGCCACTGCGCCACCCGCCGGGCGGCGTCGTCCGCGGCGGTCGCGGACGTCACAGCCAACGCTGCCAGGGCAGCCAGCATCATGGCCTGGTTCCGGGCCCGGTCATCGAAGCCGTGCGGTCGGCAGGAGTAGATATTCAACGATCCGATCGTGGCACCGGGATCCGCCGCGGGCAGGCGCGTCGACAACACCGCTGTGATACCCCGCTCGATCGCGGCGCTGGTGAATCCCGGCCATGCGGTGTCATCGGTGAGGTTGTAGGCGGTGACACCGGTGCCGTCCCTGGTGCCGGGGTCCGGGCATGGACCTTGCTCGATGTCGTGTTGGACGCGGTCCAGGGTGCGGGCGGTGGCGTCGGTCGCCGCCGCGGTGAGGCAGAGCCCGGCGGCGTCGCGGACAGTGACACTGACGGTGTCCGCACCCGGCACCGTCGCCCGGACGGTCTGGACGAGGCGCTGCAGCACCTCACCAGCGGCTGCGCGGGCCACGTCGGGATCGGCGAGCGAGATCGTGTCGGTAATCGCGCTGATCAGGGACGCCACCGCCACCGCATCCGACCCGACGGTCACCGGCCCCGGCGGCGCGCTGATACCCGCAACGGCAGGTATCGCGTCAGCGTCGAGGAGCGGCAGGAACGCGGGGAGCGCAGTAGCTGCGAGCGCGGCCGCGGTGCCGGACGCCGCCAGAAGACAGCAGCGCATACCGTGGCTGTCGAGGGTCCGCGCGTAGTCGATCAGCGTGCGGACGCCGCCGGCGGTGAGTATCTGCACCTGGCGCAGGTCGAACACCACCAGCCCGGCGGCCGGCATCACGGACACCGCGTAGCGCAGTACCCGGGTGTCGGCGCTGCCGCCGACCAACGAACCCGACAGCCGCACGAACAACGCCCGGCTGGTCGCGTGGGGGACAGCTTTCAACGCCACCGGCACCTCCTGCCCGAACAACCGAACCTGTCCCGGCCGGCGGCATGCTGCACCGGCCCGGGCCGACACCGGGCCGCCAGTGCCACAGTCGAGCTGCGGAAACCCCTCGCGGCGGCCATCGGCGGGGAACGACACTACCGGCCAGCCAGCGTGATCTGCCCACGCCACGCGCGCGGCGCACCCCGATCGGCGCACTCGGTCTCGCGTCGACACGAGTCTGGGCACTGTCACGCTGTGACGTTGACGGTCGATTCGGCCCGTTGAGGCGACCGGACCGCTGCCGCGTGGGTGCGCTCAATCGGTATTCGCGATATTGCGCACCGCGCGGCAGGCGGGCGAGATGCACGGAATTGCGTCTCGCTGGTCGGTGGCGCTGGGGATGGGCAGTCGGCTCTCGTCGCCGCGGCTCGCGAACAGCTCGAGCGCGGCCTGTTGCAGCCGCTCCGCGGTCCCGGGTTCCCAGCACGCCATGCCGACGATTTCCAGGTGATGACAGCGACTGACTTCGCGTGTAGGTTGATGTCTGTCACTGACGTCAGTCGCAGACATCAACCGTATACCGACCACGCCCGCCGGGCGTCGAAGGAGAATCACGTCATGCGCGTTTTCGTCACCGGAGCCTCCGGCTGGATCGGCTCCGCCATCGTCGACGAACTGCTCGCCGCCGGTCACGAGGTCACCGGCCTGGCCAGGTCGGACGCCTCGGCCGCAGCCCTGGCGGCCAAGGGCGCCCTGGTCCGCCGCGGCGACCTGGACGATCCGGCCGGCATCCGCGCCGGCGCCGAGGCCGCCGACGCCGTCTTCCACCTCGCCAACAAACACGACTGGTCCGACCCGATCGGCACGGCCGCCGCCGAACGCACGGCGGTACAGACCATCGCCGACGCCCTCGCCGGATCGGGCCGGCCGTTCCTGCTGGCGTCGGGCATCGCCGGACTCACCCAGGGCCGCCCCGCCACCGAGGCCGACCCGAACCCGTCCCACGGGCCGGATGCACCACGGGGCGGCACCGAGAATCTCGCGCTGGAATACGTCGACCGCGGCGTGCACACGGTCAGCCTGCGCTTCGCACCGACCGTGCACGGCATGGGCGACCACGGTTTCATCTCGGTCATCGCGAATATCGCCCGGCAGCACGGCGTTTCGGGATATCCGGCCGACGGCGCCAATCGCTGGGCGGCGGTGCACCGCACCGATGCCGCCCGCATGGCGGTGCTCGGACTGGCCAAGGCACCGGCCGGATCCCGCCTGCACGCCATCGCCGAGGAGGGCGTGACCACCAAGGAGATCGCCGCGGCGATCGGCCGCGCTCTCGACCTGCCCGTCGCCGCCATTGCCCCCGACGATGTCGCCCGTCACTTCGGCTGGATGGGTCGATTCTTCGCTGCCGACGGCGCCGCGAGCAGCACTACCACCCGGGAACTGCTCGGCTGGACCCCCACCGGCCCGACCCTGCTCGAGGACATCGCCACGGGCGCGTACCCGGCGTGAAGCCCGGCCGTACGCGCCGGAGGCCTGTGGCATCGAAGATTGCGGCCTCAGGCGGGAAATTTGCGGTCGAGGATGCCGCCGTGCAGCGTCCGGCCGCCGTACAAGCCGAGGGCGGCGGTCCGGGTCGCCGCGCGGCCGAGTTTCTCTGTACGCGAACCTTTTTCGCAGTGGAACACCTCGTCGTCGTCGGCGTGTTCCTGGATCTGCCCGGTCACCTCCGTGGTTCCACACTGATCGGCCGCCGGACAGCGGTCACCGACCGCGAGTGGCACGAGCCGGTCCGCCGCCTGCGTTCAGGAGATCCGGGTGTCCCCGACCGGTGTGAGCCCGGCATCGGTCGTGTTGTGGTCCGTCAGTGCCCTGGCCATTGCCCTGGTGGTGATTCGGTGGTTCTAGTGGGGGTCGGTGTGCTGGTCGAGGGTGTGTTGGAGGTCGGTGTTGAGGGCTTGTGCTTCGGCGAGTTGGTCTTCGAGGATGACGATGCGGCAGGCGGCGTCGAGGGGGTTGCCGGCGTCGACGAGTTCGCGTACGCGTGCGGCGAGGCGGAGTTGGTAGCGGGAGTAGCGGCGGTGTCCGCCGGCGGAGCGTTGCGGGGTGAGTAGTTCGGCGGCGTCGAGGCCGCGCAGGAACGCGGGTGTGACACCGAGGATTTCCGCGGCGCGTCCCATGCTGTAGGCGGGGTAGGTGTCGTCGTCGAGTTTGTCGCCGGCGCTGCGGTCGCCGGTGGGTTCGGTGTTCGGTTGCGGCACAGCACCTCTCGGTGGTCAACGCCCGCAGGCCCCGGCGCATGTGCGCCGGGGCCCGGGATGTACGGAAGAGGGGGGATCAACTGTCAATTCTGTTCACCGGCCCGTGCGGGCCGGTCTCCTACACCGCACCCGGCACTTCCCGGGAATGCGGAACCGTTGCATGACTACTCAGTGAGCACCACCTCCTGGATTGCCGGGGTCCTGCCTTGTGTTGTTCTCTCGGTGATACTGTTCCCGCCCCGCCTCCAGCGGGCCGGCCGATTGCGCCGGGTTCCCGTCACCGCCGGAGGGGGCGGTCGAACTGTGTTTCCGGGCAGTTCACCTGCCCGGCCTCTGGACTCTTCTCTTCGAACGACAGTGACTGTATACCGACCATCACGGAATGTCTACACCCGCCACGACAGATTTTCGTGTACCGCGGCCCGCCACGCACTACCGACCCGGACCGCTGACCCCCGCACCGATGCAAGCCAGCGGGGACAGCGTCGGGAACCCGTTCATTCGACGGTCCCGGCAGATGCGGCGCGGAAAGACAACAACGAAGTCGCCTGTTCCAGCGCCGACGCATTCGGTATGCGCCGAACCCGGAACCCGGAACAGGGCATCGACTATGCGTATTCGGGATATTGCGCGCCTTGTAGCCATCGGGCCAGGTGCACGCTGTTTCGGACCAGCGCCTGTCCTGCGGTTTTCGTCGGGCCGGGCGTTTCGTCGAGATCCTGATAGTCGACGGTCTGCATCGCCTCGCCGTTCCAATAGGTGGAGCCTTGGGCCGGGATGGTGAACCCGATATCGTTGAGCCCCTGGAACACGTCGGCGATCACCTTGTGCGCGCCGTCCTCGTTGCCGACCACCGCAACGGCCGCTACCTTGCCCAGCATGCTGGGCCGGCCCTGATCATCGGTCTGCGACAGTTCGGCGTCCAGCCGTTCCAGTACCCGCTGCGCCAGCGAGGACATGTGTCCCAGCCAGACCGGTGTGGACAACACCAGGATGTCGGCGGACCGGACCTTTTCCCGGATCTGTGGCCACTCGTCGCCGTCGCCCTCGTCGATCCGTACGCCCGGCCGCACTTCATGGTCGGCGATCCGGATCAGCTCGCCGGTGACGCCGTGGGCGGCGAATTCGTCGAGCAACTGGCGTGCGATCAGCACACTGCTCGACTTCGCCGGGGAACTTTTGAGCGTGCACACCAGTGCGACCACTGTCAGAGACTCGGCCACCGTGATTGCTCCTTCCGCCGAAATCGTCGTCGGCTAGCTGACGATCATCCAGATCAACCCGGCCGCGACGGCCACGAACACCACGACCAGTACCACCACGGCGGCGATTGCCGCGACTCCGGTAGGCGGGAAATGCCGCCGGGTGCGAGGTTCGGGCGCGGACAATCCCGAGGTCTGCGCGGTGTCCGGTGGCGTACTGCCGGGCCGGACGCCACCACCAGGTTCGAGATCGGGCACGCGATGTGGATCGGGATCCATCGACACGGTGCTCACCTCCGGTTGGGTCACTCGTTCCTGCCGTGCTACCCGGCGGTGGCGGTGTCAATCTGGCGAAGATGGGACACCGGGATGTGGGTAACCGCCGGGCATGGAACTACTGCTGGTGCTGATCGTGATCCCGGTCGCCGTCGCCACAGTGGTCCTCCGGCGGCGGCGATCGGGACATCGCAGCGGGCCCGGATTCATCGTCGGCAACGAGGGGCAACGCACCGTCGATGACATCTGACCCGGCCCGGACTGGGTGCCATCCGCATCCGTCAGCCGCGTCGTCGTGCCTCGCGTCAGCGTCCGAGCGCGCGGGCCAGTTCGCCCTTGGTCATCTTCGATCGGCCCTCGATGTTGCGCTGACGCGCCTCGTTGTAGAGCTGATCGCGGGTCGGCCCCTTGGCCCGGTCGGTGCCCGAGCGCTGGCCACCGCGCCGCTGCGGCGACATGTCCTGTGTCGAGGTGCGGCTGGCGGACTTCGATTCGCCGCTCTGGGCGCGATTCTTGTTCACCGTCCGGGCCGCGATCTCCTTCGCGCGGCGGGTGCTCGCCCCGCGATCCTCCGCGGAATCCTTGATGTGCTCGTACTGACGCTCACGCTTGTCGCTCCATTGCTGCTGGGGCATGTCGTCCTCCGTTCGGCCGGAACTGCTTGGGTACGAGGGTTTCTCAGACCGCCCGCAGCGATGCGGGAGTCGTGGTGAAGCCGAGCCGGTAATGGTCCAGCGTCGGCGGCAGGGGTTCGTCCGCCGAGGTGCGCAGCGGCACGTCCAGACGGAAGTCGACGTTGTCGAGCAGGTTGGCCAGCAGCGTGCTGGTCACCAGCAACACCACGTTGCGGCCGGGGCAGGCGGCGGGACCGGCGCTGAAGGGCACCAGTTGCGGATACTGCTCGGCGCGGCCGTCGAGCCAGATGTCCGGGACGAATTCGTGCGCGAACGGCAGCATATCCGGGTCGCGATGGAAGGCGGGTGCGGAGATCAGGACCGCCGCACCCGCTCGGGTGTGTACCGGCCTGCGGTCCTCGTTCCATTCGGTGTCCTCGGTGAGGTCACGCAGCAGGACCGGTGTGGTCGGCCACAGCCGCAGGGATTCCAGTACACAAGCGCGCAGGTAGAGCCGCGGGTCCGGGCGCTGCGGCGCGGCGGCGTCGGCACGGGCCCGCGCCTGCTGCTCCGGATGGGTGGCCAGCAGGGCCAGCGTGCGCGCCAGCGCGATCCCGGCGGCGTCGAACGCGAACAGCCAGTGCGGGATCTGACCGATGGGATCGGTTGCGGGGCTTGCGGGCTGGGCGGCCAGCGCACCCAGCAGCGAGGCAGGCTCCGGCGACAGCGCGTAGCAGTACAGCCGTTCGATGAACCGGTCGCGCAATCGCCGATGCTGCGGCAGCAGCAGTGACCAGTTCGCCGCGGAACGCAGTCTCCACAGCTCGTCGGTGAGGTCCTCGTCGTCGCGTGCGGCGGGGCCCAGCACGAGCCGGCGGACCAGCCGCCACCAATCGGTGATCAGGCGACCGGCGTCCAGCCGCCCGTGCGCCAGGGCGGCGTCGATCAGATCGGTCGACTCATCGCCGATGATGGCGGTGAACGGCGCCGCAAGGCGGTGCATCGGTTCGCCGGTGTTCAGCGCGCCCTCGTTGAGGACCCGTCGGATGTCGCGGGCCCAGCCCTGCGACAGCAGGACACCGTGCGGCTGGAACTGCCGCAGCGCCGCCCGCTTCTCCCGGTTGGCGGGATGGAACGGGTCCGGCGCGCCGTCGAGGACCCGCGCCACGTCCCCCGGGTCGGTGACGATCACGATCCGGCGGCCGGGAAAGGCCAATTCGACCGGGCCGGCGCCGAATTCGCGGCGCAACCGGTGCATCCGGGCCACCGACCGGTGGTCGGCACGGAACCGGTCGAGCAGGCGCATCGCGACCCGCCGGCGGGCGATGACGCCCGAAGCGACGGGGGCGAAACCGAGATCCACCAGGGTCGTCAGCGCCTGCGGGCCGGTGAGCCGGTCGGTGTCGCTCATGACTCGTCCGGTCCTTCCGGGCCGTCCGCGGAGATCCTCAGTTCCTCGCGGTAGCGGCGGGCGCCGTCAACCGCGGCAGTAGCGGGGGCACTGCCGACATCGAGGGTCTCCTCGGCGAGCCGGTCGCCGAGCGGCCGCGGATGTGCCTGCTCGTACGGGGTGGTGCCGTAGCGGTCGACACCGACGGGGTGTTCCGGCGGATCCATGGCCTGTTCCAGTGGATCGGCGCCGAGGCTGTCCTCATCGAGATTCTCGCCGCTGCTGATCGCGGCCGGGTCGGTCTCCACCGCGTCCGGGGAACCGGTGTCCTGTGGCGGGTCCCCGGTACCTTCCGAATCCGGCATCATCACTCCTTCCAACTCGAGATGGTGTTCATCGATACGCGGCATGCCTGGACCACTCGCTGCGCACCCCGCTCACCACCCGGTTGCGTCTTTCAGGACTGTCATGCGGCTCACGCGACGACCCTGAGGGTTTTCAGTGTCGAGTCGGCGGGGTCCGGGACGTTCATGCCCGCTTCGACGCCGGTGCGCAGGTAGTCGACGACCGCGGCGTCGATGCGTTCACCGGGCACGATCACCGGAATACCCGGAGGATACGGAGTGACCTGTTCGGCGGCGATCCGGCCGGGGGCGTGCTCGATCGGCACACTCTCACACGGACCGAAGAACGCGTCGCGGGGCCGCAGCACCGACTCCAATTGCAGCTCACCCGGGTCGGGCAGGCGAATATGGTGCGGCACCGGATCTTTCAGCTGCTCACACCAGGCCGTGAGGCCATCGATCAGCGCCTCGGTGCTGGACCGGTCGTCGGCCGTCGAGAAGGTGGCGAGAATGCGCCGATGGTCGCTGAGCCCGAGATCGATCCGGCGATGTTCTCGCATCCAATCGGCGATCTCGTAACCGGTCGCGCCGGTGTCGGAAACGTCGAGGAGTACCTGCATCCTGTCCAGATCGTGAGAGGCCTGCATACCGAGCAGTTCCTTCTCCATCACCGTCACGCCGGGCAGCTCGCCCAGCGCCGACCGGGCCCGATCCGCGTGTGCCAGTGCGGCATCGAGCAAGCCGCGGCCGTGTTGCACCATCTGCCGACGCCAGCCGTCGAGGGCCGCGTACAGCAGGACGTTGGGGCTGGTGGTCATCAGCAGATCGGCACAGAGCTTCAGGCGGGCCCGGTCGATCAGATCGCCCTGCACGTGGAAGACCGAGCCCTGTTCGAAACCGGCGCCCATCTTGTGCACGCTGACCACGCACACATCCGCGCCGGCGTCCATCGCCCAGGTCGGCAGATCCGGATGAAACGGCAGATGCGCGCCCCACGCCTCGTCCACGATCAACGGCTTCCCACGCTCATGGCAGATGCCGGCGATGGCCGCGAGATCAGCGCAGGTACCGTACGGGCTCGGACTGACGATCAACGCACCCGACGCCTCCGGATGCCGCTCCCACGCATCCCGGACCTGATCGGGCGAGGGCGGATGGGAGAAATGCCGATCGGCATCCCAGCACGGAGCGATCCAATGCGGCTCGACACCGGAGAACACCAGACCCGCCACGATCGACTTGTGACTGTCACGACCCAGGATCAACCCACCATCGCCGCCGGCCACCGCCAGCATCGCCGCCTTCACCGACAGCGAACTGCCGCACGTGGAGAAGAACGCATGCTCGGCCCCCACCGCCTCGGCTATGAGCGTTTCCGCATCCCGCAGATAACCACCGCGCGCCAGCCGATCATCGAGGCCGGGAGCAGCGAGGACATCCCAGCGCAAGGCATCCCCGAGCACCGCCTGCACCCGGGGATCCGCCCCGCGGCCCTGCCGATGCCCCGGCGGAGTGAAGCCGTACCGGCCGAGCCGATGGTATGCAGCGAGTGTGTCGAGTATCGGTGCGTGTGATTGGTCCATCGCCACGCGACTACCCGGCCGCCCGGCGACCAATCACGAGATCACCGAGCAGCGGCCCCGCGCCGGCCGCCGCGGATGGCCGCCGCCCGGCGAACCGGTCGCCGCCGTCACATCGTCATCACAACAGTTGACGGTGGTCCGCGCACTGACCCACCCTCGATAGTGCGCAGACGTGATCCTGCCCTCCCAGCAGAGGAGACGATGCAGATATGTCCGGCGAACATCTATCCGAGGAACCGCAATCCGCACGCGGCCCGAAAGGCTCGCGCGACACCGGATCCGACCGTCCCGGCGGCGGACCGGCCGACCGCCCCGCCGGCACGATCGACGAAGAAGAACTCACCTCCGCCCGTGACCACAATCCGTCCGAGGACAACCGCGGCACCACCGGCACCCTGCCTCCCGAAGACACGGAACCGGCGACACCGCCCTACGAGGGCCGCACCGGCACCGAGAAACACCGCCACTAGCCAGCCGATGGCGGGGCGCGCCCCTACCGCGGATCCCCCGTTCAGCCGTGCGGGATTCGCTGGTGGACGATCAGCAGAATTAGTCGAAGGCGGCGACGATCGACGGCCGGGCCGGTGACACTCGGTCGCCGAAGTTGCTGTGACGCGTGGTCTCAACTCACCCTGACACGCAGGGATGTAGTAGCCGGCCGGATGTCCCGTGTCGTCGACGAGGCGGTCGGCAACCACCATCACGGTGTGCACGGCACCGCTGGTGTCGAGGAAGCGATGCCGGCTGGAGAACGGCTCGCCCTGCTCGATCGAACGGGTGATCGCTTCGGCGACATGGTGACGGTCGTCGAGATGTTTGTGGGACAGGAGCAGTGCGGTGGTGGGCACGATCTCCCCGGGCTCGTAGCCGTGCATCCGATACTCCTCCGGCGACCACTCCCACCGCCGGCTGGTGAACCAGAACCGGAAACCACCCCACCATCGGCTGCACCGCCGAGACATGGCCCCGCTCGGGCATACCTCCCAGTCAGGACACCCTGCGCTTACGAACGACCGGCACGGTGTGCCGTGGCATCCAGCCAACGGAGAACCCGCCGCCGGCGAACGCCACGCCCCCCGCGTGTGGGTGGCAGGCTGTGTGCTCGTCGTGTCGATGTCACCACTGATCACCATCGTCTCGATCTACGGACGTGACTGCCGGAGTTTCACCAAGACGCTCGCCGCGGCGCTGCGCGAGATCTATCCCCGGCGTTGGCCACCCCCTGCCACGTCCCGCCGGACAGCCCGCAGTGCGACCAGGTGATACCCCGACACCGATCCCGTCCCACCCGCGCCGCAGCAACGCGCACCGAGCCGATTGCCCGACCGGCCGTCCCTGCGCACCGATGGGATCCCGCCACCGGCACGCAGGAGCCGGCCGACCCGCGGATGCATGCGCAAGCGCCGCATACGCACCGCCGCGGCCCATGGTGACCATGGCGGCGTTCGCACCGGCCTGTCAGCCCTGCCGGTGTACCGGACCTCTACGGCGGCACACCTTTTCGAATCGAATCCGGCATCACAGGGTTTGACGGGCACCTCGGCTGGTACTCAAAAATATCGGTCCGATGACCACTACCGACCTTGGTGCAACGGTGCACGACGGTGGTGCAACGGCGCGCCACCTCCTCATTCCGCTTGTTCGTGTTTCGGAGGTACGGCCTGTGACCCGCGTCTACGAGGACCCCACATCCACCGCCAACCGGTCCCGCCGCGGTGCGGACCCATACAACGGGATCGAACCGTCGTTCACCGAGCTCGCCACCCTGGACCCCGGCAGCCGGGAATGGACCCGGCTGCGGGAAGCAATCATCGTCAGGTGCCTGCCGCTGGCCGAGCACATCGCCCGCCGCTACACCGGACGCGGTGAACAGTTCGACGACCTGCTGCAAGTCGCCCGGTGCGGACTGCTGGAAGCCGTCGACCGATTCGATGCGACCCGCGGGACGACATTCGTATCGTTCGCGGTCCCCACGATCATGGGCGAGGTACGGCGGCATTTCCGCGACCACACCTGGGCGGTACGGGTCCCGCGGCGGTTGAAAGAACTCCGCACCCGGGCACAGGCGATCACGCCACGGCTGATCCAGCAACTCGGGCGCATGCCGACCGCCTCCGACATCGCCGACGCCCTCGGAGTCGACCGCGACGAAATCGTACAGGTCATGATCGCCGCCAACGGATACGACAGCGACTCACTGGACCCCGGCACCGACAGCGACGACAACGACGCACCGTCCCCGATGCGGCGCCTGGCGACCGCCGAACCGTGCTACGACCTGATCGAGGACACAATGACCGTGCGGCCGCTACTGGCCGAGCTGCCCGACCGGGACCGCGACATTCTCGTATGGCGCTACTTCGATGGCGCCACCCAGCAGCAGATCGCCCACCGACTCGGCATCTCCCAAATGCAGGTGTCACGGTTGCAGGCACGCATCCTCACGACCCTGCGCACCGGAACCGGTACCGCCGGATCCCAGCCCAGCTGAACCCACCGCCACCGGACCTCCGTCGACCCGTTTCCGTGCGCCACCGAAATCATTGCCGGACAACCGGTCCCAGCCCGACGCCTTGTTCGGCGGGCGTGGCGGGCGAGCCTGCCTGGGAGTGAACCCGATCGAGTACTGCAGCCGGCGGGTAGTGAGGTGGTTCAGGAATTCGTGGGTGCCGCCCCCGGAATCGGTGCGCACCAGCACATTCCGGCCTACTCGGTAGCCGGGGTTCCACGGGAGTTGTTTCAGTGCTCGCGTCAACACCGTCTTGTGGTCTACCGCGGTGTTCGCGCCCGCGTTGCCCGGCCGCAGCCCCGCGGCCGCGGGTTCACCGGTCCCGCCGGGACCGTGGTCGAAGAACGCGAGTAGCGGGTGGAAGCCGAAGCCCCGCTTATATGTTGGAGCGGTGTTCTCCTTCTCGCTGTGGGAGTCGAGCAGGGTGGCGTCCAGGTCGAGGATCAGCGGATGATCGGCGTCGATGCCATGGTCCGCGGCATCGGTCCCGGCTGCCGCTCCCAGCTTCGAAGTGAAACGTGACCCAGACGAAGGGACACGAATCATCAACTGCAACAACGATGAGCCTCCGAACGCGCGATCGGCAGGATCGGATTCGTGTACCCGGCCGGCGACGACATCTGAGGTTCACCCCCGGGTGGTGGACACCGATTTGACAGGATGGTCGGTCCTGTTGGAAGGATGTCCTTGTGCCTCCTCGTAAGAGCTTCTAACAGGTTCGGTCGGTTTGCGCTGAGTCCTGTTGTTGTGCAGCATGTTTCGACGTGGCAGCACCATGGATCGTGAACGATGAGTTGTGGGCGGTTATCGAACCGCTACTGCCGGTGAAACCCGCGGGGACGCCGGGGCCCGCACAGATGGACAGCCGTCTGGTGTTGCAGGGGATCCTGTTCGTGCTGATCACCGGCATCGGGTGGGAAGACCTGCCCCAGGAACTCGGGTTCGGGTCGGGGATGACGTGCTGGCGCAGGTTACGGGACTGGCAGGCCGCCGGGGTGTTCGAGCAGATGCATCAGGTAGTGCTCGCCCGCAGCAACGCGGCCGGGCTGATCGATGTCGATCGGGTGATGGTCGACGGCTCGCACGTGCGGGCGAAAAAAGGGGTGCCGCAACAGGTCCGAGCCCGGTTGGTTCTATCCGTGAATTACGACACCGTTGATCGGTGAATCTCGACACCACTCTCGGCGTGGAAGGTGTTGGTATCCGCGAATTTTGACACCACCGGACGGGTTGCGGTGGCAAGATCCTCCTGCTATCAATCTGCATCGGCCCGTAGGAGTGGATCTGTGCCGCCGAACCAATCCAAGGCGCAGTTGTACGCGGCGATCCGCCGGGACTCGAGAGCGGGCATGTCGGGCCGGGATCTACAGGCCAAGTACAACGTCGGCTACCGCACGGTCAACGCTGCTCTGACGTCTGCGTTCCCGGAGGCGCGCAAGGAGTATCCGGCGCGGGCGTCGAAGCTGGACCCGTTCAAGCCGTTGATCGATGAGATGCTGCGGGCGGATCTGGACGCGCCGCGCAAGCAGCGGCACACGATCACGCGGATCTATGCGCGGCTGATCGACGAGCACGGTATGGAAGATGTGTCGTATCAGCGGGTCCGCGACTATGTCGAGGAGCGTAAGCCGCAGATCAGGGTCGAGGCCGGCCGGGAACCGCCGCAGGTGTTCATCCCGCAGACCCACCGCCCCGGTGAGGAAGCCGAGGTCGATTTCGGTGAGGTGACCGTCGAGCTGCGCGGCGAGCCGATCGTGCTCTACCTGTTCTCGCTGCGGATGTCGTACTCGGGCCGGTCGGTGCAGCGGGTGTTCGCCTCGGGCGGGCAGGAAGCGTTCCTGGAGGGGCACGTGCACGCGTTCACGGTGCTGGGCGGGGTGCCCCACGGGAAGATCCGCTACGACAATTTGAAGGCCGCGGTCGCGAAGGTGCTCGGGTTGAGCAGGGCCAGAACCGAATCGCAGCGCTGGACCACCTTCCGCAGCCATTACGGCATCGACGACCCGTTCTACTGCATCCCGGGCATCGAGGGCGCGCACGAGAAGGGTGGTGTCGAGGGCCAGATCGGGTACTACCGGCGCAACCACTTCGTCCCCGTCCCGAAGGTCGAGTCCCTCGAGGAACTCAACACGCTGGTCGGGCAATGGGATAGCCAGGATCTGCGGCGGCGGATCGGTGCGCGGGCGCGCACGATCGGGGAGCATTTCGCGCTGGAGGCACCGACGCTGAAACGGCTGCCCGAGGAGGAATTCGAGACCGGGTCCTGGCTGTCCACGCGGGTGGACAGGTATTCGATGGTGGCGGCGCGGACCAACAAATACAGTGTCCCGATCCGGTTCATCGGCCGCCCGGTCCGGATCCTGTTACACGCCTCCTGGCTGGTCGTCTACGACGGCCGCACCGAGATCGCCCGCCACGAACGCCTGATCGGCAAGGCGCTGACCCGTGTCGAACTCGATCACTACCTCGAAGCGCTGGTCCGTAAGCCCGGCGCGATGGCCGGCGCCACCGCCCTCGAGCAAGCCCGCCAGAGCGGGAAGTTCACCAAGAGCCACGACGCGTGGTGGGCGGCGGTCCGCAAAGCCCACGGCGAGCGTGACGGCACCCGCGCGATCATCGAAGTGCTTCTGCTGCACCGCAGCATGCCCCACGACCAGGTCGTCGCCGGGCTGGACGCCGCGCTGCGCGCGGGAGCGCTGACCGCGGACGCGGTCGCGCTCGAGGCCCGCAAGGCCGCCGAAGCCTCTCCACGGCTGGCCAGCGTGGTCGACCTCGACGAACCCGGCCCGGATCCGGATCCGGTTCCCTCGCTGACCGCCCGCCGGCTGGCGCAACTGCCACCGGACACCCGGCCCCTGCCGTCGGTCGCCATCTACGACCAGCTGCTCCGCATCACCAAACCGAGAACCGCAGAAGGGAATTCCTGATGATCAGCCCGCTCCCGCGCCGTCACGGCATGACCGATCAGGCCGCCGACGCCGCCGTCGACCAGGCATGCCGGATACTGCGGCTGCCGTCGATCCGCTCCCAGTTCAACGACATCGTCGAAACCGCGACCCGTGACCAGATGACCTACCGGGCATTCCTGGCCGAGTTGCTGCTGGCCGAATGCGACGACCGGGGCCGCCGCCGCTCCGAACGCCGCATCCGCGCAGCCGGGTTCCCGCGCGATAAATCGTTGCGGGCGTTCGACTTCGACGCCAACCCGAACATCGACCCCGCGGTGATCAACACCCTCGCCAACTGCGACTGGGTGCGCAAGGGCACCCCGCTTTGCCTGATCGGCGACTCCGGCACCGGCAAGAGCCATCTGCTGATCGCGCTGGGCACCGAAGCCGCGATGCGCGGCTACCGCGTGAAATACATCCTGGCAACGAAACTGGTGAACGAGCTGGTCGAAGCTGCGGACGAGAAGGTGCTGGCCAAGACGATCGCCCGCTACGGGCGAGTCGATCTGCTCTGCATCGATGAACTGGGATATATGGAGCTCGACAAGCGTGGCGCCGAGCTGTTGTTCCAGGTCTTGACCGAGCGCGAAGAAAAGAATTCTGTCGCGATCGCCTCGAACGAGGCGTTCTCCGGCTGGTCGAACACGTTTCCCGAACCGCGGCTCTGCGCCGCGATCGTCGACCGCCTCACCTTCGGCGGGCAGATCATCGAAACCGGCACCGACAGTTACCGTCTCACCCGCACGGCCCTCGGCAGCGCCGCCGGACCCGCCACTGCGGCAGCGCCCCCGCCGCAGCAACCCGTATTCACCGACGCGCAGCAACAGGCCCTGGAAATAGTGCCCTGACCAGCGGGCTATCCACGAATTACGACACCACCCCGGCACCCGAACCCGCCGGCACCGGAAAGCACGACAACCCGTGACCACACACGACACCCATGCCCACCCCGGCCCCTTCTTTTCCGGTCTCACCGTCGACGACGCGATCGAACTCGCCGAAATGCTGACGTTCATCGACGACTGGCTAACCGGCAGCGATCCGGCTATCGCGCGGTCCTTCCACGCGTTCGTCGGCACGGACGGCTACACACTCACCGACCTGCAGGCCGACCTGAACCGGTTCGCCACCCTGTTCAACGGCCATCAGATCCCGGCCCATGACCCCCACACCGAACCTTTCTGACACGCCCGGCGAACCTGACACGCCGACCGGGGTGACGTCAAAATTCACGGATAAACCCACCCCGGATCGGCCCCAACTGACGCCAGAATTCACGGATAAGTGGTGTCAGAATTCGTACTTACGGCCAGCCCGGTCGACCGCGCCAAGACCGGCTCCAAACACCACATACTGACCTGCGCCAACGGGTTCCCTCTCGTCGTGGCCCTGTCCGCGGCCAACGTCAACGACCACTTGAACCGTCACGGGTTGGGGGCCGCTTCTTCCTAGTGGAAGATGGTTCCCATCATGTCGAAGCGATACCCGCCCGAGGTTCGTGAGAAGGCCGTGCGCCTGGCTCTCGAGCGTCTCGATGAGTACGGATCCCCGTACGCCGCCGCGCAAGCGATCGCGCCGCTGGTCGATGTGCATTACGAAACGCTGCGGATCTGGCTCAAGAAAGCCCTCGCCGACGGTGCCCGGCCGGGCAAGCAGACGAGTCCGGGACTGTCGCCGGCCGAGCGTGACGAGTTGCAGAAACTGCGGAAAGAAAACCGGGATCTGAAGCAGGCCAACGAGATTCTCAAGCTGGCGTCGGCTTTCTTCGCGCGGGAACTCGACCCGCGACACCGGTGATCGTCGGATTCATCGACGAATACCGCCAGGTCTACGGTGTCGAGTCGATCTGCCGCGCCTTGTCCGCGCACGGCGTGCAGATCGCGCCACGGACCTACCGCAAAGCCCGCCACCGGCCACCGTCGGCGCGTGATATCGCAGATGCGTACGTGGAGAACACGTTACGCGATCTCGAGGGCACACCGGAACAGATGTACGGGCGCCGCAAGATGACCCGTACCTTCGCCGCCAGGGCCATGACGTGGCGTTCTGCACCGTCGACCGGATCATGCGCGACATCGGGCTCAACGGTGTCGTGCGAGGCCGCAGGCACCGCACGACCATCCCGGCCCGAGACGGCGTCCGCGCCGGCGACAAGCTCAACCGCGACTTCACCACCGATGCCCCGGACCGGGTCTGGGTGGCGGACTTCACCTACGTCTCGACGTGGACCGGGTGGGCCTATGTGGCGTTCGTGTTCGACGCCTACTCTCGCGCGATCGTCGGCTGGACCGCCGCAGCCACGAAGACCACCGCGTTGGTGTCCAAGGCGCTCAACATGGCCGTGTGGCGCCGCGGCCACTACGGGCATCCCGTTGAGCCCGGCCTGATCCATCACAGCGATGCGGGCAGTCAGGGCGGATTCAACTGGTCGACGCAACACTTTGCTGTTGCAGTGATTGTAGGTGATGCGCCATCGCTTCGGCCGGAGTGCGCCATCCGAGCACTTTCCGTGGGCGCGTGTTGAGTGTGTGAGCGACCGCATCGAGATCCCTTGCGGTCCAACGTGATAGATCAGTGCCCTTCGGGAAATATTGCCGTAGAAGGCCGTTGGTGTTCTCGTTCGTTCCGCGTTGCCAGGGGCTGTGGGGGTCGGCGAAGAAGACCGGGATGCCAGTCTTCGATGTCAGTGCCGCGTGTGCGGACAGTTCTTTCCCTCGATCCCAGGTCAGGGACTTCAGCATCGGGGCGGGAACCTTCTTCAACGCCGCAGCCAGTGCCTTGTTCATCGACAGTGCTCCGTAGCCGCTGAGAGCCGGGCCGTTCTTGACCGGCGCCGTCTCCCTCCATCCGTGTTCGCGTGGCAGGTGGACCAGGACGGTGAATCGGGTGGTCCGGTCGACCAGGGTGCCGATCGCGGAGCGGTCGGTGCCGATGATGAGGTCGCCTTCCCAATGCCCCACGGTCGCACGGTCCTCGGCCTCGGCGGGCCGCTCGCTGATCAGCACGTCCGCGGTGATGTGCGCCCAGGCCACCCGCTTGGATCGGGCTCGTGGCATGCGCAGCGACCTGCCGGTGCGCAGGTTCAGGATCAGTTCACGATCCAGCGCACCACGCCCGTGGATATACAGCGCCTGATAGATCGCTTCGTGGCTGATCCGCATCGACGCGTCGCCGGGAAAATCGATCTTCAGTCGCCGGGAGATCTGCTCAGGACTCCACGCCTGCACCCATTCCCGGTCCGAGCGGTGGGGCTTGTTGCGGCCGGTCCACGCTCCGGTCCGCGGGCCGGCCACGATCCTGCCCTTCGAGTCGGCGATCCGACCGGCGAGCCGCTGCTGGACATAGTCCCGAAGCTGTTGATTCTCAGACAGTTTCGCTACCTTCGGACGCCGGGCGAACAGCTCCGCCTTCCACTGGGCAACCGAGGCGCGGTAGTCGAGCGTGCCGCCGCGGGTGGCGGCGTTGCGCCGTAGTTCCCGGGAGATGGTGGACGGGCTACGGCCCAGCACCTGCGCGATCTGCCGAACACCCTTGCCCTGCACCCGCAGCAACGCGATCTCCTCACGCTCGGCGAACGACAGATAGCGGCCACCCGGCGGGCTCCACGAATACGGCGACATCCCGCCAGCATCACGGAACCATCGAGTGCCCTTGACAGGCGATACCCCCACTGCGACAGCCGCTTCCGTCGGCAGCAGCCCCTCGGCGATCTCGTCCCAGAAACGGCGCTCCACTATCCGCTGGTGGCCAGGATGTCCCGGTGACCGCATCGGCGCACGACCGGTCACCTCTCGCATCCAATCCGATGGCCTTCCCATACACCCTCCGTGACCTCGGGTGTTGCGACCACCGGTTGAACCTGAGCAATATGTGTCCGTGAGCTTCACTGAATCGCTTGCCCTGCAGGGACTCTCGGCATCCATAGGGTCGGTTGGGGACGCCTACGACAATGCCCTGGCCGAATCCATCATCGGCCTGTTCAAAACCGAAGTGGTCAACCGGCACGGCCCCTTCAAAACCCTCGCCGAGGTCGAATTCGCGCTCATGGAATGGGCCGACTGGTACAACAACGCCCGCCTGCACTCCAGACTGGACTACCTCACCCCCACCGAATACGAGACCGCCTACTACGCTCAACAACCACCACGCCGACCGGCGCTGGTCTGACACCGAAGCCGGCCCCTTACCCGTGACGGTTCAACGACAAGATGTCGGTGGCGGTTGCTAGCGTCACTGCTGTGATCAGGCGGTACTACCCGCAAGCGTGCAATCAGCTCGAATCGGCGCGAGCGTGGGACTCCGAGATGACTGGACTGTGGAAGTCGGTCATCGATGGACAGTTTCTCGACCACGAGATTTTGATCGAGACGGACGGTACGGGGCGAATCGTCTTGTACGCAGACTGGCCCGTTGACGGCCGGAAGAAACTCACTGCGTTGTTCCGGCGGTGTGTCGACATGCTTTGGGTGGACCGTTCCCGGTTTGGTGGACACGAGGGTCGAAGCTGCCCGGTAGGACGGGAGTTCGGTGTTGGGATCGACGCGGCGTAGGTTTACTGATGAGTACAGGGCTCAGGCGGTAGGATTCGTCCGGGATGAAGGTCGGCCGGTGGCTGAGGTGGCGCGGAATATCGGTGTCCACGAGATGACGTTGAGGAATTGGTTGAAGAAGGCGAAGGAATCCGGTGGCGGTGATTCCGCTGATCGGGATTTGACCGACTCGGAGCGGGCCGAGTTGGAGCGTTTGCGTGCGGAGAACGCGGAGCTGAAGATGCAGGTCGCGTTCGCAAAAAAAGTTGCGACCTGGTTCGCGAAAGACCAGCGGTAAAGTTCGCTGCGATCGCGGGCTGGGTCGAGTCCGGGGATTTCGGTGTCGAATTCATGTGCCGGGAACTGGGTGTTTCCCGGTCGGGGTATTACGCGTGGCGTGGCCGGGCCGTGTCCGGCCGGGACCGGGAGGATGTCACGCTGACCGGGCTGATCGCGGCGATGTTCGAGAAGCTGCGCGGTAATCCGGGTGTGCGCCGGATCCATGCCGGCCTGGCGGTGGCGGGGTGGCGGGTGTCACGTAAGCGGGTGTGGCGGTTGATGCGGGCCGCGGGCCTGCAAGGACGACATCCGAAGTCGTTCCGGCGGACCACGATTGCGGGTACGCGACCGGTCGGCGCGCCGGATCTGATCGGCCGGGACTTCGCTACCGGGGGCGGTGCGGGCCGGCGCTGGTGTGGCGACATCACGTATGTGAAGACCTGGTCCGGGTGGGCGTACATGGCCACGGTGATCGATGTACACGACCGGTCGGTGATCGGGTGGGCCGTGGCGGATCATATGCGTACAAGCCTGGTTTTGGAGGCCCTGGATATGGCGCTCGGGCGTCGCCGGCCGGAGCCGGGTATCATTTTTCACAGCGACCGGGGAGCGCAATATACCTCACGAGAGTTCGACCGGTATTGCCGCCGGAACGGTATCCGCCGTTCCCTCGGTCGGACTGGATCTTGTTTCGATAATGCCGTATCGGAATCACTGTTCGCGACCTACAAGAAAGAGCTGATCCATACCCGTCCGTGGCCGACGGTCGAGGTTCTCCGGAAGGCGACGTTCGGCTGGATCGAGAACTACTACAACGTTCAGCGCAGGCATTCAGCTCTCAACTATTTGACACCAATGGAATATGCGTTAGGATTCAGGGAAATCAGTCAGATCGCGGCTTGATCCGGTGTCCATTCAACTGGGAACACTCCAGATCAGCTCGAATTTATCGAAGTTCGACGAACTACTCCGCAGACTCGACGTCGATTAGAAGATGCTTTGGCACAAGTTCGACGGTACGGCGAGATATATGCAGAACATAATCTCGGAGCGGAGCCGAGGCTCTCCCTATTCTTTCCTGGTCCGATATCGCCGGAAAGGATAGAGGATATTCGAGCGCATGACGTTCGTATACTGGATATGGACTGGCTGCGCTCACATAATCGGTATGCACACTGGAGCGAATCGGCCGCAGGGATACCGAATCGATCCGACAGATCGGCCGCGCTATCGAATTCTCTCCTGCCACCCGGCGGTGAGTTTATGGACAGACTACGCGAGACTCCGCCCGGTAGAGGAGCGTGGCAAAGGTATCAAAGGCTCTGTGTCAGCATCTTCGACTATCTGTTCTCGCCGCCACTTAATCCAGGAATCTACGAGCTCAGCAATTACACCAAGGTAAACAGAAGAGATATTATAATGCCCAACTATTCCACAGGGGGCTTCTGGCGATACATGCGAGAAAAATACCATGCGGACCATGTGGTAATAGATGCAAAAAATTACACTGACGAGATCACGAAGGATCCTGTCTTGCAGATGGCAAATTACTTGACCGAACAGGGGCCTGGACTTTTTGGAATCATCGCCACTCGAGCCGGAAGAAATGAAGCATCAACTCACATCTTGCGGGAGCAATGGATGATGCATAGGAAACTCATAATAACGTTAACTGATGGCGACCTCATGCAAATGATCGAAACCAAGGAAGGCGGTGAAGCCCCCGAGAGCTTGGTGCAGCAGAAGATCGAAGATTTCAGGCTGAGCATATGACGACGGGCACATCGGCCATGCGAGCGAATTGATATTCCAATGGCACCCGGAAAAAGCATGTTGCCTCAAGTCGCGGGCATCTGCCCGTCGTCCAGTTCGGCGAGCTGTTTGCGTAGGTTGCTGGCGGTTGCTTCGGCATCTTTGAGCTTCTTCTTCAATGATGCGCGCGAGGGCGTTGTGGCCTTGGGCTTCTTGAGGGGTGTGCTCGGCACCAGCCAGCCGTTCGGCTCGCACGACACGACCCGGTGGGCATATCGGCACGTGCCGCAGCGCCGTTCAGGGGCGGGTTCCGGTAGGCCGGCGGCCACCATCCTCCGCACGTGTTCATAAATTACCCGAAGGCTTTCCGTGGATGCCTCGGCAACGAGTTGATCGAAATCCGGTAATCGCGATTGCCGTTCTTCATCAGTGAGTGTGATGACCGGTCCGTCGCTGGGACGCCAATCGACATCTTCCACCGGGACCTCGGTATGATGTCCACATTCAAGGGTCGCGCTCCATAATGCAATTGTTCGGGGTTCAGGGTGACGCGTTTTGGCCCAGAAGTCCGGCTCGCCAGACAGGTAGTGGGGTGGCTCTACGGCGTCAGCGGGGCGGTCCACGGTCCGGGATTCGCCCCATTCGATAGTCTCACGATAACTATCGGTCGTGCCTTTATGTACGTGTTCGATTTCGCCGAGTTGAAGGTCGCCATCGGTCAAGATGCTGCTCGGCCATACCACCTCCAGCGGCGAGTGCATGTCGCCATGAAGCAGTAACTCCTTGACACAACCGCAGTCCAGGCGGACACGCCATCGAACAAGGTCTTCCGCCTTGGACATCCTCAGCTCCCAGATCTCCACAAGATCGGCCGGAACGCGATCCCGCTGCTGTTGCCGATTGGCGTTGAATTCCTTCACCGCCTTCGTTCCCAGTTTCGGCACGCCGGGAATCTTTGGTCCAGTCGCACACCCATGCTGAAGCCGGCCCAACGTGTCGGCTCGAGAGAACACCCCTCTGGGTACGGCAGGTCGGGCAGGCGTGAACCTTTTCCTTCCATTCCCTATCCCGGTACCAACGCGGGCGGACCGAATGGCCACAGATCAGGGCGATCTCCCATTCGTCATATTGTCGCGATTGCTCTGGTTGCGCATTTCCCCACAGGGAGCGGGTCATAGCGGTATGCCACTCTTGGCTCCACGGCGGTGGTGGACAGCACCACGAGCAGTGGGAGACATTCGACCTTTCAATGCTCCATGATGCTTCGCCGCATTGACCGTGCCGCTCGCGGAACGCTGCCCGCCGCTCCTCATCGGTAGCAGCCAGTTCGTCCCCGTTGCCGAGGAGGGGCTGACCGCAACCTCGGCATGGCACGCCCGCTTCGAATTCGGATCGTGAGAGCCGTGTTCCTGCCTTCTCCCAAAGGCGATCCCGGGCAGCGCGACGTGCGGCACGACGTTCGGCGTTTTCTGCCTCTGCGCGGAGCTTGGCCTGAGCGCGCCGCTGCCGTTGTTCTTCGGTGAGTTTGGCCACGCGGCTTATGTCCCTTCGGTTTACGACAAACCGCAGGAATCCGGCGCTTCACCCGGCGAGCACCCTGAATGCTACGCCGAAGATTTGCCTGCCGGACAGGAACGCCGAGACACACCATGGGCGCATTCGGGCAATTTGAGCCGTTACTGCCCGATTTCAAGTATCGGGAATATGTTTGTCGTACGAGTAACAATGAGTAACGCCTCAGCCCGGTCGCGAAGAGCGGAGGGCTCCGATGTCGGCCGCTGATGTAGTGATGCGGGGCGTTTCGCTCATATTTATTTTATCTATTTTTTCCCTTCCGGCACGTGATTTTAGGTCGGGAATCCGCAGGTTCGTCAACCCCGGGACCGGGAAATTTCCGTCCCCTTCGGGCGGGCTCGCTGGCGCTCGTCCGGAATTTTTCCGGTCCCGGGGTTGCGTCCCTCGCGGATCTCCCGTCCTGAAATCTCTTTCGCCGGAAGGGCAAAAAGAACGGGCGGTAGGAGCCCGCAGGCGACGGGAAGGCGTACAGCGATGAGCGGCGTGGCGGATGTGTTGACGCGTAGTGAATACAACAGGAAAAAGAAGTTCCGGCAGGCCGGTACGGCAGCGGAGTTGAACCCGGAGACGGTGGACCGGTTCAAACTGTCGTATCCGGATTGGAAGGGTAAGCACTGGCATGTCAGTCCGGGCCGGTTCGGGTTGTATATGGGGCCGGTGAACCTTACCCGCGACCCCCAGCCCGGCGACACCGACAGCACGGGTGGGGTGGCGTGATGCGTGATCAGGTGATCCCGGATTTGTTCCCGGACGATCGGATTCGGCCGTACGACCGGATCACCGGGGACGACGCAGTGTATTTCAGTGTCGGGGAGATCGCCCGCCGGTTCGGTATCGGGTTACCGGTGTTCATCACCGAGCAAGCCTGGCACGCGGCGATTTCCTGGGAACAACCCGCATTCGCCGACGGGGTGCATGCCGGTCATGTCCCGCTGGTACTCGAATTACGGATCGAAGCGACGATAGCGTTACTGGACGCGGTATTGGAAGCCGCTCACGAACGGGCACTGACCGGTTACCCGCCGAGTGTTATCCGGTTCGGTTTCCACACCGATCCCAGCCCCGACGAGAACACCGAATCGTGCCGGTTGGGTGTCTACCTCACCCGAGACTCGGACGATATGCCAACTCTGGTCATCGACACCGATGCCGAAACCGGCGAGTAAGTACCGGATATCAATCCCGGCAAGCAACGGTAGAACCGCCCGTGCAGGACACCTGTATTTTCTGAAAGGACCATCCGATCATGACCAATGACATTGATCCGGCCGACCGCCAGACCCCCGCCCGTGCTGTCGAGGACACGGGCATTCCAGGCGACGAAACGATGGAGGCGGTATCCGAGTCCGGTACCGAGATCGCCGTTGTCGACGCCGGGCCGCTGGTTGGCGCTGGTGTCGTCTACGACGCGGAGATCGTGGACGACCACCCCGGAGCCCGTTCGTGGGAGGTGCCGGTGGATCTGCTGGATTTCGAGGTTCCCGCCGACGAATCCCGTTACGACCTGGGCAACGATCCGGAGTTCGTGGAGTCTGTGCGTGCGTGGGGTGTGCTGGAGCCGGTCACGGTGTACCCGGTTGCGGGGGGCCGGTATCGGGTGGCGCGGGGCCGTCGCCGTGTGCTGGCCGCGCGGTTGACCGGGCGTACGGTGCCGATCGCGATCCGTGACGCCACCGCGCCGGGTGAGGCGGAGGCGATGATCGCCACGATCGCGGCCGAGATGCACACCAACGACCGGCGCACCGATTACACACATCGGGAGCGGGCGAACCGGTGGGCGCAGATGTCGTTGTACGGGGCCAGTATCGCCCGGATCGCCCGCGACACCGCCACAGGAAAAGACGAAGTGAAAGCCGCTCTGACGGCCGTCGACTCCCGTACCGCGATGGGCGCAGTGGATTCCGGGCAACTGTCGTTCGAGCAGGCAGCGGTGATCGCCGAGTACGAGCAGGCAGGCGATATCGACGCGGTGCAACGGTTGCTGTCGGTGCCCGCCGGGGAGTTCGCCGGTGCGGCCCGCCGCATCGCCGCCGACCGCGCACAGATCACCGAGCAGTTCACGCAGTCGCTGGTGTTCGCCGAACGCGGGCATCCGTTCATGGTCCGTGAGCCCGGTGCCGCCTATACCGAGTTGCTCGAGGACGACTATTACGAACCGGGCCACTTGCGCACCGCCGACGGCGACGAGGTCACCAGAGATGTGATCGACACACATCCGGCGTTGTGGGTGGTCCTGGTGGAGTTACGCCCGGAATCAGTAGCGCTCGACAAGGAGACTGGCGAAGAGGTCGATTTCGACGTGATCGACTGGAATACCCGCTACTACCCGTCGCGCACCCCGGCCGAGGGAAAACGGCACCTCGACACAGTGACCCTGTCGGACGGGTGGGAACCGGAGTTCTGGTTACCGGCCGAACATCTGGACGCGTCCGGTCTGGTGGTCCGCGAAGACGAGGACTACGACACCCCCGTTCCCGGCATCGTGGACGACCAGCACCCAGCCACCGGCGAGGACGACGACAGCGACGGCCCGCAGGTCAGCGACGCCGACCGCGAAGCCGCCGCCGAAGCGGCCCGGGAAGCGGCACGGGTGGCAGCGGAGGCCGCCCGGCAGGCCGAGGAAGCCCAGCGCGAGGCCGAGCGCCGTAAGCGGGCGATGGTGATTGCGTTGAACCGGGAAGGGGAGGCCGCCAAGGCCGGGCGGTGCGAGTTCGTCGCGCAACTGGTGGCGCGCAAGACGTTACCGGCCGGGGCCGCTGCGTTCATCGCCGAAACCTTGTTGTATGAACCGGAATTGGTGAACCGGCATCTGTCGCAGTCGACCGGGCTGGAGTTGCTCGGGCTCGCCGATCGGGAGAAGGCGTTGAAGCACACCGCCGACGCGTCCGGCAATCGCAGCATGGTCGTGGTGTATGGGCTGGTGTTGGGGGCGCACGAGGCCCGCATGGCCAAGGACCATTGGCGCGCGGACACCACCAACAGTTGGTGGGGCGACGGTCCCGGGTACCGCCGGTATCTGCGCCATCTGGCCGAGCAAGGCCACACCCTGGAGCTGGTGGAACAGGTCACCGCCGGACATTGCGAGCTGGCCGACATCGACATCGATGCGTTGATCGAGGACCAGAAAGCCCGCCGCACCCAGGCCCAGGCCGACGCTGGAGAACAGAAAGCCATCGCCGCCTGAGGGCACGTCTCCCGCCGGTCCGCCCCGCAAGGGGTCCAGGGCGGACCGGCCCGCCTGACGGTATACCCGCGTGCCTTGCAGGCATGCGCTGGATCAGTGAAAAGTATTGCACGAGAGGACTGTTAATCATGTCGCAGGAAACCAGCGAGTGGCTCAACACGCAGACGTTGATCGGGATGACCGACCAGCGTGGCACCGCCTGGCACTACCGCGCCGAAGACCAGGGCAGCGAACCGAACCACTACCCCGGGTATGTGCCCGCCGCCGATGTGCGCCGCCGGTTGTTCGGCTGGCGTGCCGAAGCGGTCGCCCCGCACTATCCGGTGCCGTTCGACGCGGTCCCCGAAACCCCGGCCGATCCCGAACAGCCCGGCTATCGGCTGGTGCAGGTGCCGGGGTCACCGTTTCCGATGATGGCCGACTTGACCCGGAAAATCGTGTACCGCTGCGACACCGGCCGCCCTTTGGGCGTGTTCTCCAGCAAATACCCGGTCATGCAATACACGGACATGTTGCTGGACGGACTCGCCGCCTTGATCACCCCGGACGGACTCGCCGTGTCGGATGATTCGCTGGGTATCGGATCGGCCGGTCTGCTCAAAGGCGGGGCAACGGCATGGGTACAGATCGAACGCCCCGACACCGTGAAAACCCGAGAGGGCGTGGACTTCCGGTCCTCCATCCTGGCATCCGCATCCATGGACGGATCGTTGCCGTTGACCTACAGCGCCGTGAATCAGGTTGTCGTGTGCGACAACACGCACGCATGGGCCTTGCGGGAAGCCGAACGATCCGGCCGCATGTGGAAGCTACGCCGCCGGAGTGTGTTGTCGCAGTTACAGTTACGTGACGCCCGCGAAGCGCTGGACATGATCGTGGAGGCCGAACAGTCGTTCGCTGCCGACATCGCGAAACTCTGCGATCTGACCGTGTCACGGCCCCAGTTCGGGCGGTTGCTCGACGATTTCGCGCCGCTACCCGACGCCGACAGCGGTAAAGCCGCCCGCACCCGCGCGCAGGCGAAGCGGGATCAGATCGAGCTGTTGTGGACTTCCGATGAGCGCGTGACACCGTGGGCAGGAACGGGTTTCGGGTGGTTGCAGGCAGTGAACACGTGGCAGCACCATGTCCGGCCGGTGCGCGGTGACCGGGGCGGACGCAACACCGCGTACGCGATCACCGGCAAACGCGCCGACGCCGACGCACTCACCCTCGAGCGCATGTTCGCCGTCCTCACCCCCGCCTGAGGAAAGCACCGGCACGACATGAGTATCACGGTCCCCGACGTGGCGAAACGATGGAAGAACGCCCTCCGGAAGCAATGGCCACAGATCCGATGGTCGGTCCGCACCGCGCCGCGCGGATACTTCGAGGTGGTCACCCGATGGCACGACGGCCCCACCCGCGCTATGGTCACCGAGCTCGGGCAACAGTGGGCCGAATCCAACCCCGACGCCGCCGGGCCATGGATGCACCCCGCCGCACTACGGCGCGACTACAGCCCGGCCGGATACACCACCGTCATCGACGCGATCATTCGCGACATCCCGGACATGCCGATTCCCCGGACCCCTGATGGTGGTCTGGACATCCGCGCGGCCCGCGCGGTCACCAGGGCCGGGCCGGTGCGCGTCGCCGGACGCTGGTATGGCCGCGACCACGTCTACGACCTGGTGGCGATC